>JAABRX010000081.1 GCA_011390675.1 Trueperaceae bacterium | reverse complement strand
AGCGCGGCCCAGGTGGGGAGGTCGGGCCATACCGAGCGCAGGGCGACGAGGCCGAACGCGCCGACCGCCCCAGCGAAGGCGAGGGCGGCGGAGAGCAGGAGGAGCGACTTGACGAGACCGCCGGTGGTGGTGCGCGCCTTGGGGAGGAAGTCGCGCGGGCTCGAGAGGTCGATGGCGGGTACCCCCTTGTGGGCCGGTGGCCAGGGAACGGATCCCTGGCCACCGGAAGACCTTTGAGCGACCCTACGGGGTCACTGGCCAGCGATCTCGCTGCGGGCGGCCTCGAGCGCGCCCGCGACGTCGGAGTCGGCCGTCTCGAGGATGATCGAAAGGGCGCTGCCCATCGGGCCCCAGACCTGGCCCATGCGCGGGATGTTCGGCATCGGCTCGCTGTCGAGCAGCGCGGCGCCGAACCCGGCGATGATCGGATCGTCGCTGACCTCGGCCAGCGCGCTCTCGGACGCGGGGATGCGGCCGGAGATGCGCGCGAGGGTCACCTGAGCGTCGGCGCGGGTGATCCACTTGGCGAAGTTCGCGGCGTCGACCTTCTGGGTGCTGAACTGGTTCATGAGCACGCCTTGCACGCCCATGAAGCCGCTGAACTCGGTGCCGTCGGCGAGCGGCGGGACCGGGAGGATCTCGACGTTGACGCCGGCCTCGCGGTACTGGCTGATCGCCCAGGGCCCGTTGTAGATCATCGCGAGCGAGCCGTCGATGAAGAGGCCGTTGGCGACGTCGTAGTTGGTGCCCGACGGGATGAGGTCGTAAGCGAAGCGCAGGTCCTTGAGCGCCTGGGCGCCGCGGATCGCGCCCTCGTTGGCCACACCGAGATCGTCGGCGACGAGGCTGCCGGTCGCGTCGCGACCGAAGACGTAGCCACCGAAGGTGTGCATCCAGCCGTAGGCGAAGTAGAAGTTGGGCGCGTCGAACATGAACCCGAAGGTGTCGGCCGTGGTGAGCTCCTGCGCGAGGTCGACGAAGGCTTCGTACGTGGCCGGCGGGTTCGGCACCAGGTCGGTGTTGATGACCAGCGCGGGGCCCTCGACGAACATCGGCAGGCCGAAGAGGCGGCCGGCATACGTGTACGCGAGGCGCGCCTGCTCGCCGAGGTCGGCGAGGTACCCGGCGGTGGCGTACGACGACATGTCGGCGAGGACGCCGCCCTCGGCGAGGCCGGCGAGCTGATCGTGCGGGATGCCGACGAACAGGTCGCCGGCCTCGCCCTGCGGGGCGGCGAGGAGCGCCTGCTGCTGCAGTTCGCCCAGGTCCAGCTTGACGACGTTCACGGGCACGCCGAAGGCGCCCGAGAACGATTCGGCCTCACCCTGGAGCCATTCGAGGGTCTGATCCCCGAAGGTGGTCCAGACCGTGAGGCCTTGGCCTAGGGCCACGCCCAGCGAGGCGAGCGTGACGACGAGAGCGATGATGAGCTTCTTCAAAGTGATCGATCTCCTTCCATCCCTGCACCGGACGCCGCGAACGGCCGCCTGCGGAAGCGACCGCGAGGCCCGTCGTACGCGACTAAGATGCTCCCTAAGCGTACCCGCCCCCGCGCGCGAGTGTCTACGGCGTGGGTCCCACTTCGCCCACCGATCCTTCACCCGTTCGCCACCCTGGCCGCCGTCCGCCGGTACCCGGAGGCGCCACCGCGGCGGGCCCAGCCTGCGATCACGCCTGCCTCGAGCGCCGCGAGCGCCGCGCCGATCGCGAGGCCGCTCGCGGCGGCCAGGTCCGCGACGTCGAGGGGAGCGTCGCCGAGCAGGGCGTCCCACGGAGCGGGTGCCGGGACGTGGTGGAGCGGGCCGCGAATGAGCGCCCCGAGGGTCCCGGCGGTCGGCAGCGCCCGCCAGCCGTCGTCCGGGTCGATCAGGGGCTGCGCGCCGTCGCCGAGGAGCGCGAGCGAACCGGCCGCGTGGGCGTCCCATGGGCGCGCGGGGGCGACGAGCACCTCGCGCCCGAGCTCCAGCGCCGCGGAGGCCGTGTGCAGCGCGCCGGACGTCGCCCCGGCCTCGAGGACGGCGACGGCGCCCGAGAGCCCCGCGATCCAGCGGTTGCGCACCGGGAAGCCGCCGGGCGGCGGTGCGGCGCCGATGGCGGCCGCCGCGACCAAGCCGCCGCCGACGTCGAGCACCGAGCGCGCGAGGTCGCGGTGCGCCGCGGGCGTCGGGCGGTCGACGCCGGAGGCGAGCACGGCGATCGTCGCGGCCGGCGCCCCACCGCGGGCGGCATCGATCGCGCCAGCGTGCGCCGCGGCATCGACGCCGAACGCGAGGCCCGAGACCACCCACGCACCGGCCCAGGCGGCCCGCTCGGCCACCGACGCGGCGAACGCGCACGCCTCGCCCGACGCCCGCCGCGCGCCGACGACGGCGAGCGCGTGCGGCGATGGCGCACGCAGCGCCGCGGGCCATGCCCCACGCACCCAGAGGACCGGTGGCCAGCCGTCCGAAGGGTGCCAGAGCGCCGGGTAGTCGCCTCCGCCGAACGCCACGAGCCGCGCGCCGACCCGAGCACCGCGCGCCACCTCGACGTCCGCGCCCGCCACGTCGACGGTCGCCAGCGCGGCCCGGGCCCGATCCGCCGACAGCCCGGGAACGGACGGCGCGGCGCGGCCGCGTGCGGCCACCGCCGCGGACGCGCTGCCGAAGACGTCGACCAGGGCGGCCGCGCGCACCGGACCGAGCCCCGGCGCGCGCGCCAGCGCCAACCAGGCAAGGGCCTCGGCGTCGGGTCGATCGGGCGCGGAGACGGCCACGCGCTCAGCGTGCCGCAGCGAGCGAGCCCCGGGGGGGTCCCTCCGGGGCTCGCGCCGAGATCCCGTGGGCGAACGTCGGCCTCAGCCGTCGCGCCGCCAGCGCGCGCCGTCGCTCGTGTCCTCGACCACGATGCCGAGCTCCTCGAGCCGGTCGCGGATCGCGTCGGCGGTGCCGAAGTCGCGCTGCTTGCGCGCTGCCTGGCGCGCGTCGAGCACGAGGTCGGTGACCCCGGTCAGGAGGTCGGCGTCCTCGGCGCCGCCGGCCTCGCAGGGCACGCCCAACACGCCGTGGAGCAGTTCCTCGAGGAGCGTCGCCGCGGCCGCGGCCGCGCCGCGGTCGCCCGCTTCGAGCGCGCGGTTCGCATCGCGCACCACGTCGAACAGCACCGCGATCGCTTCGGGTGTGTGGAGGTCGTCGTTCATCGCGTCCGCGAAGCGGGCGCGGGCGGCCTCGAAGGGATCCTCGTCCGGAGCCGAACCCCCCGCCGCGCGCCACGTCGCGTGGGCCGCGCGCAGGCGCCGCAACCCCTGCGCCGACGAGGCGAGGGCGTCGTCGGCGAAGTCGCTGACGCTGCGGTAGTGCGAGCGCAGGAGGTGGAAACGCACGGCCGTCGGGTCGTGGCGCTCGAACAGCGCGACGAGCTCCACGACGTGCCCCTTGGACTTCGACATCTTCTCGCCGTCGAGCGTCAGCATGTTCCAGTGCATCCACGTGCGCGCGAACGGCTTCCCGGCGGCGCGCGCCTGTGCGAGCTCGCACTCGTGGTGCGGGAACACGAGGTCGAGGCCGCCGCCGTGGATGTCGAACTCGTCGCCGAGGTACTTCGTGCTCATGACCGAGCACTCGATGTGCCACCCGGGGAAGCCGACCCCCCACGGGCTCGGCCAGCGCATCAGGTGGGTCGGTTCGGCGCGCTTCCAGAGCGCGAAATCGTTCGGATCGCGCTTCTCGGAGCGCACCTCGACGCGCGTACCCTCGACCTGTTCCGACAGGTCGCGCCCCGAGAGCTGGCCGTACTCGGCCCACGACGACACGTCGAAGTAGACGCTGCCGTCGACCTCGTAGGCGAGCCCGCGCTCGAGGAGCTCCTTGGTCAGTTCGATCTGCTCGACGATGTGGCCCGTGGCGCGTGGGATCACGCTGGGCCGCCGCACGTGCAGCCGCGCCATCGCGTCGAAGTAGATCCAGAAGTACTTCTCGGCCACCTCCATCGGCTCGAGTCGCTCGAGCGCGGCTCGGCGCGCGAGCTTGTCCTCGCCCTCATCGGCGTCGTCGGTGAGGTGGCCGACGTCGGTGACGTTCATGACCAGGCGCACGGTCAGGCCCTCGTGCTCGAGCCAGCGGCGCAAGACGTCGAACACCACCGGCCCGCGGGCATGGCCCAGATGCGGCTCGGAGTAGACGGTCGGTCCGCAGAAGTAGATGCCGGCGCGACCGGGGACGACCGGCTCGAAGGGCACTTTGCGGCGCGTCAGGGTGTCGTAGAGCACGAGCGGCATCGGGTCACCTCGCGGGCGGCCGCGCGCAGGCGCAGCCTTAGGACGGGCAAACTACCACGCCCCCTGGACGCCGGCGCGGTGCGCGCACGGCGCGAGCGCCGGGTACCGTGGGCCGTGGCCCACCGAACCCTCGCCCGCCGCGCCGAACACGAGGACGTGATCAAGGGATCGCGCTTCGTCGCGGTCGTCGCGCCGCTCGCCGCACCGGAGGAGGCCGAGGCGCTGGTCGCGGCCGTGCGCAGCGCCCATCCGGAGGCTGGCCACGTCTGCTGGGCCACGCTGTGGGGCGACGGCCGGCGCTGGTCGGACGACGGCGAACCCGGGGGCACGGCCGGCCGGCCGATGCTCGAAGTGCTCGAGAAGCGCGGCCTCGATCGGGTGGTGGCCGTCGTCGCCCGCCGCTTCGGGGGCGTGAAGCTCGGGGCCGGCGGGCTGGTGCGGGCGTACGGCGGCGCGGTCGCGAAGGCGGTCGACGCCGCGGGGGTCGCGTCCGTGCCCGACCGCGATTCGTTCCGCATCGCGGCCCCGTTCGCCGATGCCGACGCGTTGCTGCGGACCCTCCAGTCGCGCCCCGACGTCGTCGTGGCCGCGCCGGACTACGAGCCCGACGGGGTGGTGCTGACGGGGACCGTGCTGCGCGAGGCAGCAGAGGAGTTGGCCACGCTCGTCGCCGACCTGACCCGTGGTCGCGGCCGCTGGCATGCGACCCCCATCGACGCGTGACCCGGACGCTCCGGCCGCGAGGCGGTCACCGAAAGTAGTTCCGGATGACCTCTTGGTACGAGACGGGGACCTCGCCCTCGGTGAGCGCCTCCTCGACCGCCCGCCGGAACGAGGCGCCCGCGGCGCCTTCGGGGAACGCCTGCTCCCCCTCGGCTCCGGGCAACGCGACGCCGCCGATCGGCGTCTCCGGCCCGGCGCCGAGGATGGAGGGAAGGGCGTCTGGCGCCCGCGGATCCTCGGCCACGGCGTCGCTCGCATCGCCCTCGGCGCCGGCACCGAGGCCGGCGTCGCCCGGGTCCTCGCCCGGGTCGATGCCTGCGGCGCCCGCCTGCGCGCCCTCCTCCCCCTCGGCCGCCGGATCGCCGGCGTCCTGCGGCGTCCCGTCGCCGGGCGCATCGGCTTGGCCGGGGTCCTCGCCCTCGCCCGTCTCCTCGCCCTCCTCGCCCGCGCGCTCCTCGCCCTCGCCGTCGCCGTCGGACGCCTCGCCATCGGTGGGTTCGCCGTCCCCGCCGGGATCGGGGTCCCTCGCATCGGCCTCGTCACCGTCGCCACGCTCGGCGCCCTCCGTGCGCTGGGGCTCGTCGGCCCCATCGGCGGCGTCCGCCGCCGCCGCCGCGGCTGCCGGCTCGTCCTCCCGCTCCCGAAGCCCCTCGACGAACCGCTCCAGCGCGTCGCGCTCCGACGCGCTGCCGTCGGCACCGCTGCCGTCGCTCGCCCCACCTTCGCCTCCGGCCGAGCCCGTGGACGCTTCGTCGCTGCGCGCCGCCGAAGGGTCGGTGGCCGGAGCCTCCTCGGTGGGCGGTGCGTCGGCGGGCTCCGCGACGGCAGGGGGGGCGACCGGCGAGGGACTCGGAGCACCCGGAGCCGATCCTGCCGGCCCCCACGGTGCGGTCCACGGAACCCCCACGAACGCCCCCCAAGCCCACAGCGTCGCCGCGAGCAGGGCGGCGGGCAGCCACCACGGCGAGGGCTGCGGCACCCCGACGTCGCGAATGGCCAACCGACCTTGCGTGCGCACGGCGTCGAACAGCCCGAACGGGTCCGATCGTTCCTCCGCCTCCACCGCGGTCTCGTACGCCAGACCGACGCGCGCACCGATCCAGCGCAGCGCCTCCGGCTTCCGGTCGCGTTGCGGCCACGCCAGACCGACGACCGCGGCCACCACCACCGCCAGCGCGTGCACGCCCGTCGGCACCGCGAGCGCCAACGCGGCCACCGAGGCCACGGCGGCGAGCACGGCGGCCGCCGTGGTCCGCCGCGCGCGCGACCATCGGCGCGCCACCCGCTCGTGGAGCAGGGGTTGGCTCATCCGCGCTGCTCCCTTCGTGCGCCGGCCGAGGCGCGGACGCGCCGGGCCCACAGAAGCACGCCGATGGCGCCGAGGCCGGCGTGGGCGATCAGGTACCCGGGCGCGACCTGGAGCGCCGCCGTCAACGGATTGAGGATCGTGGCCCCGGCGCGGACGTCGAAGGCGACCGCACCCGCGACCGCAGCCGGGACGATGACGAAGAGGAGCGACCCGACGCGCAGCAGGCGAGCGAGGGATCCGATCGCAGCGCCCAGGGTCATCTGCCCCGCGACCGCGACGGGCGTCGCCACCAGCGTCCACCACACGGGCGTCGCAGGCGCGCTGGCGCCGTGCGCCGCGAGCTCGAGCGGCAGCGTCGACACCGCGACCACCAACACCGCGAACGCGGTCGCCGCCATCCGCCGCGGCGCCTCGAGGAACAGTCCACTGCCGTACCCGAGCGCGAGCAGGGCGACGACCACCGAGCGCGTCTGCGCCACCGCGTACCACCCCTCGTGCGGCAAACCGGGTCGGGCGGGCCACGACGCGACCAGCGCGACGGCGACCGCCGTCAGCGCGAGGAGCCCCACCTGCGGTAGGTCGCCGACGCGGAGTCGCTCGGACACGCCGCGCCACGCGCTCATGGACGCCCCTCCTCGACCCGGACGCGCCCTGCGAGCGGCAGCAGGACGTACCAGTCGTCGCCGCTGCGCGCCCACGCGGTCCCCTCGGGCAGCAGCTCCTCGAAGGTCTCCTCGGCGCCGACCAGCGGCGCCGGGTCGGTCGGGACCCCCGGCGCCGCGCCCGGTTCGATCCGCGGCCAGGCCGCTCCTCCGACCACGCGGACGTTCGTCACCGCGAACCCGCCCACGGCACGCGGGGCGCCGTCCGAGCCCCACGCGAGCGCCGCCGACGCCGCCTGCGGCACCTCCAGGACCGACGCCCCCCGCCACCGGTCGAGCTGCACCTCCGTGCGCGGGGTCGGACCGTGGCGCACACCACCCAGGAGCGGCGACGCGGGTCGAGCGACGCCGTCGATCCCGACCGTCGCCGCCGGCAGCGTGACCAGGTCGATCGCCCGCTGCCGCAGCGACAGCTCGCTCGACGCGACGTGGAGCGCGCGCTGCTGAACGACTTGGGCCTCGGAGGGGCGCCATGCGACGACCGTCGCCGCGCCCACCGCGACGACGATCCACGCCCACGTGGCGCCCCCGGCCGCGCCCCCGACCCGCCACGCGACGGCGATCAGGAGCACGTACGCCGCGCTCGCCAGAGCCACGTGCAGCGGCGGCGGGAAGCGCGGGAGGTCGACGGCGTCGGCGGCGGCGAACGCGGTCGCCAGCGCGGCGACGTCCAGCCGGGCCGCGGTCAGCGCGGCGCCGTCGGGCGGGTCGCCGAACCACCAACCGCCGGCGCCGGTCCCCAACCAGCCCCCCTGGTCGGCCGCGGACGCTCGGACCACCGCGAGCTCCGCGCTCGACTGGGCCGAACCCTGGACTACGACGATCGCGCCGCCGGCCGCCGCCGCCGCCAGGACCCTGGGATCGGGCAGGGGTGCGCTGCCGTCGAGCCACACGGACCGAACCCCGCCGTACGCCGCGGCGCGCGCGGGAAGGTCGACCGCCGCGACGTCGAGCGCGCGGCCGCCGAGGGCGCCGACCACCTCGCCCGCACGGCTCGACACCACCAGATCGACCGGGCGGCGATCCGCGTCCGTCCGGGCGAGCGCGCCGCTCGCGAGCCGGAGCCCACCCGCGTCGACGGTCCAACGCAAGGAGCGCCAGGCGGGCAGGAACACGTCGACGTCGAACATGCGGACGCCGCCACCGCCGACGATCGGGAGGACGACCGTCCACGGGAGCTCGCCTTCGAGGAGGCTGCCCTGGTCGATCGTCAGCACCACCTCGCCGGCGCCCACGTCGCGCAGCAGCACGCGCACCGGGTTCCAGGCGTCCGCCACCGGCGCCCCTCGGAAGCCGAGCGCGACCTCGGCGAGCGGCGCCCCCTGCGCGCCGACCCAGCCCGCCGAGGCGCACGCGACCACCAGCAGGCCGGCGAGGAGGCGGCGCGCGTGCGCCGCGCGCCTCATGGGCGCGCCTCGAGGCGCCAGACGATCGCGTTCGCCACCGCCCGCTCGGTGCGCCGGTTGAGGACGAGCCCATCGGCAACCAAGGTGGTGCTGCCGCCGGAGTCGAGGCGCATGGCGTCGCGAGCCCCGAGCGCTTCGAACAGCGCGACCAGGTCGCCGGCCTTCATCGCCTCCGCCGCGACGAGCAGCACGGTTCCGTCGGCGCGCACCCCGATCGCCGCCTGCTGCGTCACCTCGTCCAGGATGCGCACCCCTCGTGCGAACGCTTCGAGCTCGGGCTCGAACGCGGGGCGGCCGTCCTTGATCAGCAGCGGCCCCGCCTCGACCGCGTAGCGCACGCCGGCGAAGGCCGCAGGGGAGACCACGAGGTCGGTCGCGACGACGGCCCCCTCGTCGACGAGGGCGAGGGCGCGCACCTCCGGCGGGTAGGCGATGGCGCGCCCATCGGTGGGCACGCGCACGGGCCCGACGCGGTTGGCGACCACCACGCCGTCGGCGTCGAGCACCAGCACCCCTTGGGTCGCCGAACCGGCCCAGCCGCCCGCCACCGGGTGCACCTGCACCTCCGCCGCCGCCGGGTGGGATGCGGCGAGCACGGTGCGCCCATCGACCCGCACGCCGAAGCTCGCCTGCACGCGGTCGATCACCACGCCCTGGGGACCGAACCCGACCGCGGCGCGCCCGCGCGACGGCGGCGACACCCACGCGCCGTCGACGACGAACAGACCGATCGCCGAACGGGTGCCCGTGTCGAAGTAGCCACCGTTGATGGCCGCGAACGCGCCGGACGCCCATTCGACGGTCGGACGCGGGTCGCCCGAGGCGCCGACCACCCGCCACTCGCCAGCCCCCGGGGCGACCTCGAGCACGTGCACGCGGCTCGGCCCCCCCGAGCCGAGCGCACGGAAGGTGCGGTACCGAACGCCGGGGGCGAGGTCTTCGACGAGCTCGTCGGGCACCGGCACGCCGTCGCGATCCGGGCGCAGATCGAGCACGATGCGCGTCGGAGCGGCCAGGGCGAACACGTCGTAGGCGAACGCCACGCCCCCGACCTCGAGGCGCACGCCGACCTCCGAGCGGGTCCAGCTCAGGTCGAAGGCCCCGACGGTCGTCGGCAGGTCGTCGGGCCACCCGGCGAGGGGGAGCTCGAGCTGCAGGGGCGCGCCCGCTTCGGCGCGACCGACGCTGCCGACGGTGCGCACGGCCTCGGCGTCGACCCCGTCCAGATCGAGCACCAAACGGACGTCGACGTCGCCAGACGCGCGCACCGCGAGCAGGTGCGCGCCACCCGGGGCAGGCGCCGCGACCTCTGGAGCGGCCCGATCGAGCGCGGCGGCCACCGCAGCGGCGACGAACACGACCCCGTCCTCGCTTCGCGGCGGCGGCGCATCGAGGTCGGCGAGCCAACCGAGGCCGTGCACGTACACCAGCTCACGGCCATCGACGCGCAGCACGGAGGCTCCGGCCGCTTCCTCGAGCACGACGCCCGGAAGGGGGACCCACTCCCCCTCGGCGGCGGCCGATGGAACCAGAGCGAGCAGCGCCACCGCCAACAGCGTGCCGAGGGTGCGCATGGGTGGGAACGAGGTCACCCCCCTAGCCTGACCTGCCCAGCGCCGAGAAAAGTGAGTCAGGACTCGTGCAGTAGCGCGAGCAGGGGTTCGACCTGCACTCCGGCGCCGAGCACGCTCGCGAGGGCGGCGTGGAGCAGGTGCGCTTGGACGTCGCGGGCGGACAGGCTGAGCGCGCCCACGTCCATGGCGCGCCGGCGCCACGGGGTCAGGACCCCAGGCACGAGATCGATCACGGTCAGGTGCGGCCCGAACAGCGACTGCGGCACGTCGGCATCCGGGTCGACGCGCACGATCAGGTCGGCGCGTTCCAAGCGAGGCAGCGCCGCGGGGTCGCCGTACGCGCGCGCGTCGACCGACGTCGACGCCGCCAGGCGCGCGACGACGCGCTCGGCGTCGGGGCGCTCCGCGGCGAGCGCGGTGAGGTGCGCGATGCCCGCGGTGGCCAGCTCGCGCGCCACGGCGCGGGCGGCGAGGTCGGCGCCCAGCACCACGGCGTGGGCGCCGCGCGGATCCCAGAGTCGAGCGCGCAGCGCAGCGCCGGCGGCGCGGCCCAGATGCAGGTCGCCGACGATGCCCGCCGGCGTGACGACGAGGGCGTCCACGGCCCCGAGCTCGCGCGCGTCGAGCGATGCGCGTTCGACCACCCGCGCCGCCTCCTGCTGCAACCGCGGATCGAGCAGCAGGGCGCCGGCGAAGTCGAGGGCCCGGAGGGCGTCGATCAGCGCAGGCACCCCCGCCGGAGCGACGGGATGCAGGTGGAAGCGGCGTTCGCCGTCGCGGAAGCCGCGCAGCGCGTGGGCGAGATCGGGGTCGCTGCACGCGACGGCGACGAGGTGCATGGGCGTCAGTATGGCACGTGCTAGAGTCGTGCGTTGGGCCGAGGGCGCGTCCCGGACGCGCAAACCCGGTCCGTGGCGTCCGCGCGCGGCGCCCCCGATCCCCCAGTTCCCGAGGTGAACCATGCACGTGGTCCTTCCCGACGGCAAGCGCTTGGAGGTCGCCGCGGGAGCGACGGCCGCCGACGTCGCCGCCGCCATCGGTCCCGGCCTCGCGCGCGCCGCCCTCGGCGCGCGCCTCGACGGCGCCTTGTCCGACCTCATGACCCCCGTCCACGACGGCGCCCAGGTGGCGATCGTCACCAAACGCGACGCCGACGACCTGCTCTTCCTCCAGCGCCACACGCTCGCCCACGTGCTCGCCCAAGCGGTCCGAGAGCTGATGGTGGCCGAGGGGCACGCCCCCGGCGACGTGAAGATGGGCATCGGCCCGGTGATCGAGGCCGGCTTCTACTACGACTTCGACCTGCCGCGGTCGCTGACGCCCGAGGACCTCGAGGCGATCGAGGCGCGGATGCGCGCGATCGTCGCCGCCGACCTGCCGCTCGCGCGCACCGAGGTGCCGCGCGACGCCGCGCTCGCGCGCTGGCGCGCCGCTGGCGACCCGTACAAGGTCGAGCTGATCGAGGACCTGCCCGAGGACGTGGCGATCACCTTCTACGCGCAGGGCGATGCCGAGGCGGGCTTCACGGACCTGTGCCGTGGCCCGCACGTCCCGCGCACGGGCTCCGTCACGCCGCACTTCAAGCTCACCAGCGTCGCCGGCGCCTACTGGCGCGGCGACGAACGCCGCCCGATGATGCAGCGCGTCTACGGCGTCGCCTTCGGCAGCGCCGAGGACCTGGAGCGGCACGAGTGGCAGGTCGCGGAGGCCCGTCGGCGCGACCACCGCAAGCTCGGCGCCGAGCTCGACATCTTCGTGCTCGACGAGGACGTCGGCCCGGGGTTGCCCCTGTGGTTGCCGCGCGGCACGGTGATGATCGACGAGCTGGAGCGGCTGGCCAAGGAGATGGAGGACGCGGCGGGCTACAAACGCGTGCGCAGCCCGCACCTCTCCAAGGAGCAGCTGTTCCTCAAGAGCGGCCATTTGCCGTATTACGCGGATTCGATGTACCCGGCGATGGAGCTCGACGACGTCCGCTACTTCGTCAAGCCGATGAACTGCCCGTTCCACCACAAGATCTACGCGGCCCGGCCGCGCTCCTACCGCGACCTGCCGCTGCGGCTCGCGGAGTACGGCACCTGTTACCGGTACGAGGATTCCGGCGCGCTGATGGGCCTGATGCGGGTCCGGTCGATGCAGATGAACGACGCCCACATCTACTGCACCGAGGACCAGTTCGAAGCCGAGTTCCTCAAGGTGATCGACCTGTACCTCGCGTACTTCGAGCTGTTCGGAATCGACGAGTACCGGATGCGGCTCTCCAAGCACGCCCCCGACGGCTTGGGCAAGAAGTACGTCGACCAGCCCGAGCTGTGGGTGCGCACCGAGGACATGGTGCGGCGCGCGATGACGGACGCCGGGATCCCGTTCTTCGAGGCCGACGACGAGGCCGCCTTCTACGGCCCCAAGATCGACGTCCAGATCAAGAGCGCGATCGGCCGCGAGTTCACCCTGGCGACCAACCAGGTCGACTTCGCCCAACCCGGACGCTTCGACCTGACGTACGTCGACGAGCACAACCAGAAGCAGACGCCCATCTGCCTGCACCGGGCGCCACTGTCGACCCACGAGCGCATGATCGGCTTCCTGATCGAGCACTTCGCGGGCGACTTCCCCCTGTGGCTGGCGCCCGAGCAGGTGCGCATCGTGCCGATCGCCGACCGCCACGTCGCACCGGCCCATGAGCTGGTCGACCGGCTGGCGGCCGTCGGGCTGCGCGCCGAGGTCGACGCGAGCAACGAGCGCATGCAAGCCAAGATCCGCGACGCCGAGCTCTACAAGGTGCCGTACGTCGTGATCCTGGGCGACCATGAGGTCGACGACGGCACGGTCGCCTTCCGCTCGCGCCAGGAGCCGGAGCGCAGGGGCGTCCCGGTCGCGGCCTTCATCGACCACCTGGCGGCGCACGCCCGCGCGCGGAGTCGGACGATCGAGCCGCTGGCGACCTGAACGTCGCAGCCCGAACGCCGCGCGGCGCCCCGACCTAGGTCGAGGCGCCGCGCGTACGTTCGGTTCCGGTCAGGCCGGCTTGGCGACGATCGTCACCGAGCGCATCGCGTCGGGCTTGGCGCCACCCGGGCGGCCCGGATCGATGCGGGTGAGCGCGTCGAGCACGTCGAGGCCCTCGACCACTCGACCGAACACCGCGTGCTTGCCGTCGAGCCAGGGCGTCGCGGTGAAGGTGATGAAGAACTGCGAGCCGTTGGTGCCCGGACCGGCGTTCGCCATCGACAGCACGCCGGGTCCGTCGTGCGTGAGGTCGCGATGGAACTCGTCGGCGAAGCGGTAGCCGGGGCCGCCGCGGCCGGTGCCGGTCGGATCGCCCGTCTGGGCCATGAAATCCTCGAGGACGCGGTGGAACACGATGCCGTCGAAGTACTTGTGGAGCGCCAGGAAGACGAAGTTGTTCACCGTCTTGGGCGTGCGGTCCTGTTCGAGGTCGATCACGAGGGTGCCGCGGTCGGTCTCGACGACGGCGCGGTAGTCGGTGCCGGCCTCGAGGACCTCGCGCGGGGCGTCGAACTCGGTGACGCGGTCGTCGCTCAGGTGGGGAACGGGCTCGTAGCCGTCGGTGGCGGGGCTGGTCATGGATGGGTCCTCTCGGCGCCGCGTGGCGCGGGCGTCACTCGCGGGGGCGCGCGACGATCGTCACGCGCTCCATGCGGTCGGGGAAGGGGAAGAATCCGGCAGCCGGGTCGGTGCCGATGGTACCGATCGCGACGCGCGCGCCGGCGACCTCGAAGCTCGGTCCCGGCACCGGCGGCGCGCCGAGCGCAGCGGTCAGCGCCTCCTCGACCGTGCCGTCGCCCGGCAAGTCGATGCCCTCGTCGCGCACGTCCGACGCGGGATCGCTCAGCAGCGCGACCACGCTCGGCTGTTGCGGGTCGACGAGGTGGATGGCGTCGAGGACCGGAAGGCCGTCGAGCACGCGGCCGAACACGGTGTGCGCGCCGTCCAGCCACGGGGTGGCGTCGAAGGTCAGGAAGAACTGGCTGCCGTTGGTCCCGGGTCCGGCGTTCGCCATCGAGAGCACGCCCGGCGCGTCGTGGCCGAGCCCTTCGACGATCTCGTCGTCGAACCGGTAGCCGGGGCCGCCGGTGCCGGTGCCGGTCGGGTCGCCGGTCTGCGCCATGAACCCGTCGATCACCCGGTGGAAGACGATGCCGTCGTAGTAGCGATGGCGCGCGAGGAACACGAAGTTGTTGACGGTGACCGGCGTCTGCGTCTCGAAGAGGTCGACGACCATCGTGCCGCGGTTCGTCTCGATCACCGCCGCGTAGTCGAGTGCGGGGTCGAGGACGTCGTCCGCGGCCTCGAAGGCGACGCGGCGCTCGTCCACCAGCGGTGCGAGGGCCTCGTACCCGTCCGGGACCGGCACCGGCTCCGGCTCCGGGACCGTGGTGGCCTCGTCCGGATCGCTCGGCCCATCCGGGCCGGGTGCGTCCGTGGCGTCCGTGGCGTCGGGTTCCGGCGCGGGGGTGGCGTCGGCCTCCGGCGCTTCGGCGTCCGGCACCTCGGCCGCGGGGGCGTCGGCGGGCTCTTGGGCGGGCGCGGCGTCCACGACCGAGGGCGGCGTTGCGGCCTCGTCCGCGCCGCGCCCACCCCCGAAGACGAGGACCAGCGCGACGGCGACCAGCGCCAACGACACGCCGAGCAAGGCGAAGGGGCGCATCAAGGGGCCCCGAAGGCGATGGGCGGATGGGTGCGGTGCATGCCGCGCAGTGTACGTTCCCTCCGCGCCTGCCGCCGTAGGCCGGTATCGTACGGGCGTGAACTTCAACGAACTCTTGCGCACCCTCGTCGAACGCGGCGCCTCCGACCTCCACCTGCACGTGGGTTTGCCGCCATTGGCACGGGTCCACGGCAAGCTGTCACCGGTCGCCGAGACGCGGATCGGCCCCGGGTTCACGGAGAAGCTGGTCGACGCCATGTGCGACGAGCGGCAGAAGCTCGTGTTCGAGGACGCCCACCAGGTCGACCTCGCCTACAGCGTCTCGGGGCTCGGTCGCTTCCGCGTGAACCTGTTCCGGCAGCGCGGCAGCGTCAGCGCGGTGCTGCGGATCATCAACTCCGACGAGTCGATGCTCGACGTCGTGAACCTGCCTCAGGACACGCTCGACTACTTCCGCGATCAGGAGAAGGGCATCGTCCTGGTGACCGGGCCGACCGGGTCGGGGAAGTCGACCACGCTCGCGCGCGTGATCGACGAGATCAACCGGGTGCACAGCAAGATGATCGTCACCGTCGAGGACCCGATCGAGTACCTGCACAAGTCGAAGCGTTCGGCGATCGTGCAACGCGAGGTGGGGGTCGACGCGACGAGCTTCGCGCACGCCCTCGTCGCCGCCATGCGCCAGGACCCGGACGTGATCATGATCGGCGAGATCCGCGACCACCCGACCGCCGCAGCGGCGCTGTCGGCCGCGCAGACGGGGCACCTGGTGTTCGCCACCATGCACACGCAGGACGCCGCGCGCACGATCAACCGCATGATGGAGCTGTTCCCGCCCCACGAGCGCGACACCGCCCGCATCCTCTTCGCGGAGTCGCTCGTGGGCATCGTGTCGCAGCGGCTGTTGCCCAAGGCGGGCGGCGGCGGTCGCGTAGCGGCGATGGAGGTGCTCAAGGGCACCTTGCGCATCCGCGACCTGGTCAAGGACGATCAGCGCACCGGCGAGATCTACGACGCGATCCGCGACTCGCGCATGGACGGCATGCAACTCTTCGACGACCATCTCGCCGAGCTCTACGCCACCGATCAGATCAGCTACGACACCGCGATGCACGCCGCGACGTCCGCTCAGCAGTTCAAGCTCGCCGCCACGCAGGTCGACGTCCAGCGCGGCACCCCCACCTCCACCGAATGGGGTTGAGGGGCGCCCGCTAGAACGGCACGTCCGAGGGCGCCGGCCCGGACCGACCGTCGCCGTTGGCTTGGCCGCGGCCGTACGCGGGCCGACCGCGATCGGCCAGCCACGGCCGCACGTCGACCCCCACCGCTGCGGTGACCCACGGGCACGCGCGCGTCAGTTCGTCGAGCGCGGTGGCGTCGATGCGCACCTGGTCGGGTTGGTAGTGCACGGTGCCGTCTTCGGCCCGCACGCGCAGCTCCACCGGGGTCCGCCCACCGTGGGCGTCGAGGAGCGAGCGGAGCTCCACGAGTTGCGGCGCGCTGACGCCGTTCAGGTCGAAGCTCAGGACCGCGCGCTCCGGTAGCTGGGCGCGCGCGTCGCGCAGGTCCCAGCGCACCAGCCGCTCCGCGACGAGCCGCAGGGCGTCGGTATCCTCGCTGACCTCGCACACCACCACCACCGGGACGTCGGCCACGAGGTGCGCGGCGATCTCGTCGAAGGTGCGGCTGAACGCGACCACCTCGCGCGAACCGGTCGCGTCGGCGACCTCGAACCGAGCCATCATCGTCCCCTTGCGGGTCGGCCGCTTGACGACGGCCTGGAGCATGCCGGCGAGCGCGACGCGGAGCCGGCCCGGCGCGAGGGCGTCGCCCTTCGCCTCGTGGAACCACGACTCGACGTCGGCCACCGCGCAGGAGGCGGACTCGGCCAGGCCCGGGTACTCCGCCATGGGGTGGCTCGAGAGGTAGAGACCGAGCGCCTCCTTCTCCATGCGCAGCAGCTCGAGGGGCGTGACCGGGTCGGCGACCTCGAGCGCGGGCGGACGCACCTCTTCCGCACCGAACAGACCCATCTGGCCCATCGCCGCCTGTTCGCGCTGCGCCGCGCCCCAGCGAAGCGCCGGTTCGAGGTGCGCGAGGAGCGTGGCGCGATCCCCGAGGCCATCGAACGCGCCGGATTTCACGAGCGATTCCAACGCGCGCTTGTTCACGAGCTGGGTGTCCACCCGCCGGCAGAAGTCGTGCAGATCTTGGAAGGCCCCGTTCGCCTCGCGTTCGCGCACGAGGTGGTCGACCGCGCCGTCGCCGACGTTCTTGACGCCGTACAACCCGAAACGCACGACGTCGCCGTCGGGGGTGAAGTCGCCGTTCGAGGTGTTGATGTCCGGGGGGCGCACGCCGACGCCCAGATGGCGCGCGTCGTTGACGTACTCGGCCACCTTGTCGCTGTTGCCGCGCTCGACGGTGAGCAGCGCGGCGGCGAAGGCGACCGGGAAGTGGGCCTTGAGGTAGGCCGTCTGGAACGAGATCATCCCGTAGGCGGCCGAGTGGGACTTGTTGAAGCCGTAGTTCGCGAACTTCTCCAGGAGGTCGAAGATCCGGTTCGCCTCGACCTTGGGCACCCCGCGCTCGCCGGCCCCCGCCTCGAAGATCGCCCGGTGGCGCTCCATCTCGGCGACCTTCTTCTTGCCCATCGCGCGCCGCAGCAGGTCGGCCTCGCCGAGGGTGTACCCCGCGACCGCCTGGGCGATCTGCATGATCTGCTCCTGGTAGACCGGGATGCCGTAGGTCTCGGCCAGGATCGGGGCGAGGATCGCCGCCGCGGTCGGCGTCTCGTCGTAGTCGACCTCCTCCTGCCCGTGGTGGCGCCGGATGTACGCCGGGATGTTCTCCATGGGCCCCGGCCGGTACAGAGCCGATACCGCGATCAGGTCCTGGATCCGGCGCGGCTTGAGCTTGCGCAACGTATCGACCATCCCGGGCGACTCGAACTGGAACACGCCCGCGGCGTCGCCGCGCGACAGCAGCTCGAAGGTGGCCGCGTCGTCGTGGGGGAAGGCGTCGGGGTCGAGGTCCACGCCGTGCGCCTGCTTGACGATGCGCACCGCGGCCTCGATGAACGAGAGCGTCCGCAACCCCAGGAAGTCCATCTTGATGAAGCCGAGGTCCTCGACCGAGCCCATGTCGTACTGGCAGACGATCGGTCCGTCGCCGGTGCGGAACACCGGCGCGAGCTCGGTCACCGGGTCGCGGGCGATGATCACGCCGGCGGCGTGGACGGACGCGTGGCGCGTCAAGCCCTCGAGCTGCATCGCGACGTCCACGTACGGCTTCGCGCCAGCGTCGTAGAGCTCGCGCATCTCGGGGATGTCGGCCAGCGCCTGCTTGATCGGCACCGAACGGCCGAAGACGGTCGGCACCAGCTTCGACACCTTGTCGGCGTCGGTGAAGGGCGCCTCCATCACGCGCGCCGCGTCCTTGATCGCCGCGCGCGACGCGAGGGTGCCGAAGGTGGCGATGTGGGCGACGCGGTCTTCGCCGTACTTGCGGCGCACGTACTCGATCACCTCGTTGCGGCGCAGGTCCGAGAAGTCGATGTCGAAGTCCGGCATCGAGACGCGGTCCGGGTTGAGGAAGCGCTCGAACAGCAGCCCGTAGGCGAGCGGGTCGATGTTCGTGATGCGCAGCGCGTACGCGACGATCGAGCCTGCGCCGGAGCCGCGCCCGGGACCTACGGCGATGCCATGGTCCTTGGCCCAGCCGATGAAGTCGGCGACGATCAGGAAGTAGTCCGGGAAGCCCATCGCGACGATCACGCCGAGCTCGAACTCGCAGCGGCGGACGATGGCGACCGCCTCGGCCGCGTCCGGGGCGGCGGCCTCGAGGGCGCCCAAGTGCGGTGCCTCGTACCGGTCGTAGGGTTCGCCCCCCTGCTTCGTGCGGCGCCCGCGCTCGGCGTGCCGGGCCAAGGCCAACCACACGTCCTCCATGGCCGAGTCCGGCGCAGGCGCCGCCTCGCCGGCCAGCTCGGCCGCCGCATCGAGCGCCCGGCGCCAGAGCGCATCGGTCACCTGGTCCGGGTAGCGCTTCCCGAGTCCCGCGTAGGCCTGGACCCGCAGCTGCTCGGCCAGGGTGCGCCCGGGCGGGATCGGCAGCTCGGGCATCTGGTAGACGCGCTTGTCGCCGATCGGCAGCTCCAGGGTGCAGCGGTCGGCGACGACCATCGTGTTCGCGAGCGCGCTCGGGTAGTCGCGTTCCGGGATCGCGCGCGCCATCTCGTCCGGGGTCTTGACGTAGAACTCGTCGCAGGGGAAGCGGAAGCGCCCCTCGTCCGAGAGCACCGTCTTGGTCTGGATGGCGAGCAGCGCCTCATGCGCTCGCGCGTCCTCCTTGCGCACGTAATGACCGTCGTTCGTCGCCACCATCGCGATCCCGTGGCGCTGCGCGAGGTCCTTGAGGACCGGGTTGAGGCGGGTCTGCTCGGCCAGCCCGTGGTCCTGGAGCTCGACGAAGTAGTCGTCGCCGAAGAGCTTGAGGTAACGAAGCAGCACCTCCTCGCCGGCCTCCAGCCCGACGTCGAGGATGGTGCGCGGAAGCTGGGCCCCGAGGCAGCCGGAGAGGGCGATCACGCCCTCGTGGTGCTCCTCGAGGAGCTCGAAGTCGATGCGCGGCTTCATGTAGAAGCCCTCGAGGAACGCGCGGCTCGAGAGCTTGCACAGATTGCGGTACCCGGCCATGTCCTTGGCCAGCAGGGTCAGGTGGAAGTACCCCCCATCGAGCTTGTTCTCGGGGCGCCGCTTCTCGAAGCGCGAGCCGGCCGTCATGTACGCCTCGAAGCCGACGATCGGCTTCACGCCAGCGCCGTACGCGGCCTTGGTGAACTCGATCGCGCCGTGCAGGTTGCCGTGGTCGGTCATCGCGACCGCGGCGTCGCTCGGCGAGACCTCCTTGACCCACTTCATCAGGTCCTTGATGCGCGCTGCCCCGTCCAGGAGGCTGTACGCGGTGTGCTGGTGCAGGTGGGCGAAGCGGGTGGGGGAGCCGAGATCCATGCGGGCACGATACCGTTGACCGTCGCCGCGCTCCGCCACCTGCGGGCCGATGGGATCCGTCCCGTGAGGGACGCTCCCACCGTCGCGGACGCGTTGACAACACCGGGGCCGGGCGTGGTACCTTTCTACAGCTTGGCGCCGTAGCCAAGTGGTAAGGCAGAGGTCTGCAAAACCTCCATTCACCGGTTCGAATCCGGTCGGCGCCTCCACCCCCTCCGGTCCCCAGCCGGGCGGCGTCCCACAACCCAGCGCAGGCGCGTAGCTCAGTGGGAGAGCGCTACATTGACACTGTAGAGGTCGCCAGTTCAATCCTGGCCGCGCCTACCAAACGAAGCCGCCCGGCCGATCGGCCGGGCGGCGCTTCGTGGCGATCTCGACGACGTCGCGTGCGTGCGCGGGCGCACCCGCGCACCTCAGCGGGCGCACCCGCGCACTTCAGCGGGCGACGACTTCGGTGACGAACGCGGGGAACTTCGGCGCCGACAGGCCCATGCCTTCGTAGAGGCCATCGGGCAGGGCCAGGTCGCCGACGAACAGTCGGCCGACGTGCGCGCCGGGCGCGGCACCCTTCTTCGGCAAGCCGATCGCCAGGGTCATCGAGGCGTGGACGACGTCGCCG
>JAABRX010000080.1 GCA_011390675.1 Trueperaceae bacterium | reverse complement strand
GGCACGGGGATGCCGCACAGGTCGGGGTCGGGGTTCGTGGCGAAGGGCAGCGTGGGCACCACGCCGTGGGCGGCGGCGGTGCCGAGGCACGCCGCGAGCGCGAGGGCTTGGATCCAAGTGCGTCGCATGGCTCGACCCTAGCTTCCCACGTGCCCGCCGCGCCGTCGGACGCTTGACACCCCCGCCGCGTCGATCGGCGCCTTCCCGCTCGCCGGTTCAGTCCGCGTCGCGCTCGAGGTACCGGCTGGCCCACGCGGCGATCAGCGTCCCGACGTACGCCGCGTCGCGCGGGTCGCTGAGCAGATGATCGGCGCCGTCGAGCGCCACGAAGCTCTTCGGGTGGCGGGCGGCTTCGAACAGGCGCCGCGCCTGATCGATGGGGACGGTGCGATCACCGGGCGCGTGCAGCAGCAGCAGCGGACGATCCAGTTCGGCGAGCGCCTGGGGCAGCTGCGACGCGCGCAGATCGTCGACCAACTCGGCCCCGATCGTGAAGGGCCGCCCGCCGATGTCGACCACCGCCCGCCCGTCGCGCTCCAGGGCTTCGATGCCGCCCTCGAGCAGGTGCACCACGTGGTCTGGCGCGGCGGGCGCTCCCACCGTGGCCACCGCGCGCGCCTCCGGCCAGTGCAGCGCCGCCGCCAGGGCCGCCGCGCCGCCCAGCGAGTGGCCCACGAACACCTGCGGTCCCGGCACCTCGTCGCGCAGGCACCGGGCGCCGGCGATCAAGTCCGCCACGTTGGAGGAGAACGTCGTCTCCTCGAAGGCACCCTCGCTCCCACCGAGCCCGGTGAAGTCGAGCCGCAGCACGGCGAAGCCGGCGTCGGCCAGCGCGCGAGCGATGCGCCGCAGCGAACCGAGGTCCTTGGAGCACGTGAAGCAGTGGGCCAGCAAGGCGCTGGCACGTGGCTCACCGACGGCCGGGAGGTCGAGGCGGGCCGCGAGTCGCTCGCCGGCCGCGTTGGTGACGTGGATTCTCCGCGAGGGCGCGACGGCGCTCGGGACGGCAGGGGACGCGTCGGATGCGGTCATGCCCGACGGTACCCGTTGCCGCGCCCCACCCCGTCAAGCGTCGAACCGACCCCCCGAGCGCCACGCGTCTAGGCTGGAAGAATCGTGCCGTCCGGTGCCGGAACGCTATCCTTGCCCGCACCCATCCCGAAGCCATGACCCCACGCACCGGAGGACCCCATGCCCTGGATCGACGTGATCCGCCCCGAAGCCGCCGAAGGCGAGCTCGCCGACCTCTACCGCGCCATCGCCGGCGCCCGCGGCGGGGTCGCCGACGTGCACCAGGTGCAGTCGCTCAACCCACGCGCGATGGCGACGCACCTCGAGCTCTACAAGGCCATCGTGTTCCAGCGCTCGTCGCTGTCGCGGCGCGAGCGCGAACGGATCGGCGTGGTGGTGTCGGCCGCCAACGGTTGCCGGTACTGCGCCGCCCACCACGGGCAGGCGTTGCGCAACCTGGGGGAGGATGGCGCCGTCGTCGACGCGTTGGCCGACGGCACGGTGCCGATCCCTGGGCTCGCGACCGGAGAGCGGGCCCTTCTGGCGTGGGCCGCCAAGGGCGCTACGGACCCCGCGGACGCGAACGCCGGGGACCTGGAGGCCCTGCGGGCGCACGGATACGACGATCGCGCGTTGCTCGACGCCGCGCTGACGGTCGGCTACTTCGCGTTCGTGAACCGGCTGGTGCTGCTGCTGGGCGTCGACCTCGAGGAAGGGTACGAGCGCACCTGCGCGCCCGAGATGGCGGCGGGGTCGGGCGGGGACACGCGCAACGGCTGAAGCGGGGCCGCGAGCAAGGTACGGCACGACGGACGACGGGGTCACCACCGCTCAGGCCGCACACGCGGGGGGCGTCGAGCTTCGACTCCGGGGCGACGCTCCTCGTCAGACCCGCACGACCTCGACCAGCGGTGCGCCCGCGAAGTCGTCGTCCTGCGTCACGACCGGAACCCCGAGGGCGATCGCGGTCGCCGCGATCCACGCGTCGTTCACCTTCATCGAACGCCCGAGGTCGCGCAGCGCGACCCGCAGGATGGCCCACGCATCGGCCACCGCCGCATCGATCGGCACGAGGTCGAGTCGAAGCACGTACTCGAGGGTAGCGAGGCGGCGGGCGCGCGTCGGTAGGTCGCGCGCAGCAAGGACCCCTGCTCGAAGCTCCGCGAGGGTCACGACGGAGGCCGCCAGAACGTCCGGAACGGCCACCTCCGCGAAGGGCCGGCCAGACTCCAGGGCGATGAAGAGCGACGTGTCGGCAAGGCCCCGAGGCGTGGACACCCCGGTCAGAGAGGACCGAGGTCGTCGGTGGTGTCGGGTGCGAGTTCGTCGAGATCGGTGCTCAGGCCCGCGTCGGCCTGGATGCGCCGGAGGTCGGCGAAGAACGCCCCTTTCGGCACCCACCGCGGCTTGCGCGACACGTGCGTCACGCGCGCCACCTCACGGCCATCGACGGTGATGAACACGTCCTCGCCAGCCTCGACCTGCTCGAGGACTTGCCGGGTTCGATTGCGCAGCTCTCGGGACGCGACGGTAGCCATGCGACGATCGTAGCACATGCGCGACGCGCGTCGCCATCGGCACGTCACGCCCCGTACGGCACCCACACGCTCTTGTGCTGCACCGCGCGGCGAAGGAAGGCGCGCCCCTCCGCTTGCGCCGGGTCGAACCAGTCGCGCTTGCGACCCAGGTTCACCCAGGTCGCCTTGAGGTTGCCGGCACTGCGGCGCTCGACCTCCGCGCTGCCGGCCGCGCTGCCGACGTACCAGTGCACCGCCACCTCCTCGTGGTCGGCGAGCGTCTTCGCGAGCGCATCGCGGTCGCCGGTGACCACGTTCAGCGCCCCGCCGGGCACGTCGGAGGCCTCGACCACGTGCACCAGGTCGAGCGCCGCGAGCGGCGACCGCGGCGACGGGGTCGCGACCACCCGGTTGCCCATCGCCAGCAGCGGCGCCACCAGCGACACGAACGCGAGCAGCGGCGCCTCGTCGGGGCAGCTCACCGCCGCGACCCCCCAGGGCTCGTGCATCCCGAGTACCACGCCGCGCACGGGCACGCTCTTGACGGCGCCGTCCCACTTGTCGGCCCAGGCGGCGTAGGTGAAGAGTCGCCGCACCGACACGTCGACCTCCCGGCGCGCCGCCACCTCGTCCGCCCCGGTGAGGTCGCGGAGCCGGTCGACGAAGCGGCCGGCGTCGCCGTCGAGGTTCTCGGCCAGGTAGTACAGCACCTGCGCCCGCGCATGGCCCGACGTCTTGGTCCAAGCGGTCGCCTTGCGCGCGGCCTCGACCGCGTCGCGCACGTCCTTGCGGCTGCCCCAGCCGGCCTCACCCAGATGGCGCCCGTCGAAGCTGCGCACCGGGTAGCTGGTGCCGCCGTCGGGGCGCACCTGCTTGCCGCCCACGTAGAGCTTGGGGCTGCGGTCGATCCCGCCGCCCGTGGACGGATCGTCGCCCAACTCGGAAGGACCCGCGGGCGGCGCGAGCTCGTCGTCGGCGTAGGCAGGAAGCGCACCGTCGACCCGGTCGGTCAGGTACGCCGCCATGCCCTCGCGCCCCCCCTCGCGGCCGAAGCCGGACTCCTTGTACCCGCCGAAGCCGGCGGCGGCGTCGAACAGGTTGGTGGCGTTCACCCACACGACGCCGGCCTGAAGCGCCGGCGCGACGTCGAGCGCCGTGGCGACGCTGTCGGTCCAGACGCTCGCCGCCAGCCCGTAGGGGGTGTGGTTGGCGATCTCGACCGCCTCGGACGGGGTGCGGAAGGTCATCGCGACCAGCACCGGCCCGAAGATCTCCTCGCGGGCGATGGCCATGGCCGGCTCGACGTCGGTGAAGAGGGTCGGTGGGAAGTAGAGCCCGCCGTCGGGGACGTCCCACGAGGGCTGGTGGCAGGTCGCGCCTTCGGCGATCCCCTGCGCCACCAGGCGCTTCACCCGCTCGAGCTGCACGGGCGCCACCAGCGCGCCCACGTCGATCGCCTTGTCGAGCGGCGAGCCTACCCGCAGCGTCTCCATGCGCGCGCGCAGCTTGCGCACGAAGGCTTCGGCGATCGGCTCGTGCAGCAGCAGCCGCGAGCCGGCGCAGCAGACCTGCCCCTGGTTGAGCCAGATGGCGTCGACCACGCCCTCGACCGCGCCGTCGAGATCGGCGTCGTCGAACACGAGGAAGGGGCTCTTGCCGCCCAGCTCGAGCGTCAGCGCCTTGCCGCTGCCGGCGGTGCGCTCGCGGATGAGGCGGCCGACCTCGGTGGAGCCGGTGAAGGCGATCTTGGCGACGCCGGGGTGCGCGACCAGCGCCGCCCCGGTGCGTCCGTCGCCGGTGACCACGTTCAGCACGCCCTCGGGCAGCCCGGCCTGGTGCGCCAGCTCCGCGAACGCGAGCGCCGTGAGCGGGGTGAACTCGGCGGGCTTGAGGACCACCGTGCAGCCGGCCGCGAGCGCGGGGGCGACCTTCCAGGCGAGCATCAGGAGCGGGAAGTTCCACGGGACGATCTGCCCGCAGACGCCCACGCCCTCTTGACCCGGGAACTCGGTCTCGAGGAGCTGCGCCCAGCCGGCGTGGTGGTAGAAGTGGCGCGCCACGAGCGGCACGTCCAGGTCGCGGGTCTCGCGGATGGGCTTGCCGTTGTCGAGCGTCTCGAGCACGGCGAGCAGGCGCGCGTGCTTCTGCACCTGGCGCGCGAGCGCGTAGAGGTGGCGCGCGCGGCCGGGGCCGCCGAGCGCCTGCCAACCCGGCAGCGCCGCGGCGGCGGCGGCGACCGCCCGGTCGACGTCGGCCTCGCTCCCCTGCGCCACGGTCGCCAAGGTGGCGCCGGTGGCGGGGTCGATGCTCTCGAAGGCATCGCGGCCGGGCTCGGTGAGGGCGCCGTCGATCCAATGGCCGAAGCGCTGGTCGTGCCGCGCGAGCCAGGCGCGCGCGGCGTCGGCCGCCTCGGGCGCCGGGCCGTAATCGAGCGTTTCGAAGTAGTCGCGCACGCTGCTCATGGTGCGGGCATCGTACACCTGCACCCTTTGGAACCCACAGACGATCAGCCGGCAGCGCGCAACGCGACGATCGGCCCCTGCCGGAACGGATCGCCGTACCCCGGACCGACCGCGCGGATCGCGGCGGGCGGGATGCGCAGGTCGGCCAACAGCAAGTCGCTGCCGTACGCGGCAGCCTGGGCCAGGCCGGGCTTCGGGAGCCCGAACGCGACCGTGACCGTGGGGCGCACGACCGGCCCCCAAGCGAAGCCGGTGTCGGCGTCCATCCCCGACGGGACGTCGGCGGCGACGATGCGGCGCGCCAGCCGGTTGACGTCTCGGATCGCGTTCGCCATTCCGGCGCGCGCACCGCCTTGCAGCCCGCAGCCGACGATCGCGTCGACCACGACGTCCGCTTCGGCCAGCGCCGCCGCGCGGTGGCCTGCGTCGGCGATCCGGACGAACGCGCCACGCAGCATCGGCGACGCCGTGATCGCGCGCGCGCCGAACGGCCCGGCCGCGACCGGCACGATCGTGACCGCATGCCCCATCTGCGCCAAGGTCCGCGCCGCATGCAGTCCGGCGGAGCCGTTCCATCCCCCACCCACCGCGACGGTCACGCGCAACGGGCCCGCCGTCTGCCAGCCAGCGACGACGGTCGCCAGGCGTCCGCCGGCCAGAGCCGCCAGGTCGTCGGGCGTGCCGTGGCGATCGACCATCCAGCGCTGTTCCAGGAGCCGCATCTGCGCCGCACGCACCGCCGGGACCACTTCGCCGTACGTGGTCTCGAACGAGGGTGGTGGGCGACCCGCCACCCCTGAGGGGCGGTTCACGGCGATCGTCATGCCCGTGCTCCTTTCGCGCGTCCACGCGATACAAGTGTGCACACCAAGATTCGCCCGTGCGTTCTGACGGCATTGTCACACGAACACACCGACCGAGCGTTTTCGTCGACGGCGGCGGTGCGGTAGGCTTCCGCACCGAAACCGACGCAGCGACGCGCGAGGTGGTCCGGCGCGAACCCTGCGGCAGGTGGGCGATGGCGGAGGTGGGCGCACGCGTGAGGGATCCCGGTGAGCGAACGCGGCACGGACGGCACGCCGTGAACGCGACCGACGGCCCGCGAGCCCGCTCGTCGTGGCTCTCCGCCCTCGCCGCGGGCCTCATGGTCGGCCTCGTGGTGACCGCCACCTCGGTCTCGATCGCGACGCTGATCTTCGGGCCGGTCGTGCCCGGCGAGCTCGCCCACGGCATCCGCCTCGCGCTCCTGGGAGCGGGCGCCACCACCCTGGTCGCCCTGCTCGTCGGCAAGCTGCCCGGCGTCGTCGCACAGGTCCAGGGCGCGCCGGCCGCGATCCTCGCGACGCTCGCCGTGACCACCGCCGGGACCGTGCCCGACGGTGCCGATCCGATCGCGCGCTTCGCGACCGTGGTCGCCCTGGTCGCGACCACGTCCCTCGCGGTCGGCACCACGTTCGTCCTCCTCGGCACGCTGCGGCTGGGGCGGTTGGTCCGGTACCTCCCGTACCCGGTGATCGGCGGCTTCGTGGCCGGCACCGGCTGGCTCTTGGTCGTGGGCGGGGCATCGGTCGCCGGCGGCATCGGCGACGCAGCCGCGGCGGTGGCCGACGCCTCGATCCTCGGCCGGTGGGAGCGATGGCTCCCCGCGGTGGGCCTCGGTGCGCTGCTCACCTTCGGCGGCACGGGACGCCGACGGCACCCGCTCGCCTTCCCCGCGCTCCTCACGGGCGCGATCGCCGTCTTCTTCGGCGCGATGGCGGCGTCCGGCGCCACGCCCGAGAGCTGGCGCGCCGCGGGCCTGCTGCTCGACGTGCCGGCAGGCACCGGCCGGCCCTTGGGTGCCCTCGGCCCCGACCTGCTCGAGCACGTGCACTGGCCCTCGTGGTGGCTGCATCTTCCAGGCGTCGCCACCGTCGTGCTGGTCGCGACGATGGGTCTGTCGTTCAACACGGCGGGCCTCGAGGTGGCGCTGCGCCGCCGGGTGCGGCTCGATCCGGAACTGCGGGCGGCCGGGTTCGGCAACCTGGCGGCGTCGGCGTTCGGCGCCCTGCCCGCGTACCACTCGATGAGCTCGCAGTTGCTCTCGCTGCGCATCGGTGGCGGCCACGCATCGACCACCGTGACCGCCGTGGCCGTCCTCGCGGCCGCCCTTCTCGCCGGTCCGACGTGGATCACGTGGGTGCCCGCACCCATCGTCGGGGGCGTTCTCGTCTCGCTCGGCTTCGCGCTCCTGCGCGAGTGGGTGATCGACGCCATCGCCATGCTGTCGCGCCTCGAGTACGGGATCGTCCTGCTCATCCTGGGTGTGATCGCCGTGGCCGGGCTGCTGCCCGGCGTGCTGGTGGGGCTGGTGCTCGCGGTCCTGCTGTTCGTCGTGTCCTACAGCCGTGTCGACGCGGTCAAGCACGTGCTGACGGGCAGCGCCGTGCGCAGCCGGATGCGCTGGGACGCCCAGGAGCGGCGCGCGCTCGACGCCACGGGGGACGCCCGTCTCGTGCTCCAGCTGCAGGGCTACCTGTTCTTCGGGATCGCGTACGCGCTTCTCGACCGGCTCGAGAAGCAGCTCGCCACGAACCGCACCGACGAGGTCGTCGTCGACTTCCGGCAGGTGACCGGCGCCGACGCCACCGCGCTCGCCAGCCTGGACGCGCTGCGGCGCGAGGCCACGAATCGTGGCGTGCGTTTGGTCTTCGCCGAAGTGCCGCCCGCGCTGGCGCGCGCCTTCGCCCGCCGGGGGGTCGTGGCGACGGGGGATGGGGCGTTCGCCTTCGCGGCGACGCTCGACGCCGCCCTCGAGGCGGCGGAGCGGCGCGCGCTCACGGCCGCAGCAGCCGCCTTCGATCCGCTCGAGGCGCTGTCGGAACGGCTCGAAGCGCTCGCCGACGACGACCTCGAGCTCCAAGACCTCGCGGCGCACCTCGAACGCCTGCAGGTCCCGGCCGGGCAGCGGATCGCCACCGACGACGGACATGGAGCCGACGCCGTGTACGTCGTCGCATCGGGGCAGGTGACGACGTGGCTCGACCTCGGCGACCGGACCCCGCTGCGCCTCGAGACGTTCCGCGGTGGCAACCTCGTCGGCGACGTCGGCTTCTACCGCGGCGACGCGTCGGCGACGAGCTGGGTGGCGGCCGACGAACCCACGACGCTCTACCGGCTGACGCGGGCGCGGCTCGCAGACCTGACCGCCGCCGACCCCGCGCTCGCCGCCTCCTTCCACCGCCTCGCAGCCCGCCAACTGGCCCGCCGCACCGCGCACCTGACGCGCCTGGTCGAAGCGCTCCAGCGCTGACGGTCGCGGTCGGTCAGCGCCGCGCAGCGGCCAACGCGACCTGACCGAGCGAGACGCCGCCGTCGTTCGCCGGCACCTCGCGGTTGCGCCACACCGTGACGTCGTGCGCCGCGGCTCCCGCCACGACCCGCTCGACCAGCAAGCGGTTCTGGAACACGCCGCCGGAAAGCGCCAGCACGTCGAAGGGGTGCCTCGCCCGCAGCGCCAGGGCGGCGGCGACGATCCCGGCGGCCAGCGCCTCGTGGAAGCGCCGCGCCACCATGGCCGTCGGCACCCCGGCCGCCACGTCGTCGAGCACGGCGGTGAGCAGCGGCGCGTGGTCCCAGGTCGGCAGCGCGTCGACGCCGCGCATCCCGAACGGCCACGGGTAGGGCTCGGCGCCGGCGACCGTCCAGGCCACGGTCTCGAGCCCGATCGCGGCCTGCCCCTCGAACGACATCGTGCGGTGGAAGCCGGTGAGCGCGGCGACGGTGTCGAACAAGCGCCCGACGCTGGTGGTTCCTGGGCTGCGCAGGTCCGCGGCCAAGAGCTTGCGCGCGAAGGTCAGCCGCTCGGCGGGGAAGTCGAACGGCGGCTGCAGCACGCGCTCGAACGCCTCGTCGCCGAGCGCATCGAGCCAACCGGCGGCGGCTTGGACGGGCGTCCGGGCGGCACCGTCGCCACCCGGCAGGCGCGCGGGCCGCACGTGCGCCACCCGCTCGAAACCCTCCTCCAGGCTGCCGTGGAAGACCTCGCCGCCCCAGACGCTGTCGTCGTCGCCCAGACCGGCCCCGTCGAAGGCGAAGCCGAGCGTCGCCGTCGACCAGGCACCGCGCTCGACCAGCACGCTCGCGACGTGCGCCTCGTGGTGGCCGATCGCGACCGTGGGCGCGCCGAGCTCGGCCGCGTAGCGGCTGCTGGGGTAGGCGGGGTGGCGGTCGTGGGCGACGAGCACCTCGCGCGGCTCGACGCGGTACATCGCGCACAGGTCGGCGACGGTCTCGCGGAAAGCCTCGAAGGAAGCGAAGTCGGAGAGGTCGCCCAGATGCTGGCTCACGTACACCGCGCCGCCGACGGCGAGCGCGACGCTGCTCTTGAGCTCGGCGCCGAGCGCCAGGATCGGGACCTCGAAGCGCGCGTCGCGCACCACCGGTGCCGGCGCCATCCCTCGGGCGCGCCGCACCACGGTCGACGCGCCGGCCACGACCTGAGCGACCCCGTCGTCGACGCGCCGGGCGATCGGCCGCTCGCCGACCAGGAAGGCGTCGGCCAGGCCCTTCAACGAGGCCAGCGCGTCCGCGTCGCGGTACGCGATCGGTTCGCTGGATCGGTTGGCGCTGGTCATCACGAGCAGCTCGGGGGCGCCGGCGTCGAACAGCAGGTGGTGCACCGGTGTGTACGGGAGCATCACGCCGAGCGCCGCGTTGTCGGGGGCGAGCGAAGCGGGCAGCGGGGCCGGGCCTTTCGGGAGCAGCACGATCGGGCGCGCGGTGCTCGTCAGGAGCGAGCGCGCCACGTCGTCCACCAGCGCATGGTCGCCGATCGCGGTCAGGTCGCGCGCCATCACCGCGAACGCCTTCTCCTTGCGGAACTTGCGTGCTCGCAGGGACGCCACCGCCGCCTCGTCGCGGGCGTCGCAGGCGAGGTGGTAGCCGCCGAGCCCCTTGATCGCGACGATGCGGCCGGCGCGGAGGGCCGCCACCGTCGCGATCAACGCGGCCTCCCCGCGCGGCGCATCGGGCACCACGCCACGCCACGCGAGCGCCTCGTCGGCGTCGCCGCCGAGGGCACGCTCGCCGGCATCGAGCGCTGCGCGCGCCGCGGTCGCCGCCGCGTCGTCCAAGAACACGAGCTGCGGACCGCACGTCGGGCAAGCGGTCGGCTGGGCGTGGAAGCGGCGGTCGAGCGGATCGACGTACTCGGCCTCGCACGTGGGGCACATCGCGAAGCCCTTCATGGTGGTGAGCGGCCGGTCGTACGGGAGCGCCTCGACGATCGAATAGCGCGGCCCGCAGTTGGTGCAGTTGATGAAGGCGTACCCGTGGCGCCGATCGGCGGGGTCGCGCAGCTCGGCGAGGCAGTCGTCGCACACCGGCAGGTCGGCCGAGATCGCGGTGGTGACGTCGCGGGCGTCCTCGCTCGCGACGATCACGAACCCTTCGGGCAGCGGCTCGGGCGCCGGGCCGCGCTCGAGCTCGGCCACCCCCTCGACGCGCGCCGCCGGCGGTGCCTCGGCGGCCAGCGCGTGCGCGAATCGCTCGACCTGGTCCGCTGTACCGAACGCTTCGACGGTCACGCCGTGGACGTCGTTGCGCACCCACCCGAGCAGGCCGTCGCGGAGCGCGATGCGGTACACGAACGGCCGGAACCCCACCCCCTGGACGGTGCCGGTGACGCGCAGGAGGCGCCGCTCGAGCGCCGCCACCTCAGGCCCGGAGCTTGGCGCGGCGGTGCTCGCGCAGGAAGTCGAGCCAACCCTCCATGCCGACGCCGGTGCGGGCGGAGACCTCGAAGATCGGCACGCCCGGCGCCACCCGGCCGAGGAAGTCGAGCGCCTTGGCGCGGTCGAAGCCGACGACCTCCGCGATGTCGACCTTGTTCACGACGATCACGTCGGCGTCCTTGAAGATCCGTGGGTACTTGAGCGGCTTGTCCTCGCCCTCGGTGGTCGAGAGCAGCACCACGCGCAGGTCCTCGCCCAGGTCCCAGGCCGCCGGGCACACCAGGTTGCCGACGTTCTCGATCACGAGCACGTCGAGCGCCGCCAGGTCGAGCTGCTCGACCGCGCGCGCGACCATCTCGGCCTCGAGGTGGCAGACGGTGCCGGTGGCGATCTGCACCGACGGGGCGCCGGCGGCGAAGAGCCGCTCGGCGTCGTTCGCCGTCTCGAGGTCGCCGACCACGATGCCGAGCTTGAGCTCGCCTTCCAGGTCGCGCACGGTGCGCTCGAGGAGCGCGGTCTTGCCGGAGCCGGGGGACGACACCACGTTCAGGACGAGGCGGCCCGCGAAGGCCTCGCGGTTGCTCGCCGCGACCCCGTCGTTGTGGACCATGAGCGACTTCTGCACCTGCACGACGCGCGCGCCTGACGGCCCGCTCGTGCCGAGCCCCTGGACGCTGACGTCCCGCATGGACGGATCGTTCGCCATCACGCACCTCCGGTCGCGGCGCCCTCGAGCCCCGCTGGTTGCCCAGGGGTACCCGCACCCTCCGCCCTCAGTGCCCGGGCGTGCGCCTGCCTGACGCCACGTTAGCCCCGGCGCGCACCGGCGTGCCGGGACGCGCGACATCGAGCGGCGGCCGAACGGGCCGGTCGCCTCAACCGACGCGCGCCCGCCATTCGGCCGCGCTCAGCGCGTAGACGGCCATGTCGGCGTAGCCCTCCTGCACCGGCAACTCGCGCCGCAGCACGCCTTCGAACCGCATCTCCAGGCGGTCCGCGACGGCCCGGCTCGGTGCGTTGCCGACCGCCGCGCGGAGGTCGACGCGCTCCGCGCCCAGGTCGTCGAAGGCCTTGGCCAGCAGCGCGCGCGTCACCCGCGTGGCGATCCCGTGCCGCTGCGCGTCGGCGCTGAGCCAGTAGCCCACCGAACCGCGTCGCGGCCGCTCCGACCACGAGTGGAGGCCCGCCGCGCCCACCAGCCGGCCGCGCCACCAGATGCCGCCGTCGACGCCCTCGCCGCGCGCGAGCGCGGGCAGCGCACGCCCCTCGAGGAACGCGCGGGTGGCCGCAAGGTCCTGCTCCCCCGCCCAGGGCATCCACGGCCGCAGGTGCGCGCGGTTGCGGTCGACGAGCGCGTGGAGCGCCTCGGCGTCCTCGCGCTCGAGCAGGCCGAGTTGCAGGTCGTCGTCGACGCGCAGCGCGAAGCGCGGCAGCGGCAGCGGCCCCGCGTCCGCGCCGGGGCCATCCCAGTCCTCGCGCAGCAACCCGTAGAACGCGAGGTCGACCGTGCGCCCGGACGCGTTCACGTGCGAGCCGCGCAGCACCGCCTCGGGCGTGTAGCCCAGGCGCCGCGCCACCGCCTCGCTGCGCGCGTGGCCGGGCTCGACCGCGACGCACACGCGGCCCAAGCCGCGGCCCTCGAAGAAGTGCCGGTGGAGCACCCGCATCGCGCGCGTCACCAACCCGCGCCCCTCGGCGTCCCGCCGCACCCAGTACCCCACCTCGGTGGAGCCGCCCCGCCGCTGCAGGTCGTGGAGCCACATCGCGCCGACCACGCGGCCGTCCTCGCACAGGTCGGCGTGCCACCCGCCGCCGTTCGCGAAGCGCTCGAGGCCTTGGCCCACCTGGCGCTCCGCCTCGGCGCGACCGGGGCGCTGCGCCCATCCGAACGACGGCGCCAGGTGTTCGTGCTCGGCCGCGAGCAGGTCGGCGAGGGCGTCGACGTGGTGGCGCTCGCGCAGGCGCAGCGCCAACCCGTCGCCCAAGCGCAACGCGAAGGCGTGCGCCGGCGCCGGATCGGGGGTCGGCAGCGGCGCGAAGGGTCCGTCCGACAGGGAGGCCGGGGCGGATGCCAGCGCGCTCATGCCAGCGGTTGCTTGTGCAGCGCCGCGTAGCGGCCGGTGACGTGGTGCTCGAGCTGGCGCTCGATGTCGCCCAGCAGGCCGCTGGCCCCGAAGCGGAAGAGATCGGGCTCGAGCCAGCGGCGGCCGAGCTCCTCGCGCATGAGGATCATCCAGGCGAGCGCGTCCTTGGCGGTGCGGATCCCGCCGGCGGGCTTGAAGCCCACCGCGAAGCCGGTGCGCTCGGCGTACGCCCGGACCGTGCGCGCCATCGTCAGCGACACCGGCAGCGTGGCGTTCTCGGGTTCCTTGCCGGTCGAGGTCTTGACGAAGTCCGCGCCCGCCATCATCGCCACCAGCGACGCGCGCCCGACGGTCCGCAGCGTGCCCAGCTCGCCGGTCCCCAGGATGACCTTCATGTGGGCCGCCCCGCACGCCTCGCGGAAGGCGCGGAGCTCGTCGTGGAGCGCCGGCCAATCGCCGGCGAGCGCCTGGGCCCGGTGGATGACGACGTCGATCTCGTCGGCGCCCGCGGCCACCGAGGCGCGGATCTCGGCGAGGCGGGTCTCGAGCGGCGTCAGCCCGGCCGGGAACCCGGTCGAGACCGCCGCCACCGGCACGCCGCTCCCCGCCAACGCGGCCACCGCGGTGGGCACGAGCGCGTGGTAGACGCACACCGCGCCCGTGGTGAGCGGCACGTCGGCGACGCCGAGCGCCTCGAGGAGGTCGGGGCGAACGGGCGCCTTCGCCTTGGCGCACAGCCGCCGCACGCGCGCCGGGGTGTCGTCGCCGGCCAGGGTGGTGAGGTCGATGAAGGTGATCGCCTTGAGCAGCCACGCCGCCTGCGCGTCGCGCTTGACGCTGCGGCGGGTGGTGAGCGTGGCCGCGCGCCGCTCGGCCGCCGAGCGGTCGACGCGGAACGAGGCGACCCAGTCGAGGTCGAGCTCCATGCCCGGGTTGCGCGGCAGCGGCCCGATCGGCACGACCGGGTGGGCGGGGACGGGGACGAGGCTGGGCGTGCTCATGGCGTCGGGACCTCCGGAGGGCATCAGTCTAGTCCACGCGGCGCCCCGGCGCCGGCAACCACGCCGCCACCCCGGCGCCCACCACCATCAGCGCCGCGAAGGTGACGAGCGCCGCCGTCGGCCCGAGCGCCCCGGCACCCGCGCCGACGGCGGCACCCAGGACGGTCGCGGCGCCGATCACGGTGTTCGCGGTGGCGACGTACGTCGGGCGCGCGTCGTCGGGCGCGGCGTCGACCAGCCAGGTCTTGCGGCCCAGCCGCACGCCGGCGTGCGCGATGCCCACCCCCAGGAACGCCGGGGCGTAGACCCAGGCGCTGCGCCACGCCTCGGGGAGCAGCGCCCCCACCACCAGCGCGTACACCACCGACGCCGCGCCGACCAAACCGGCCACGGCCATCGTCCGGTGCGCCGCGTCGTCGGCGGACTTGCCCCACGCCAGGCTCGCCAGGCTCGAGGCCAACGCGGTCGCGACCACGAACACGCCCAGTCCGCCCAGGCCGGCGTCGACCGTGCGTTGCCCATAGGCCGTGAGGAACGGGGTGGCGAGCGGCACCGCGAACAGCAGCGAGCGGGCGGTCAGGAAGCGCCGGAAGGCTGCGTCCTCGCGCAGGAAGCGCCAGCCCTCCCGCGCCTCTTCGATCGCATCGCGTCCCCCTTCGGTGGCGCCGGGCGCCTCGACCACGCGCGTGAAGGCGCCGGCGGACGCCGCCAGCGCTCCGGCCCCCGCGAGCAGGAGCAGCGCGAAGGGCGCGCGCTCGTCGGCGTCGGCCACCGTGGCGCGCAGCAGCAGGCCCGCGCCGACCCCCAGGACGCCCCCGAGCGCCGCGCGCCACGCCAGCACCCGGCCACGGGCCCCCTTGGGGACGGTCTTCGCGAGCACGTCCTTGTACGCGACCGAGCCGACGCCGCTGGCGACCGACGTCACCAGGAGCGCCAACAGGACCGCGATCCCCGCGGCCGTGCCGGTCCACCACGCGACCGCGCCGGCCGTCGCCGCCACGGCCAGCGCCCGCACCGCCGCCGACGCCGCCCACCAGGGCGTGCGGCGCGGCACCGCCCGCAGCCGTCCCGCCACGGCGAGCTGCGGCAGGAGCGAGCCACCGTCCTTGATCGGGATCAAGAGGCCGAGGAAGGCGGTCGGCGCGCCGACCGCCCCCAGCACCCACGGGAGCACGGTCCCGGGCGACGAGAGCTGCTCGCCGAGCTTGGCGAGCGCACCGCTCACGACGTGCCACACGACGTTGCCGGGCACTTCGGCGCAGGCGCCCTCGGGAAGCGCGCTGCAGGCGCGCAGCTCGTCCTCGTCGAACACGAAGTCGGCGATCCGTTCGGCAGCTTCGCTCGAGGCCATGCCCAAGCCTAGCCGAGCGCCGCCCACGACGTCCGCCGCGCGGGCGTATCGTCGTAGGACTACCTTCCGCTGGAGGTTCGTATGCACCTGGCCCGCATCCCCCGACGCCGCTACACCGCCGGACCGACGCCGCTCGAGCCCATGCCGCACCTGTCGCGCGCGCTCGCCGACGAGCTCGGCGGTGCCGGACCCGAGCTCTGGATCAAGCGCGACGACCTGCTCGGGCTCACCGCCGGCGGCAACAAGACCCGCAAGCTCGAGTTCCTGGTCGCCGATGCGCTGGCTCAGGGCGCCGACACGCTCGTCACCGTGGGCGCCGTGCAGTCGAACCACTGCCGCCTGACCGCGTCGGCAGCGGTCCGCGAGGGGATGAAGTGCCGGCTGGTGCTCGAGGAGCGGGTCCCCGGCAGCTTCGATCCCGACGCCTCGGGCAACCACCTGCTGTTCGGGCTGCTCGGGGTCGAGCGCGCGAACGTCGTGCCCGCCGGCACCGACCTGCACGCGGCGATGGAGGCGATCGCCGCCGACCTGGACGCCCAAGGGCGCCGCGCCTACCTGATCCCCGGCGGCGGCTCGAACGCGCTCGGCGCGCTCGGCTACGTCGCCTGCGCCGAGGAGCTGATGGATCAAACGTTCGAGATGGGCGTCGCGTTCGACCGGCTCGTCGTCGCGAGCGGCTCGGGCGGCACGCACGCCGGCATCGTCGCCGGTCTGCACGGCGTCCACGCGAACCTGCCGGTCACCGGCATCAGCGTGCGCGCCGAGCGCGCGGCCCAGGAGGCGAAGATCCACGGGCTGGCGCAGGAAGTCGCGACCCTCGCGGGCGTGGCGACGCCGGTGCCCCAGGACGCGGTGGTCGTCGAGGACGGCTACGTGGGGCCCGGCTACTCGCTCCCGACCGAGGCGATGGTCGAGGCGGTGCAGCTGTTCGCCCGCACCGAGGGGATCCTGCTCGACCCGGTCTACACGGGTAAGGCCGCGGCGGGCTTGATCGACGGCGTTCGCGCTGGCCGTTTCGCGCCCGGCGAGCGGGTCGTGTTCGTGCACACCGGCGGCGCGGCGGCGCTGTTCGCCTACCGCTCGGTGGTGGCCTCCGCGGTACCGACCGGCGGCGCATCCGCGTGACGACCGCCCACAAGGTCGTCGGCGTGCTCGGCGGCATGGGGCCCGATTCCACCGTCGACTTCTTCGCCAAGCTGGTGGCCGCCACCTACGCCGAGCGCGACCAGGACCACCTGCGGATCGTGATCGACAACGACCCGACGGTGCCCGACCGCACGGCGGCGGTCGAGGGCCGCGGCCCGAGCCCGGCACCCCACCTGGGCGCGATGGCGCGCGGCCTGATCGCCCAAGGGGCCGAGGTGCTCGTGATGCCCTGCAACGGCGCGCACGCGTTCCGATCCGCCGTACTCGACGCCGCCGGAGACGTGCCGTTCCTGGACCTGATCGAGACCACCGTCGCCGCCACCCGCGCGCGCCTACCCGAGGTCGCGACGGTCGGGCTGCTGGCGACCGACGGCACCCTGGCGGCGCGCCTGTACGACGACGGCTACGCCGGGGACGGCGTCCGCGCGCTGCCGCCGACGCCAGCCGACCAGGCGCTCGTGATGAAGGCGATCTACGCCGTCAAGCGCGGCCGCAGCGACGCCCAGACGGCCGCCACCGTGCGCGCCGTCGCCGAACGGCTGGTCCTGGCCGGCGCCGACGCGATCGTCGCGGGGTGCACCGAGATCCCCTTGGTGCTGCGCGACGGCGAGGTGGTCGTCGACGGCCGCTCGGTGCCGGTGATCGCCTCGACCGACGCGCTCGTGGCGCGCACGGTGGCGTTCGCGACGGGCGCACCGCCGCCCGGCTGAGCGCCGCCCGCGCGCGCGCCCGAGATCGTTCGAGGCCGCCGCCCCACGTGGGGCGGCGGCCTTCGTCGTGCGTCGCCGACGCGGGGTGAGGCGCCCGGCGTGGACGCATTGCGTCCCAACGGTTGACGCCAAGGACGCATCACGTCTATTCTCCCCGACACGCCCCGATCAGCCGCCTCCGGACCCCCAGGAGCGTTCCGTGCCGGACAGCCTCTACGACCGCCTCGACCCCGTCGACCAAGCCATCGTGGTCGCGCTGCGCCGCGACGGCCGGCGTCCGTACCGCGAGATCGCGCGCGAGCTCGGGGTCTCCGAGTCGATGGTGCGCAAGCGCGCGCGGCGGCTGCTCGACGACGGCTGGATGCGCATCCTCGCGATCAGCGACCCGCTCGCGCTGGGCGTGCCCGTGCTCGCGACGACGTACGCCAAGGTGCGCCCCGCGGCGCTCGACGAGATCGTCGACCGGGTCGGTCGCTACGACGCGGTGCGGTACGTCGCCGTCGCCGTCGGCGCCGCCAACCTGGTCGTGGAGTCGCTGCACGGATCCAACGCCGAACTGCACGCCTTCCTGCAGGAGGCCCTCGGCCACGACGCGGTCGAGAGCTTCGAGACGATGCAGGTCGTCCGCATCGCCAAGAGCGTCTGGGACTGGGAGCTGGGCGAGGACGGCTCGCCCGCCCCCCGGCCCCAGCGGCTCCGCCCCGCCCCCGTCCGACGCCCCCGCACGCCCCGCTGACCCAAGGAGGTCCCCATGAACCGCGCCCGCACGCTCGTCCTCACGCTCCTCGTGGCCCTGACCGGCCTCGCCCTCGCGCAGACGCGCGGCGGCACGCTGGTCGCCGCGTGGGCCCAGGAGCCCGTGGGGCTCGACCCCCACATCACCTCGGCGATGTCGAGCTACCAGGTGCTCGAGAACGTCCTCGACACGCTGATCACCCTCGACCCCGAGCAGAACCTGGTGCCCTCGTTGGCCGAGTCCTGGACGGTCGCGGACGACGGCCTCACGGTGACCTTCGACCTGCGCGAAGGGGTCCAGTTCAGCAACGGCAAGGACCTGACCGCCGCCGACGTCGTCGCCGTGTTCGAGCGGATCCTCGACCCCGAGACCGGCTCCGGCAACGCCTGGCGCCTCGCGGGCGTCGAGTCGGTGACCGCGCCCGACGACGGCACCGTCGTCTTCGCGCTCGCCGCGCCGAGCCCCGCGCTCCTCGGCCACCTCGCCTCGATCAAGGCGCTGGGCATCTTCGACCCGGCCGGCATCGCCGACGGCAGCGTGAACACGCGCCCGGTGGGCACCGGGCCGTTCATGATCACCGACTACCAGCCCGG
>JAABRX010000079.1 GCA_011390675.1 Trueperaceae bacterium | reverse complement strand
GGCCGCCGCCGGCGCGTACTACTACATCGGCGTCAACACCCGCGAAGGGCCGCTGGCCGACCCGCGCGTGCGTCAGGCGATCGCCTTCGCGATCAACCGCGACAACATCGCGGCCGCCGGCGAGTTCGGCAACGCCCAGGTCACCCAGGACCCGATCCCGGACTCCTCCTCGTGGGCCTTCAACTACGAGCCCTACGCCCACGACCCGGAGCGCGCCCGCGAACTCCTGGCCGAGGCCGGCTACGCCGATGGCTTCGAGATGGAGATCATGCCGACCACCTTCATCGAGGCCTCGGTCCGCGCCGCCCAGGTGATCCAGGCCGACCTCGCCGCGGTGGGCATCCGCGCCGACATCCGCACGCTCGAGTGGGCGGAGTGGCTCGAGGAGCAGGGCGCCGGCAACTACGACACCTACGTGTGCTCGTGGAACGGTCTCGTCGATCCGGACGACTACTACTACGCGCAGCACCGCACCGGCGAGGTCTTCAACTTCACCGGCTACAGCAACGCCAGCGTCGACGAGCTGCTCGACCAGGCGCGCGTGATCGCCGACCCGGCCGAGCGCCGCCCGCTCTACGAAGAGGTCAACCGCGCCATCGTCGACGAGGCGCCGTACATCTACCTCTACAACCCGCTCCAGATCCACGCCTACGGCCCGCACGTCGAGGGCTTCCAGTCGCGCGCCGACCAGGCGGTGCGGTTCAAAGGCACCTGGATGAACCGCTGAACTCGGCGCGCAGGCCCGTCCTTCAGGGCCGGCACAACCTCTCGGAACGAGGGCAGCCTGATCGCCCTCGTTCCGAGAGGCCCTCTCTTTCGAACACCCCCCGCGGCCCCCTATCCGCCGCACCCTCCGGCGCCTCCGGCGCCGTCCCCCTTCGGGAGGGCCCGACGTGAGCCTCGCCTACCTGCTGCGCCGTCTGAGCACGCTGCTGCTGGTGCTGCTCGGCGTCTCGCTGGTCACGTTCGCGATCGTGCCGCTGCTCCCCGGCAGCCCGGCGCGCGTGACCCTTGGCGTGCAGGCCACCCCCGAAGCCGTCGCGACGCTCGAACGGCAGATGGGGCTCGACCGTCCGCTCCCGGTGCAGTACGTCGACTGGATCGGCGGGATCGTCCTGCGCGGCGACTTCGGCGACAGCCTGATCAGCCAGCAGCCGATCGCCGGTGAGGTCGCGCGGCGCGTGCCGGCCACCCTCACCCTCGCGTTCGCGGCGCTCTTCGTCGGCCTCGCGATCGCCATCCCCGCCGGCTTCCTCTCCGCGCTCGCCCCGGGCGGCCGCCGCGACCTGGGCGTATCGGTCCTCAGCCAGCTCGGCGTGTCGGTGCCCGACTTCTGGATGGGCATCCTGCTCATCCTGCTCTTCGCCGAGACGCTCGGCTGGTTGCCGTCGTCGGGCTACGTGCCGCTGGCCGACGGCTTCGTCCCGTGGGCGCGCCACCTGGTGCTCCCGGCCTTCACCGTGGGCATCATCAGCGGCGCGATCATGACCCGCTTCGTGCGCTCGGCGCTCCTCGAGGTGCTGGGCCAGGACTACGTGCGGACCGCGCACGCCAAGGGCGTGCCGCGCCCCAAGGTCCTGCGCAAGCACGTGCTGCGCAACGCCGCGATCCCGATCGTCACGATCGTCGGCCTGCAGATGGCGACGCTGCTCTCCGCGGTCGTCGTCGTCGAGATCATCTTCGCGTGGCCCGGGCTCGGGCAGCTGGCGCTCACCGCGACGCTGCAGCGCGATTACCCGGCGCTCCAGGCGGCGGTCCTGCTCTCCGCGGTCGCCTTCAC
>JAABRX010000078.1 GCA_011390675.1 Trueperaceae bacterium | reverse complement strand
ACAACGACGCGGCCCAGGCGTTGTACGCCAGCTTCGGGTTTCGGCCGGCCTATCGGTACGTCTACGCCGTGTGGCCGTCCGACGTGGAGGTCGTGCCTCAGTACCGATCGTAGGTCTGGCGCGCGTCCTGGAGCAGGTGCGCCATGTCGAGCGCCTTGCTCGTCCCGACCACCACGCAATCCTCGGGGTTCTCGGCGACGGCGACCGGGATGTTCGTGATCCGCTGCAGGTAGACGTCGAGGCCGCGCAGCTGCGCCCCGCCGCCCGTGAGCACGATGCCGCGCTCGATCACGTCCGAGACCAACTCGGGCGGCGATTGCTCGAGCACCTTGCGCACCCCGGCGGCGATCTTCTCGAGCGACGGGCGCAGCGCGGCGACGACGTCGTCCGCCGTGACCTCCACGGTCTTGGGCATGCCGTCGATCAGGTCGCGGCCGCGCACCTCCATGGTCGGGAGCTCGCCGCCGCCGGTGACGATGGCGCCGCCGATGGTGCGCTTGACCTCCTCGGCCGTGCGGTCGCCGATGAGCAGGTTGTGCTTGGCCTTGACGAAGGCCATCAGGTCGCGATCGAAGACGTTGCCGGCGACCCGCAAGGAGGTCGACACCACGATGCCGCCCATCGAGATCATGGCGACGTCGGTCGTTCCGCCCCCGATGTCGACGACCATCGACCCGACCGGCTCCGCGATCTCGATGCCCGCGCCGATCGCGCCGGCCACCGGCTCCTCGATCAGCAGCGCCTTGCGGGCGCCGATCTCGTGCACCGCTTGCACCACGGCCCGCTTCTCGACCTCGGTGATGCCGCTGGGGATGCAGACCATGATGGTGGGGCGGAGGAAGCGCTGGGGCCCTTGGAGGACCTTGCGGATGAAGGCCTTGAGCATCTTCTCGGTGAGGGTGTAGTCGGCGATCACGCCGTCGGCCATCGGGCGCACGGCGGTGATGTTCCCGGGCGTGCGCCCGAGCATGCGGTAGGCCTCTTCGCCCACCGCCTTGACGTCCATGGTGCCCTTGGTGACGGCGATGACCGCCGGCTCCCGGAGGACGACGCCCTTGCCTTTGACGTGGATGCGCACCGTGGTGGTGCCGAGGTCGACGCCGATCATGCCGGCCACGCTACCACCGCCCGGTCGTGAACACGGGCTGCGGGCTGGCACCTGGGGCGGATGAGGGAGGTAAGACCTTGGGTGCGCTCCGCCGGGGGGGCAGCGGGGTGCAGAGCGCACCGACAAGGTGACCGAAGGGTACGGGCGCTCGGGTTGGACGCACGTGAGCGTGGGCCACCATTCGCGACGGCATCGGTCGGACCCACCCACGCGGTACGCTGCGCCGGTGCAACGCGCCCCGTTCACCGCCCTCGCACGCGTCTACGACGCGATCATGCAGGACGTCCCCTACGACGACTGGGTGGCGTTCGCGCTCCGCGAGGCCACCGCCCGCGGTTGGCGCGGCGGCCGGGTGCTCGACATCGGCTGCGGGACGGGGAACGCCACCGCGCCGCTGGTGGCGCGCGGCTTCGACGTGGTCGGCCTCGACACCTCGCACGACATGCTCACCGTCGCCCGCGCCAAGCTGCCCGGCGTGACGTTCCTGCTCGGCGACGTGCGCGACGCGGCGCTGCCCGAGCCGATCACGCTCGCGGTCTCGGTGTTCGACTCGTTGAACAACCTGCTCGACGACGGCGACCTGGAGCGCGCCGCCGCCCACGTCCGCACCGCCCTGGCCCCAGGCGGCGTCCTCGCGTTCGACGTCAACACGCGCGTCGGGCTCGAAGCGCTCTGGGAGGACGACGTCGCCGAGGGATGGGCGGGCGACGTGCACTACCGGTGGACGCATCGGTGGGACCCGGACGCGCGCCGCGCGACGGTCGACGCGTGGTGCGCGTCGCCCGAGGGCACGTTCGTGGAGACCCACCTAGAGCGGCCGTACGACCCGGACGAGCTGCGAACCGCGCTCGCCGCGGCCGGCTACGCGCGCATCGACGTGGTCGCGTACCCGGACGGTCGGCCGGCCACGTCGAAGTCGGCCCGGGTCTGGGTGTTCGCGGTGGCGCCGGGCTGACGCGCGGACCGACGCGCGCCCATCCGCGACCGTTCAGTCGTCGTCCAGTCCCGCTTGCTCGCGCACGACCCGCGCGATGGCCGAGACGTCCTCGTCGCCGTGGCCGCGCGCGATCAGGCCCGTCTCCCATTGCTCCACGAGCGCCGCCACGGGCAGCGGGGCGCCCAGCGCCCGCGCCGCGTCGAGCGCGATGCCCAAGTCCTTGCGGTGCAGCCGCACGCGGAAGCCGAGCGGGTAGTCGTTGCGCACGACGTTGGGACCGCGGTGCACGAGCCCCCACGAGCCCGCCGCGCCGCCGGCCAGGGCCGCGAGCGCCGCCTCGACGTCGATCCCGGCCTTCAAGCCCAGGACGATGCCTTCGGCCACGGCCGCGTAGGTCCCGGCGATGACCACCTGGTTCATCGCCTTCGCCAGCTGGCCGGAGCCCACCGGACCGACGTGCGTGATCGTCGTGCCCATCGCGCTCAAGACCGGGCGGGCGCGCTCCAGGTCGGCCGCGTCGCCCCCGACCATGATCGAGAGCGTCCCGTTCTTGGCCCCCTCGCTGCCCCCGGAGACGGGGGCGTCGAGCCAGGTCGCACCCTGCTCCGCGATCCGCGCGGCGTAGGTGCGGGTGGCGTCGGGCGCGATGGTGCTCATGTCGACGACGAGCGCCCCGGGCGCCAGGCCGGCGGCGATCCCGTCGGGACCGAAGACCACCTGATCGACGTCGGGTGTGTCGGAGACGATCACGACGACCATCTCGGCGCCGCGAGCGGCCTCGGCCGGGTCGGCAGCGCGCGCCGCGCCGAGCTCGGCGAGCGGTTCCTCGCGCGCTCGCGTGCGGTTGTGCACCGTGACGTCGAAACCGGCCGCGAGGAGGCGTGTCGCCATGGCCGCGCCCATCGTGCCGAGGCCGACGAACCCCACCCTCATGCTGCGACCTCGGTCGTCCGCGTCGGCACGTCCGCGCCGTCGTCCGGGGAACGCTCGTAGCCACGCCATCCAGCCACGAGCGCGTCGGCCAGCCGCAGTGCCCCGAGGCCGTCTTCGAACTCGATCGGCACGAGCGCGGCGAGCAGGCGCGCCCCCGCGTCGCCGTCGAGCTCGCGCTCTTCGATCGCGTCGCCGTACTGCTGGAGGAGCGCCGTGTGGTACCGAACGAGCTCGGGGCGCCGGAGCCCCGCGCTCACGCGCGCGGCCGCTTCGGCGACGTCCCCGCGGTGGATGGCCGCGAAGGCATCGAGCGCGTAGGTCCACGCTTCGAGCTCGAGGTCGCCGCGCTCTTCGAAGCCCAAGCCGGTCGCCGCTTCCGCTCGCGCCGCACGCGCCTGCGCCAGGTGCTGCTCGGCGAGGTCCGGTTCGCCGGAGCGGAGCGCACCACCGGCCGCATGGGCGTGGGCCTGCGCCCGTTGGTACGGGTAGCGCGAGCCAGCGAGCGCCCGTTCGGCGGCGGCGAGCGCGGACGCACCGTCGGCCGCGAAGAGGTTGGCCGCGAGGAGCGTGTCGCGCGTGAGCGTGCCCAGCCGAGTGCCGTCGTGCGCCGCGTCGATGTGCGCCAGGATCCCGGAGATCAGGTCGCGCGCGTGGCGCAGGTCGGGGCCGGTGCCGCCGAGCGCAGCGGAGATCGCGAACGGCCGTCGGAACGGCTGGCCGACCGCGCGGCAGCCGTAGGCCAGCGCCAACCGCAGCCGACTCCGCAAGACCCGATAGGTGGCGTCGACCCCTTGGGTGTCGGCGTACCGGCGGAAGCGCTCCAAGTCGGCGGCGAAGGCGAGCATCGCCTCGTCGTAGCGCCCCGCGGCCAGCGATGCCAACCCTGCCTCGTCGTCGACGCGCGCGAGCCAGAAATCGCGGTCGGCCTCTTCGGCGGCGTCGCGGCGGCGGCCCTCGTCCGGCCGCGCGCCGAGCAGCACGCGGCGCGCCTCCGCGAAGTCGGCGAAGGCGCGGTCGAGGTCGCCCATGCGCCGGTGGACCGTGCCGCGGCGCGCGAGGTAGCGGGTCTGCTCCGCGACGAGCGCCTCCGAGCCCCGCGCCAGCGCCACCGCGGTGTTCATCGCAGCGAGCGCGCGGTCGAAGCGCCCGAGCTTCATGAAGACGTCGCCGCGCTGGAAGGCGACCCGAGCGGCGTCGAGATCGTCGGCTCGTGGGATCGCGTCGAAGGCGCGGAGGGCCGACTCGAGGTCGCCGAGGTCCTTGGCGATGAGCCCCGACCAAAGGCCGATCTTGGCCCGCACGGCGTCGGCAGCGGCGCTCGGCGCGGCGCCGGCGAGCGCGCTCGGCGCCTCGTTCTGCACGTACCCGCTCGCGCGCTCGAGGTCGCCGCGCCAGCGCTCGATGCTCGCGTGGGCGAGCGCCGCCTCGGCGCGCAGGACCGGGTCGTGGGTGGCCGGCAGCGCTCCGAGCAGCTCGGCCGCATGGTCGTAGTGCCCGCGGAGGATCAGACCCTCGGTGCGCTTGAGGACCGTCCAGGCCCGGGCGTCGACGTCGCTCGACGCCGAGAGCACCGCGAACGCGTCGCGCACGTCCGGGTGTTGGAAGGTGCCGAGCTTGACGTAGTGCGCGGCGACCTGCACGGCGAGGCGTTCGAGTCGCGGTCCGTCCACGAGCTCTTGGGTGGCCGCCACCCAGATGCGGCGCACGAGCGCCTGCTGGGTGGGGTGTTCGTGCATCCACGACGCGAGCCCCTCCCAGTCGCGCGCCTCGAAGAGGTGCGCGAGGTAACGGGTCGCGGTCTCGCCCTGCGGGTCGGCTTCCGCCGCCTCGTGGTAGGCGGCGGCGGCGTGGCGGTTGAGCTCGCGGTACCGCGCCGGTTGCCCCACCTGGAGCCGCTCACGCAGGGCGCGCGCCAGTTGCCGCGAGAAGCAGCGCACGTCGTCGCTGCGCCCCGGGACGGTGTCGAGGAACGCCCCCTCGAGGTTCGACAGATCGAGCTGCGGCGTCGAACGGAGTTCGGCCAGCGCCGCGCGCGGGAAGGAGGGGAACTCCGGCAGCGACAGCACCGCGAGCGCCGCCAGGAACCCCCGCAAGCGATCGTCCCCGGAGGCGTCGAGCAGGTGCGACAGCTGCGTCATCGATTTGGCGGCGTCGGCCGGGCCGCCGTCCGCGTCCGGATCGCGGATCTCGGCGAGCAGCGTCAGGGTGCGGAGCTCTTCGAACGAGCGCCCCGCGCGCTGGACGATCTCCTCGTGCTGCGCAGGGGTCGCGTTGGGGAGCCGGGCGCGCACGAAGCGGCGCGCCTCGCCGGCCGTGGGCGGGGTGAGGCGGATGGGTCCTTCGAAGTCGCCGAGGCGCTGTTGGGCGCGCAGCGGCAGGTCGGTCATCGACACCAGCAGCGCGGTGCCGGCGAGCTTGGAGAGCGGCTCGACGAGCGAGGCCCACAGCCACTCCGCCGCCGATACCCGCGGCACGTCCGGGGTGTTCAGCCGCAGGGGCGATAGGCCGAGGCTCTCCTGCCCGCCGAGCGACTGCGACACGTGCAGAAGGAGCACCTGACGACCCTCGTAAGCACGCGCGGCTTCGACGATCGTGCGCGCGACGTCGGCCTGCGCGTCGGCTTGCACGGCGAACGCGCTGGACGCGCCCACGCGCACGAGCTTCGCCTGCAGCACCTCGCTCGGGGCGCCGAGCCTGGAGCCGAGGCGCGCGAGCGCCGTGGCGAGGTCGGTGCCGGAGAACTCGAGCCGGACGAGCCGATCGGCGGCCGGTGGCGCGAGTTCCAGCGCCTGCTGGATGTAGTCGCTCAGCAGCGTCTTGCCGCTTCCCGGCTTGCCGACGACCAGGAACCGGGGATCACCACCGGAGCGCACGCCCTGGACGAAGGTGCGGTAGGCGCGGCGCTTCTCGCGACCGAGCAGCTGCAGCACCTCTTGATCGTTTCCGCTTCCGGGGGCGAGCAGGACCTCGAGTTCGGGCGACCGCAGCGGCCCGTGCCCGCGTGCGCGCCACAGATCGTCGAGGATCTGGAAGAGCACGCGCTTGTCCGGCAGCTTCCCCTTGTCGCGGTAGATGATGTTGCGCACCACGTTCGGGTTGGCGCCGCGCACCTCCATCTGGTGGCGGAGCCAGTTGATGCTTCCGAGCACGCCGTGCTGGTCGCGTTCGTTGCCGACGCTCTCGCGGACGTCTTCGAAGATGCGGCGCCAGGGGCTCGAGGCGTCGCTGGAGGTCGATCGGGGGGCCGGCACCCGAGCAGTTTACGCCTCGTGCGCACCGTAAGTACACACCGTTCGTAAGCGGCGCTACGCTCGTCCCGGACGGGCGTGCGACCGCGACGTGGGGTCCGGGTCGTGCCGGTTAGACTCGGCCCATGTCGCTCATCCAACGAGCCGCTTCGGGCGCCCGCCTCACCGCCGACGAAGGGGTCGCGCTGCATGCGCTGCCGCTGTTCGAGCTCGGCGGTGCGGCCCACGAGGTGCGGCTCGCGCGCACCGATCCCGAACTCGTCACCTACCTCATCGATCGGAACGTCAACTACTCCAACGTGTGCAACGTCGGCTGCGCCTTCTGCGGGTTCTACCGGACCCGGCGTCAGGACGACCACTACGTTCTCGACGTCGATCAGATCTCGGCCAAGCTGACCGAGCTCGAGGCGGTCGGAGGCACGCGCGTGCTCATGCAGGGCGGCGTGAACCCGTACCTGGAGTTCTCCTGGTACCTCGACCTGCTGCGCGAGCTGCGCCGCCGCCACCCCACCATCCGCCTCGAGGTGTTCAGCCCCGAGGAGATCAAGGGGATGGCGAAGCTCACCGGCATGACCACCCGCGAGGTGCTCGTCGAGCTCCAGGCGGCGGGCCTCGACGGGCTCCCGGGCGGTGGCGGCGAGATGCTCGTCGACGAGGTCCGGCACGCCAAGCACGTGTCGCCCGCGCGGATCGGCACCGACGACTGGCTGCGGATCATGGCCGAGGCGCAAGCGCTGGGGTTGTACACGACCGCGACCATGGTCATCGGGTTCGGTGAGACCGTCGCGCAGCGAGCGGCGAGCCTGCTGCGCTTGCGCGACGCCCAGGACCGCGCGCTGGCGGAGCACGGCAACGGCTTCTCGGCGTTCATCTCGTGGACCCTGCAGACGCAAGGGGTGCGCATCGAGGGGAAGGCGCCCGGCGCGGACGCCACCGACTACCTGCGCAACGTCGCGCTCAGCCGTTTGCTGCTCGACAACTTCGCGAACTTCCAGTCCTCCTGGCCGACGATGGGCCACAAGGTCGCGCAGACCGCGCTGTTCTTCGGCTGCAACGACTACGGATCGACGATGCTCGAGGAGAACGTGGTGTCGCAGGCGGGCGCCCGCCACAGCGCCACCGCCGAGCGCGAGATCGTGCGCCAGGTGGTCGACGCCGGCTTCGTCCCGGCGCAGCGCGACAGCCTCTACCGGATCGTGCGACGCCCCGACGTCCACGCGCTGCTCGGCCCCGACGCCGCCGCGGCGTGAGCGTCGGCGGGCCGCGCCGCGAGCTCTGGCCGGCCGCGCTGGTCTACGACGGGCTCGGGACGCCGCGCCGGGACGCGGCCGTGCTCGTCCAGGTGGCGCCGGAGCCGGCGCGCGTGGTCGTGGTCGGCCGGGCCTCGGAGCTGCGGGCCGCGTACCCGGCGGCGACCGAGCGCCCGCCCGTCGTCGTGATCGCGCCGGCGCCGGTCAACGCGCATACGCACCTGGATCTGAGCGACCTGCCGCTCACGAAGGGCTCGTACGGCGCGTTCGTGCGGGCCGTGATCGCCCATGCGCGCGCTGGCGGACGCGGACTGGCGGCGGCCGAGCGCGGGATTCGCGCGCTGAAGGCCGCGGGCGTCGCGACCGTCGGCGACATCGTCACCGACGAGGCGGTGTTGGCGCGTCTGCTCGAGGACCGCGAGCTGAGCGGGGTCGCGTACTGGGAGGTCCTCGGCCCCGATCCGGCCGACGCCGAGGCGCGCTTCGCCGAGGCGGTCGCGGTCGTCGAGCGGCATCGGCCGCGCGAGCGCCCCGGAGGCGTTCGCCTGGGCCTCTCGCCGCACACGCCGCACACGGTGTCGGCGCCCTTGTTGCAGCGGCTCGCCGGGTACGCCGCGGCGCACCGCCTGCCGCTGCAGATCCACGTGGCCGAGGATCCCGGCGAGCTCGAGCTGCACGCCCGGGGGACGGGATCGCTGCGGGAGGCCATGGGGCCGTTCCTGGCGGCGTTCCGACCGTCGGGGGCGACGCCCGTGCGCTACCTCGACGACCTCGGCGTGCTCGCCGCGCGGCCGACCCTGGTGCACGCGATCCACGTCGACGACGACGACGTCCGTCGCCTCCAGCGCGCCGGTTGCGCCGTGGTCCACTGCCCGCGCTCGAACGCGCTGCTCGAGTGCGGCACCTTCCCCTGGGCGCGCTACGCCCGCTTCGGCGTCACGGTGGGGCTCGGGACCGACTCGCTCGGGTCGAGCCCGTCGCTGTCGCCGGTGGACGAGTTCGGGGCGGCGCGCGCCGTGCACGGTGCGTCGGCCGATCCGGCCCAGCTCGTGTGGGCGGCGGTGAAGGGGGGCCACCGCGCGCTCGGCGGCGCTGCGCCGCGGGTCGTGCGCGGCGGCGAAGCGGCCCTGCTGCGCTCGTGGCCGGAGCCCGCCCCGTGGCCACCGGCCGTTGGCGCCGGTACGGTGGGCGACGTACCGTCGGCGCCGGCTTGACCTAGCATGACGGACGTACCGCGCGGTGGTTCGTCCGCCGCCGCCTTTAGGAGGCATTCATGGCCGGATCCATGGTCGAGTTCACCGACGCCAACTTCCAGCAAGAGACCAGCGAGGGTCTGGTGCTCGTCGATTTCTGGGCCCCGTGGTGCGGCCCGTGCCGGATGGTCGGTCCCGTCATCGAGCAGATCGCCGGCGAGTACGCCGACACGCTCAAGGTCGGCAAGCTCAACGTCGACGACCACCAGCAGAGCGCCATGTCGTTCCGCGTCATGAGCATCCCGACGGTGATCCTGTTCAAGGACGGCCAACCGGTCGAGACGATGGTCGGCGCGATGCCCAAGTCCGCGTACGAAGCGAAGCTCGCCAAGCACGTCCCGCGCGCGGTCAACTGACCGAGCGACCGAACCAGCGTTCGAAGTAGGACGAGCCCCCGGTGCACGCACCGGGGGCTCGTCTTCCATGCTGTCGCGGCGTCGGGTCCGGCGCCGCGTCCGACGCCGCGCTCAGCGCAGCGGGATCGTCGTGATCGTGCGCACGACGTTGCCCTCGACGGTCGTCACGCTGACCGCGAGGCCACTCCGCTCGGCGAGGATCGCCAGCGTGCGCGGCATCAGGTCGGTGACCCGGAGCAGCTCCGCGAAGGTCGGCGGGTCGACCTCGGGCTCGACCTCGACGGGCACTTCGGGCTCGGCAGGCTGCTCGGGTTCCGGGGCGTCGGCCTCGGCGAGCAGGGCGGCGCGGTCGCGCGCCGATACGACGATCGCGCCGGTACCGTACCCGCCGTAGCTCGAGGCCACGATGCGGTAGCGGACGCCATCGACCACGTCGAAGACCACGGCCGCGAGGTCGGTGCCGCCGAAGTCGTCGTTGTCGAAGAGCACCAGGCCGGTGTCGGCGTCGACGACGTACACGTACGTATCGACCTCGAAGCCGTCCGGGTCGGCGACCTCCACTTGGACGAGCGTGCCCGGGGCGGCGCCGACCAGGTCCCAGACCAGGTACGGCTCCGACTCGGTCAACACCTCGTCGACGGTCGTTCCGAGCTCGATGGTGCCGCGCTCGCTGAGCGGCGTGCCGACGAGGGCCTCGACGTTCCAGTCCGCCGGGGGCGTGCGGCCGTTCTCGTCCAGGAGCCAGGGGTCGGTGAAGGGGTCGTAGTCTTCGTCGAACGACCCGCCCCAGTCGTCGTCGAAGCTCGTGGTCGACTCCCAGGGAGCGACGACCAGCGCCGTCTGGATCCCGCTCGCGAGCGGTTGGGAGGCCAACTCGGCGATGTCGGCGAGCCCGCGGAGCGTCGCCGGCACGTCGCTGATCGATACGTCGCGGGCGGCGTCGGGCACCGCCGCGTACGCGGCGCGCCAGGGGGCGCCGGCGGGGCCGGAGAGGAGGTTGGTGCCGCCCTCGCGGGCGGCGAGCAGGGCTTCGAGGGCGGAGGGCGGCGTGGCCAGGACCAGGTGGCCGTCGACGACCGCGACCGCGAGGTCGAGCGTCGGCCCCATCCGGATGCGGTCGGCATCGATCGCGCCGATCGTGATCGCATCGACCGCGACGCTCTCGGATCCGAAGAGCCCATCGAGGCCCGACGTGCCGGTCGAGAACGGGTCGTCCGCGAACGGGTCGGTACCGAACGGGTCCATCGGCGAGCCCGCGTCGAGTTGCGTCAGGCTCGCGAACGAGCGCAGCAAGCCCGGCCCGAGGAGCCGGATCCCGGCGCGTGCCGCCGCCTCGTCGGCGACGGGCACCATCACGACGGTCCCGGGGCCGTAGACCCACCCACGCAGGTCGGTGCCCAGCGGCTCGAGCGTGACGGTGTGGACGGTCTCGCCGACCCAACCGAGCAGAGCGGCGTCCAGGTCGAGGTCGAGGTGCTCGGCCGCCAGCCCGCGCACGTCGGCGCGCACGCCGGTGACGGGTTCGAGGTCGACGAGCCAGGCGTCGACGTAGTCGATCCAGGCGCGCAGCGGCACGTGGTTGGATGCGACGGCCGAGGCGTCGGCCGGAAGCCACAGCGGGCGCCCGGCGCGCGGCGCCGAGGTGAGCAGGCGCGCCAAGGCGGCGTCGGGCGCGTCGTCGGGGACGACGAGCACCTGTTCGAAGCGCAGCCCTTGGTCGTCCCATGCGGCGCGGGTGGCGCCGGAGCCGAGCGTGCGCAAGGCGGCGACGGCGCGCAGCACGACCGGCTGATCGGACGGCAGGGAACCGCTCAAGCTCTCGACCACGTCCGCGAGCGCGTCGGCGTCGAAGGCGAGGTCGAGGCCGCCGGGGGCGAGCTGGGCGCGCGCGGCGCCCAACGGACCGTCGGCCAGCGAGGGTTCGTCGGCACCGTTCAGACGGCGGATGGCACCGCGCACCAGGTTGGGTTCGGTGCCGGCGAGGAACAGGTCGTCGACGCGCGCGACGATGAGCGGCAGGTCGCCGCCGTCGCCCAGCACGTACAAGGCCACGCCGTCCTGGTCGAACGTCGGTCCGCCGAAGCAGCCCACCAGGGCGTCCTGGAGGGCGCCGGCCACGGCGGCGTCGGACGTACGAGCGATGGCCAGAGCCTGCGGTACCGGCGCGAACGGCGCGATCGAGACGGTGAGGAGGCCCTCCACGAGGAGGTCCATGGGCTCGACTCCGGTCAGCGCGTCGGCGGCGGGCAGGCACGCCTCGGCGAGGCCTTCGCGGAGCGCGTCGGCATCCATACCGCCGCCCGCGCCAGCGCCGAAGGCGTCCTCACCGAGGAGCTCGCCGAGGCGCGCCAGCGTCGCGCCGGCCCCCTCCCAATCGAGGGCGCCGAGGGCGTCGACCAGACCCTGCGGCACGCCGCCGTCGGGGGCGAAACCGAGGGCGAGCAGCGCGGAAGGCGGCGCGGCGCGTTCGAGCGCGCCGCTCGACTGTGCGAGGGCGGGCGAGGCGAGGACGACGGCCAGGGCTAGCGTGGCCGTCCGTAGGAAGCGGGCGCGGTGGCGGGGCATGAAGGACCTCCAACGGTGCGGTTGGGTGAGGGGCGGCTTGGGCATCAGCGGACCACGACGCGCCGTACGCCCTGCGGGGTGACGATCCACGCGGCATCGGGGACGGCGTCGGCGTCGACCCGCAAACGGTAGTCGGCGCCGGAGAAGTCCTCGAGGGTGATCCGCGAACCGCGGGGCAGGTCGACGTCGACGAGCACGTTCGTGGTGTAGCTGCCGGTGGCGAGGCGACCGAGCTCCATCCGGTGGTAGGCCTCCTGCGCGGCGCGTTCGACGGCCCGAGCGACGGGCGAGTCCAGCGACTCGGAGACGGCTGCGGGCATGCAGCCGCTCGCGATCAGCGCGACGAGGAGCGCCACCATCGCGAGCAGGCCGGCGCGGCGGGTGGGGGTCGGGGTGCGGGCCATGGCGCCAGTGTAGACCCCCACCCGCTCGCCGCCGGCGCGAACGTCGCTCGATGGCGGTCCGTCAAGCACGGTTCGCCTCGAGCACCGCCGCGAGACCGACGTGCACCACGTACCGTTGTGCGCCCCGTTTGGCCTGGTAGCGCTGCAGGAGCGCGAACAGGTCGCGTTGCAGCGCCTTGGCGTCGCGGTGGTCGAGCCACACCTGGTCGCGCCAAGCGGACAGCGCGGCCGGCATGGCGTCGTCGAGCATGGTGGCGTTGGCGTCGGGGGAGACGGCGGTCTGGAGCTGGACGCGCCCGCGGGCGTCGCGGTAGATGCGCGTGCCCCAACTGCCCATCGCCTCGCGTCGAGCGCGCACCACGTGGCGGCGGAGCAGTCGCTCCCAGTAGCCGTCGCGCTCGGCGAGCGCGCCCTCCAGGTCGGTCGCGCCGGTGGCCTCGAACGGGACGAAGAAGACGTCGGCGGTGGCGCGGTAGCGGCGCACCGCGCGGCCGGCACGCCGGTGCTCCTCGACGACCTCGATCAGGTCGAGGGCCTGCAGGCGCTGGACGCGCCGCAGGACCGTGTTCGGCTTGTCGCCCGTCGCCCGCGCGACCTCGGCCACCGACCGGGCCGCGCCGAGGAAGGGCTCGAGCAGCCGCAAGCCCGACGGGCGCACCAACCACCGCGCTGCTGCGGCGTCGCGCACGACCCGAACGCGCGCTGCGCGCAGGTCGGGGGCGGACGGCGCCTCCTCGGCGGCGCCGGGCTCGAGGGCAACCTCATCGCCCATCGCGGCGACCGCCGGGTCTCTACATGATTCACGCTTAGCCATATCATGTAGAAGCGTAGCAGACTGGAGAAGTCCGCGGCGATCCCACGCCGCATCGCACCGACCCCCGACCGGAGGAACCGCATGCAGCTCCCCCCCAAGAACAGCTTCGGCGCCCGCGACCGCTTCGAGACCGGCAGCGGCCCCGCCTACTACTACCGCCTCGCCAAGCTCCAAGAGGACGGGCTGACCGACGTCGACCACCTGCCCTTCTCGATCAAGGTGCTGCTCGAAAGCTTGTTGCGCAACGAGAACGGCTACGACGTCACGGCCGACGACGTGAAGCGACTCGCCGCGTACGACCCGGCGGCCCCGGCCGAGTTCGAGATCCCCTTCAAGCCCGCGCGCGTCGTGCTCCAAGACTTCACCGGCGTCCCGGCGGTCGTCGACCTGGCGGCGCTTCGCAGCGCGATGGAGCGCATGGGCGGCGACCCCCAGAAGATCAACCCGCTGGTGCCGGTCGACCTGGTGATCGACCACAGCGTGCAGGTGGACGAGTACGACTCGCCGCTGGCGCTGGCGAACAACGCCACCATCGAGTTCGAGCGCAACCGCGAGCGCTACGAGTTCCTGCGCTGGGGCCAGCAGGCGTTCGCCAACTTCAAGGTGGTTCCGCCGGCGTCGGGCATCGTCCATCAGGTCAACCTCGAGTACCTGTCGCGCGGCGTCGAACACCGGCCCCACGGCGACCTCGACGTGGTGTTCCCCGATTCGCTGGTGGGCACCGACTCGCACACGACCATGATCAACGGCCTCGGCGTCGTCGGCTGGGGCGTCGGTGGCATCGAGGCCGAGGCGGTCATGCTCGGCCAGCCGATCTACATGCTCGCGCCCGAGGTCGTCGGCTTCAAGCTCATCGGCAAGCTCCCCGAGGGCTCCACGGCGACCGACCTGGCGCTCGTCGTCACGCAGATGCTGCGCAAGCACGGCGTCGTCGGCAAGTTCGTGGAGTTCTACGGCCCCGGGCTCTCGGCCATGACGTTGCCCGACCGCGCCACCATCGCCAACATGGCGCCCGAGTACGGCGCCACCATGGGCTTCTTCCCGACGGACGCCGAGACCCTTCGCTACCTGGCGCAGACCGGCCGCCTCGACGACGAGGTCGAGCGCGTCGAGCGCTACGCCAAGGCGAACGGCCTGTTCCGCACCGACGCGACCCCCGATCCGGTCTTCCAGGACTCGATCGAGCTCGACCTCGCGACCGTGAGGCCCAGCCTCGCCGGCCCCAAGCGCCCGCAGGACCGCATCCTGCTCACCGACATGCAGGCGACCTGGCGCGCCGACCTGCGCAAGCCGGTGGCGGAGCGTGGCTTCGCGCTGGACGACGCGGCCCTGGAGCGCACCGGCACGCTGGAACTCGCCGACGGCGGCGAGCACCGGCTGCGGCACGGCGACGTCGTGATCGCGGCGATCACCAGCTGCACCAACACGAGCAACCCCTCGGTGATGCTCGCAGCCGGTCTGGTCGCCAAGAAGGCGGCCGAGCGGGGCCTCCGGGCCAAGCCCTGGGTCAAGACCTCGCTGGCGCCGGGCTCCAAGGTGGTCACCGAGTACTACGACGACACCGGCCTCACCCCGTTCCTCGAGCAGGTGGGCTTCTACACGGTGGGCTACGGCTGCACCACGTGCATCGGGAACTCCGGTCCGCTCCCCGAGCCGGTCGCCGCCGCCATCACCGAGAACGACCTGGTCGCCGCCTCGGTGCTGTCGGGCAACCGCAACTTCGAGGGTCGCATCAACCCGCACGTGAAGGCGAACTACCTGGCCAGCCCGCCGCTCGTCGTCGCGTACGCGCTCGCCGGCACGGTCGACGTCGACCCGGTCAACGACCCGCTCACCCACGACGCGGACGGCGCGCCCGTCTACCTGCGCGACCTGTGGCCCACGCCGGCCGAGCTGGCCGACGTCCTGTCGCAAGCGATGAAGCCCGAGACCTTCCGTCGCCTCTACGACGGCATCGAGGAGTCGAACGCGGCATGGAACGCCATCCCCGTCAAGGGGGGCGAGCTGTTCGGCTGGGACGAAGCGTCGACGTACGTTCAGGAGCCGCCGTTCTTCGTCGACATGGCGGCGTCGCCCGAACCGATCGCGGCGATCCAGGGCGCGCGTGCGCTGGTGAAGGTCGCGGATTCGGTCACCACCGACCACATCAGCCCGGCTGGCTCGATCGCCAAGGACTCGCCGGCCGGTGCCTACCTGATGGAGCGCGGCGTCGTCCCGAGCGACTTCAACAGCTACGGGTCGCGCCGGGGCAACGACCGGGTGATGACGCGCGGCACGTTCGCGAACATCCGGCTCAAGAACGAGTTGGCGCCGGGCACCGAAGGGGGCTGGACCACCGACCACGATACCGGCGAGGTGGTGTCGATCTTCGAAGCCAGCCGCCGCTGGCAGGAGCGGGGCGTCCCGACGGTCGTGCTCGCCGGCGTCGACTACGGCATGGGTTCGAGCCGCGACTGGGCGGCCAAGGGGACGTACCTGCTCGGCGTGCGCGTGGTGATCGCCGAGAGCTACGAGCGCATCCACCGCAGCAACCTGGTGGGCATGGGGGTGCTGCCGCTGCAGTACCTCCGAGGCGAGACCGCCGCCACGCTGGGTCTCGACGGCACCGAGACCTTCGACGTGGCGATCGACGACACCGTGACCCCCAAGCAGAGGCTGACCGTGCTCGCCCGCAAGCAGGACGGCCAGGAGGTGCGCTTCGAAGCCGTCGCCCGCCTCGATACTCCGGTCGAGATCGACTACTACCGCAACGGCGGGATCTTGCACACCGTGCTGCGCTCGCTGCACGCGACGACCGTCACGACCTGAGGCCGCGCGGCCGAACCACGCCGAACGCGACGCGCCCGCCACGACCTGGTGGGCGCGTCCGCTGCAGGGCGCGGGACGTGGGGGACTTCGCGTGCCGCGCGGTCGCCGCGCGCCTATACTCGACGCATGCGGGATACCCTCGTCTTCATCCTGATCTTGGTCGCCGTGTTCATCGGCGTCGGCGAGTGGCGCGGATGGTACGTCGGCGTCCCCGGCAGCACACCGGTCTTCGTGTACCAGAAGGACCACCGTGCGGTCACCGAGGTCCGGACCGTCACCCGGTCGGACATGCCCATCGAGGTGTCGGGTCGGGTCCGGCGCGGGACGGTGACGCTGCAGGTGACGTACGAACGGCCGGCGAGCTTCCAGACCGGCGGTGGAGCGCTCCCCGAAGAGGCCGTGTTCGAGCAGACCTACCGCACCGGTCAGACCATCGCCTACCGCGAGACGGTGTCCGAAGGGCGTGGGATCTACCGGGTCGTCATGACCTACGCCGACGCCAGCGGCACCTTCCGGTTCCGGTTCCCGCGACCTTCCGAACTCTGACGCACCCGCTAGGCGTGGGGCACGTGGGCTTCGCCACGCGTCGGGCGTAGGCGTTCGCGGCATGATGGAGGGCGTGCGCCGCCGTACCCACCGTCCCCTCGTCCCGCACGCCGCTTGGCTCTTCGTGGCGCTCCTCCTGGGCACCTCGGCCCAGGCGCAGCCCCTCGTTCGCGTCCTGCTCGGTGACGCCTTGGCGGAGGCCCACGTGGCGTTCGCCGGACCCCACGTCGGCGCGATCGACGGTCGCTCGTTCGCGACCCCCTTCCCGCTCACCTGGCCCATCGCGGCCACGGCCGGCGAACTGCTGGTCGACGGCCATCCGGTCGGGCGTGTGCTCGAGCTGTCGTCCGACGAGGGCGTCGTCTGGGACGGCCGGCGGTACCGCGGTTCGCTGCGCGTCCTCGCCGACGGTGAGCGCGTCCGGGTCGTCAACGTCGTCGACTTGGAGGCGTACCTCCGTGGGGTGGTGCCGGCCGAGATGATGCCCACATGGCCCGCGGAGGCGCTGCGGGCCCAGGCGATCGCCGCGCGTACGTACACGCTCGTGCACCTCGACTCGGACGCCGCGTACGACGTGTGCGCCACCGACGAGTGCCAGGTCTACCGGGGCCGCGGTGCGGAGCACCCGGCCACGGACGCGGCGATCGCCGACACGGCGGGCCTGGTCCTCACGTACGCGGGCGCGTTCGCGAACACGTACTACCACTCGGATTCGGGCGGCGTCATCGCCAGTTCGGCGGAGGTGTGGGGGCGCGACCTGCCCTACCTGCAAGCCTTCCAGGACGTCGCGACCGATGGTCCGCACCGCACCTGGACCGCCCGCCTGACCCCGGAGCAGGTCGCCGGCACGCTGCGCGCGGTCGGCCGCGACGTCGGGGTCGTCGGGCGCATGTCGGTCCTGGCCACGAGCGCGTCGGGACGCGTCCAGCGAGCGGAGTTCGTCGGCACCGGCGGCCGCGCGGTGCTCGAGGGTCTGGCCTTGCGCACGGCGCTTCGCGGGTGGGGCCTCAAATCGACGCGCTTCACGATGACGGGCGACCTGAGCGTGCGCGGCGGGGGTTGGGGGCACGGGGTGGGGATGAGCCAGTACGGGGCCCGCGAGCTCGCGGTCCAAGGGTACGGGTTCGCGCAGATCCTCGGCTTCTACTACCCGGACACGACGTTGCAGCGGGTCACGACGCAGGCGGCGCGCTAGCCGCGCGCTAGCTTGACGACCTTGACCAGGTCGCGCACGTGGGCCGGATCGGTCGACAGGTCGGGCGCGCACGTCGCCACGTAGGTCTCGAGGATCACGTCGCCGGTGGCCGAGATGGCGCTGCGCACGCCGGCGAGCAGCGTCAGCACCTCGCGGCAGGAGCGGCCGTCCTCGATCATCTGCTGCAAGCCGCGGACCTGCCCTTCCAGGCGACGAAGGCGGTGCAACACGCGAGTACGCTCTTCCTCGTCCATCGCGAGGGGGGCGTCGGCATCGGATCGGGGGGTGGGGGTCATCGGGGTTCCTTCGTGGTCTCGGGGCTGGGGTCGAGTATCCCTAGGGGGTATGGTACCACGCGCTTCCCACTCGTCGCCGTTGGCGCGACGCCGTCCGGCGCGGTAGCCTTCGTTCACGTCCCCGCACCGTGGCCTCCAGGCCGCCGTGCCGAGGTGGAGGGAGCGACCCGTGCGCGCGTACCGTGGCATCGTCCAAGACGGCCGAGTCGTCCTCGAACCCGGCGTCCGCTTGCCCGAAGGCGCGGTCGTCACGGTGACGGTCGGCGAGGGCGAGCTGCTCCGCGCCACCCTCCGCGCGGCGCTGCGCCGCAACGCCCGGCGCCGCAGCCGAGGACGGCGCTGGGTGCCCGTGCTGACCGCGCGCGGTCGCCCGGTGTGACCGAGTTCGACCCGACCGATCCCGAGACGACCGATCCCGAGACGACCGATCCTGATACGACCGACGCGGAGGCGACCGAGGGCGATCCGCCGCCGTTGGTCGGCCATCGGCTGACGCTGGTCCCGACGCCGATCGGCAACCTCGACGACATCACCCTGCGCGCGCTCGCGACGCTCGAGGGGGCGGACGTGGTCGCGGCGGAAGATACCCGTCGCACCCGGACGCTGCTGGACCGCCACGGCGTCGCCACCCCGCTCGTGCGCCTGGACGCCCACCGCATCCCGACGCACGGGCGCGGCGTGTTGGCCGGCCACCGCCACGTCGCGTACGCCACGGATGCCGGCACCCCGGGCATCAGCGACCCTGGGGCGGACCTGCTGCGGATGGCGCTCGGGCTCGGGGTGCACGTCGAGGCGCTGCCCGGTCCGACGGCGTTCGTGCCCGCGCTGGTGCTGTCGGGGCTCCCGGTGCACCGGTTCGCGTTCGAGGGCTTCTTGCCGCGCAAGGGACGCGAGCGCCGCGAGCGCCTGACCGAGATCGCCGGCCGGGTCTTCACGACCGCGCTCTACGAGGCGCCCTCGCGCGTGGCGGCGACCCTCGAGGAGCTCGCCGAGGTCGCCGGGCCGGAGCGTCCGGCCGCGGTCGCTCGCGAGCTCACCAAGCGCTTCGAGGAGGTGCGCCGGGGGACGCTGGCCGAGCTCGCCGCTGCGTTCGCGGCGCAGCCTCCGCGCGGCGAGGTCGTGCTCGTCGTCGGGCCGGCCCGCTCGGACGCCGGCGGAGCGGCGAGCGCGTCGCCGGACGACGCCACCGCGGAGGTCCTGGCTCGCGACCTCGTGGCGGGCGGCGTCTGGGGCCGCGACCTGCGCAGGGCGCTCGAGGCGGCAGGCGTGGCGCGCGACGCCGCGTACGCGCTGGCGGTTCGCTTCGGGCGCCGGTCCGACCCCGTCCAATAGGCGCCCGCGGCGCGGTGCGTCGTTCCGGCCCCGGTCGATCCCGACCGCGTCCGGTACACTCACGGCCGCTGATGGCCGTACCGTTCACGCCCCCTACCGTGCCCCGCACCGAGCCCCCGACGGGGGACGGCGTCCGCCTCCTCGGACTGCCGACCGTGGCCCGGCTCGCGCGGTTCGCGCGCGTCGATGGCCCGGCGGTGCTCCTCACCACCGCCGAGCGCGCCGCGGCGTTCCGCGACGCGCCGGTGTTCGGGGCCGCCGTCGGGTTCGACCCCACCCTGTCCGACTGGCACGACCGTCGCGACAAGGTGGTGCTCACGTTGGGGCACGCGCTGCGGCCGTTCCCGGCCGATCCGGAGCGCTACGCGCTCGAGCTGCGCTTGGGCACCCGGGTCGCGCGCGACGACCTGCTCGGTCGACTCGTGCGCTACGGCTACGACCGCGACGCCGTGCCGGGGTTCACGGTGCGCGGCGACACCGTCGACCTCTACCTGGGCACCGATCCGGAGCGCGACCACGTCCGCCTGTCGTTCTTCGGCGACGAGCTCGACGGGCTCGAGCGCGACGGCGCGCCGATCGAGGCGCTGGTCCTCGGACCGCGCGACCTGGAGCGGTTGGTCGAGGACGAGGAGGCGGACGACGACCCGGAGGCCTGGACCTCGAGCGTGCTCGAGGCCTGCCCGGGCCCCGTGTTCCTCGACGCCCCCGAGCTGATCGAGGGGGAGCTCGGCGCGGAGGCCGCGTCGCGGCTCTTCGCGCTCCTCGAAGGGCGCCGGCCGACCTCCTTCGGGCGCGACCCGCTGCCCCTCGAGGCGCAGGTCCCGCCCGAGACGTCGCTGGGGTACTACCGCGCGCGGCTCGACGAGTTCGCGGGCGACGCCGAGACCTGGCTGCGCGACGGGTACTCGGTGCACGTGCTGCTCAAGTTCGAGCGCTCCGGGCGGTACCTCGCGGAGAAGGTCTTGGACCACCTGGAGCCGCGCTGGCACGGGCGCGCGGAGCCACGGCCCGGCGAGCTCAGCCTGATCCTCGCCCCCCACGCCCAGGGCGGGTACCGCGACGCGGAGCGCAAGGAGGTCGTGGTCACCGAGGACCTCCTCTACGGCGCCCAGGGGGCCCGCAAGCTCAAGCGGCTGCCGGGCCGGGCGGTCCACGGCGCGGAGCAGCTCACCCTCGGCGACTACCTGATCCACCCCGACCACGGGATCGGCCGCTTCGAAGGGCTCGAGGCGCGGGTCGTGGTCGGCGCCACCCGCGACTACCTGGTGTTGCGGTACGCCGGCGAGGGGAAGCTCTACCTCCCGGTCGAGCAGCTGCCGCTGCTGCGGCGCCACCCCGGGACCACCGACGA
>JAABRX010000077.1 GCA_011390675.1 Trueperaceae bacterium | reverse complement strand
GCGCACTACGAGCAGCTCGCCGCCGTGCACCGCGAGGTGCCGGACAAGGCCCAGGGCGACGCCGCCCGGGCGCTCGCCACCCCCGCCAAGGCCGGGGAGGAGGACGCATGAGCCCGAACCTCACGACGTCGTACCTGGGCCTGACGTTGCGCAACCCGCTCGTGGCGGCTGCGTCCCCGGTCACCGGTCGCCTCGACACGCTGCGCCGCCTCGGCGAAGCGGGGATCGGCGCGGTGGTGCTCCCGTCGCTGTTCGAGGAGCAGATCGAGCGCGACGAACTGGCGCTCCACGACCTCGACACCCTCGGATCCGAGATCTCGGCCGAGATGACCGGCTACTTCGACCCCTTCACCGGGGTCGAGGTCGGCCCGGCCGCCTACCTGCGCCGGCTCCAGGCCGCCAAGGACGTGCTCGACGTCCCGGTGATCGCCAGCCTCAACGGCTATCGGCCAGGGGGCTGGACGCACCACGCCGAGCTGCTGCAGAGCGCGGGCGCGGACGCCATCGAGCTCAACATCTACTTCCTCGCCTCCGAGGCGTCCGAGACCGCGAGCGACGTCGAGGCCCGCACCATCGACACCGTGGCCTCGGTGGTGCAGCACGTCTCGGTACCGGTCGCGGTCAAGATCGGTCCGTGGTTCAGCTCGGTGCCGAACCTGGTGCGGCGCCTGGGCGAGGCCGGCGCCAAGGGCGTGGTGCTGTTCAACCGCTTCTACCAGCCCGACATCGACCTCGAGACCTTGACGGTGGGGCCGCGACTGGTCCTCTCGACCTCGGACGAGGCGCGCTTGGCGCTCCGCTGGATCGCCATGCTGCACGGCCGCACGCCGGTCGACCTGGCGGCGAGCGGTGGGATCCACGGCGCCGGCGACGCGGTCAAGCTGCTGCTGGCCGGGGCCGACGTGGTCACCATGGCGTCGGCGTTGATCGAGCACGGCCCGGAGCACGTCGGCGAGGTGCTCGCCGAGCTGGGCGCGTGGATGCGCGAGCACGAGTACGAGGACGTCACCGACCTGCGCGGGGCGCTCTCGCAGCGCGCCGCACCGGACCCCGGGGCGTTCGAGCGGGCCAACTACCTGCGGGCGCTCACCGGCTACGCCGCGGCGTACCGACCGCCGCGCTGATCGGGTTCGACGGGCGAGGTTCCGTACGGCGGTCCGCGGCGACGTCCCGTAGCATTGGGCATGGACGCCAAGGACCGCCTGCCGGACGTCGGCTTCCGTCCCGTCGAGCCCCTCGAGGCCACGGCGACGCTCGCCGACGAGCGACAGCGGGTCGGTGAGCGGACCAGCGAGCGCGTTCCGTACCCGGTGGCGTGGATCCCGCTGTCGGCCGTCCTGGGCAAACTGGGCATCGGCATGGCGCCCGGTCGCGGCGACCGCACCACGGAGGCCGTCTGGTCGCGCGACCTGCACGCCGACCTGAGGCGTCTGCGCCACGTGCACAAGGCGCAGACGCTGGTGACGCTGCTGACCGACGACGAGCTCCATGCGCTCGGGATCGACGAACTGGCCGACGCCGTGGCCGTGCACGGCATCGAGCACCTGCGCCTCGCGGTCAAGGACGGCACCGCCCCCACCGCGGAGCAGGAGGACGCCGCGATGTCGCTCCTGCACGCGATCGTGCAGCGCCTCGAAGACGGTCGCACGGTGGTGGTGCACTGCCGCGCCGGTCAGGGGCGCTCGGGCACCGTGGCGGCGATGGTGGCCGCGGCCCTCGGCGAACCGCCCTCGGCGGCCATCGCCCGGGTGCGGGCCGTGGTGCCGAGGGCGGTGGAGACCGTGGCGCAGGAGGCGTACGTCGCCGAAGCCGCCGTGGCTTGGGCGCGACGGCGGCTCGCGGACCGCTGATCTTCAGGACGCGGGCAGGTCCTTGCGCCGGCGCACCTCACTGATCAGCAAGCGCGTGACCCCGACCCGGCACTCGGCGCACTCGAGGTGCGCGCCCACGTACGGCGCCAGCTCCTTGAAGTCCTCGAAGTCCTGGTCCTTGAGCGCGGCGCGCACGGCGCTGCTGCTGACCGCGTGGACCTCGCAGACGTCGCGCACCTTGGGCTCGGGGAGGTCCCAGCGCTTCGGGTCGGCGCGGTAGACCTCGTAGGTGCGCAGCCAGAAGGCGCGTTCGAACTCCAGCATCGCCTCCTCGAAGCCGAGGAGGTCGTCGGCGAGCGTCACGCCGGCGGTCGCCAGGCGCTCCTCCTCGTCCAGGAACGGGAGCTCGAAGTCCTCGAGCATGCGCAGCGCTTCGGCGAGGATCGGGTCGAGCCCTTCGCGGCGCTCGATCAGCGAGCGCAGCGCGGCGCCCGACCAGGGGTCCTCGGGGTAGGCGACCGACAGGAGCGGCAGCACGAGCTCGCGGGCGTCGTGCACCACCTCGGTGGCGGTCTCGATGAACTTGTGGTGGCCGTGGAGCGCCTTGGTGGTCCCGGTGGCCATCAGCAGATCCTCGGGAGCTGCTCTTCGATCGGCATCTCGAGCACGCGGTGGCTGCCGTAGGCGGTCTCCACGAGCGCGATGCCCTCGGGCTTGCGCACGATGTCGCCGATGATCGCGGCCTCGCGGCCGAGCGGGTGGGCCTTCATCGCGCCGAGCGCGGCCTCCGCCTCGTCGGCGGGCACGATCATCATCACCTTGCCCTCGTTCGCCGCCAGCAGCGGGTCGATGCCGAGCATCTCGCTGTACTGGTCGACGACGTCGTTGATCGGCACCGCGACGTCGAACACGCGCAGGCCGAACGCCTGCCGGTGCACGACCTCGTTGGCGACCGCGGCGAGGCCGCCGCGGGTGACGTCGCGCATGAAGCGCACGTTGGGCGCGACGAGCCGCACCGCCTCGATCAGGCCGTTGAGCGGCGCCACGTCGGACTGGAGGTCGACCGTGAGGTCGAGCCCCTCCCGCCGCGACATCACCGCGATGCCGTGGTCGCCGAGGGTGCCGTTGACCAGCACCAGGTCGCCGGGGCGGACGTGCGCGACGCCCATCTGGACGTCGTCGGCGAGGAAGCCGATGCCGGTGGTGTTGATGAACACGCCGTCGCCGTGGCCGCGCTCGAGCACCTTGGTGTCGCCCGCGACGATCTTGACGCCCGCCTCGTCGGCGGTGGCCTTCATCGAGCGGACGATGCGCTCGAGGTCGTCCATCGGGTAGCCCTCCTCCAAGAGGAAGGCGGCCGTCATGTACAGGGGGGTGGCGCCCATGACCGCGAGGTCGTTGATCGTGCCGGCCACCGCCAGGCGGCCGATGTCGCCGCCGGGGAAGAAGGCGGGCTTGACCGTGTGCGAGTCGGTGGCGAAGGCGATGCGGCCACCGGGGTTCTCGAGGATCGCCGCGTCGGTCAGCTCGCGCAGCGGCTCGTTGCTGAAGATCGCGACGAACAGCTCCTCGATGAGCTCCAGCGTGAGCTTGCCGCCGGAGCCGTGGCTGAGGCGGACGTGGTCGTAGCGGGACGCGGCCTTGGTGCGGGCCGCGTCCGCAGGACGGGCCG
>JAABRX010000076.1 GCA_011390675.1 Trueperaceae bacterium | reverse complement strand
TCGCCGCGCCGTTCGCCCTCGAGCGGGATGCTGCCGGGCACCGCCAGCATGTCGCCGAACGAGGTGACGATCACGCCCGGCGTGAGCGACAGCTGGATCGCCATGTTGATGTACTCGTTGTCGCAGACGCACACCGGGCAGCCCGGGCCCGCCAGGACGGTGACGCTGGGGGGGAGCAGATCGCGCAGCGCGAAGCGCCCGATCTCGTGCTCGTGGGTGCCGCAGATGTGCATCAGCTTGACCGGGCGACCGATCTCGTCGGCGAGCTCGGCGATGCGCGTCCGGAGGGCGGCGACCAGCGCCGGGTCCTTGTACGTCTCGGGCGCGTAGTCGCCGGTGAGGGGAAGGTCCGCGCTAGCCACGGCGGGTCGACGAGAGCGCCGGCGCGCCATCGCCGCGCGTCTCGGGCTCGAGGTACTGGGCGATCAGCTCCAGGTTCGCGGCAGCGTCCTCGGGGGCGATCTTGTCGATCGCGAAGCCGGCGTGCACCACGACCCAGTCGCCGACCTTGAGGTCGTCGACCAAACCGACGAAGCAGTGTTGGGTGGCGTTCCCGAGCCGGATCAAGCACCGGTCGGCGTCGAGCACGTCGACGACTTCATGCGGGAGACCTAAGCACATACGCGTCCTCCTTGGAACCGGCAGCCAGGACGGACCTGACCGAAGAGCGGTGCCCCCATCATGCGTTCTGAAGGGGGCACCGCGCCGGGGCCGATGTCCTACGTCGTCGTCGGAATTGCTACGCCACCGCTACGTCCCTCAGTTGGAGTTCGCGTCCCTGGCGCAGATCCGCCGAGGGTGCGCCGCACGTGGGGCAGTCGGCGATGCCGAAGCGGTTGTCGAGCTCGAAGTCGGCGTCGCAGGTGGCGCAGTGCGCGAGCGCCGGCAGGTAGGTGACGTCGAGCGTCGCGTCCGCCGCCAGCGTGCCCTCACGGGCGCCGCGGTAGGCGAACTCGAGCGCCTCGGGCACGACCCCGGCCAGCGCCCCGATCTCGAGCCGGATGGACTCGATGCGGGTGGCGCCGGCGGCGCGGGCCGCCTCTTCGGCGATCTCGATCATGCGGACCGCGAGGCCGAACTCATGCATGCGTGAGCTCGCTCGCGCCGGCGGCTGCCGTTTCGAAGGCGAGCTCCGGGTTCGCGCCCAGGACGATGTCTTCGGCCGTGAACGGCGTGTCGGCGGTCAGCTCGGGGCGCACGTCCTCGGGCACGATGCCCTCCGCTTCGAGCTCGCGCAGGACGACGGTCGCGAGGGCGCGCATGCGCGGGCCCACGACCGGGCCGAGCTGCACGCCGATGCCCTCGCCGGAGAACTCCAAGGGGTCGACGCCGATGGCGACGATCGAGACCTCGGGCACGTCGCCATGGAGCTCCATGGCGGTGAGCAGGTCGGGGACCTCCCATTCGTGCGACGACAGCTTGCCGTAACCGACCTCGGGTGGCACCTCGCCGGGGCCGAAGCGGTAGATGGTGCCCACCGGGGCGGCGACCGCGTCGACGAACACCACCCGCGGGTAGTCGGCGATCAAGCCCAACAGCTGCCATCCGAGGGTGCCGCCGTCGACGACGTCGACGCGATCGGGGAAGCGGTACTTGGTCCGGAGGTAGTGGACCAGGTGCACGCCCGCCCCTTCGTCGCCGTAGAAGACGTTCCCGACGCCGAGGACCAGGAGCGGGCGTGGCTCGCTCATGCCTTGCCCGTGCCCTTGAGCTCTTCCTTGCTCGGGTCGTGCTCGCGGACCTCGGTGCTCTCGGCCTTGAAGCCCGAGATGATGCCCTCGATCAGCAGGTGGCCGGTGCGCATGCTGTTCCATACGGCCATGTAGATGTGGGCGAGGGTGAACAGGATGAACCACCACATCACGAAGCGGTGGACGATGCGCACGGTGGTGATGCCGCCCATCCAGACCTCGATGGGTGAGAACAGCGAGGCGCCCCAGGCCGCCACGCCGCCGGTGGTGTAGGGGGCGGCGATCAGGATGCCGGTGATGCTGATCACCAGCAGCGAGGCGTACAGCATCGTGTAAACCAGGTACTGGAGCGGGCCGTAGTTGCTGTAGGTGAAGTGGGGGTGTTCGCGCTTCATGAGCAGGTAGAAGGCGAGCTGGTCGCGCCAGGCCTTCCAGCTGAACATGATCCGCCCCATCTTCAGTTCGTGGCCGATGCCGAGTTTGCCGTCCGCGGTGATGAACAGGAACTGGTAGATGCGCGCCAAGGTGAAGGCGAGCAGCACCCAGCCGGCGGCGACGTGCCAGCCGCGAACCTGCGCCATGATGAACGACTCGGTGGCCTGCCCCAGGCCCGCGCGCGCCAGGAACGGGTTGCCCAGGTAGATGCCGCTCATGATGAGCCAGATCAGCACGCCGTTGCGGATCCAGTGCGCTGCGCGCACGTAGCGTCCGAAGACGTACACCACCATCGCGGGTCGTCCCTTGCGGTCGATGACGACGCTGCGTGGGGCGTCTTGGCCGGTCGTGGTCGCCACGATTACACCGCCACTTCGTAGACGGCGAGCTCCTCGCCATCCCGGTTGAGCACGTGCACCGCGCACGCCATGCAGGGGTCGAAGGAGTGGACGGTGCGGACGACCTCGAGCGGTTGGGTCGGGTCGGCGAGCGGCTGCCCGACGAGCGACGCCTCGTAGGCGCCACGCTGGTCGCGGCCGTCCTTGGGGCTCGAGTTCCACGTCGTCGGGACGATCGCTTGGTAGTTGTCGATCTGACCGTTCCGGACCGTGATCCAGTGGCTGAGGCTGCCGCGCGGCGCTTCGGCCATCGCCCAGCCCTGGCCGTCCTTGGCCGTGTAGCGGGTGAAGAAGCGCTCGTCGCCGCCCTTGACGTTGTTGATGAGCCCACCCAGAAGCTCGGGGATGTAGCCACCGACGATCTGGGTCTCGACGCCGCGGGCGACCGTGCGGCCGAGGGTGGAGTACCAGAACTCGAAGGGGAGGTTCATGCGGTCCGTGAAGGCGTCCATGACCTCGATGGCGCGTTCGTGGCCCGAGGCGTAGGCGACGAGCATGCGCGCGAGCGGGCCGACCTCGACCGGGGCGCCGTCGTAGCGCGGCGACTTCACCCAGCTGTAGCCGCCTTCGGTCTTGAGGCTGCCGTCGTCGTTGAAGCCCTCGTAGGCGGGGTTCGTCTGGCCCTCGAGGGGGTGCAGCGAGGTCTCGTTGCCGGAGTAGGTGTACCAGGCGTGCGCGACTTCCTCGCCGATCTTCATCGGGTCGACGGCGTGGACGGTGGAGAGGTCGCGGCCCCGGACGAGGCCCGAGGGGAGCAGGAACGGACGCTGATCCCACGCCTGCTCGCCCAGCGACATCGCGCCGAAGCTCATGTAGTTGCTCAGGCCGCCGCCGTGGCCGGCGAGGCCCTCTTCGCGGTACTTGTCGGCGAGGAGCATGAGGTCGGGGATGTAGGCGCGCTCGACGAAGTCCATCGTCTCTTGCATGAGGAACTGGTATTGGCCGATGCGCTCGGCGTTGATGGCGTCGCGCGCGGAGGTGACGCCGCCGACGATCAGGCTTTGCGGGTGCGGGTTCTTGCCACCGAAGATCGCGCTCGCCTTCGCCGAGGCGCGCTGTACGCCCAGGCAGTCGAGGTAATGCGACGCGATGATCAGGTTCTCTTCGGGCGAGAGCTTGTACGCCGGGTGGCCCCAGTAGCCGCCGGTGAAGGGGCCGAGCTGGCCGCTCTGGACGAAGGCGGTGAGGCGTTCCGCGACGCGCTGGTAGTGGCTGACCGACGCGTTGTACGGGGTCGCGTGGTACTGGTGCGCGATCTCGGTGGCCTTGACCGGGTCGGCCGACAGCGCGCTGACGACGTCCCACCAGTCCATCGAGTGGAGTTGGTAGAAGTGCACCGTGTGGTCGTTGACCGTCTGGGCGGCCCAGATGAGGTTCCGCACGGAGCGGGCGTTCGGCGGGATCTGAACGCCGTAGGCGTGCTCGGTCGCTTCGACGCCGCGCTCGTAGTGGTGGAAGGTGCAGACGCCGCAGATGCGCTGGACGAAGAGGCCGACGTCGCGGGGGTCACGCCCCTTCATGATGGTCTCGAGGCCGCGGAAGGCCGTGCTCGAGCTGTACGCCTCCTCGACGGAGCCGGCGTCGTCGACCTCGATCTCGATGCGCAGGTGCCCCTCGATGCGGGTGATGGGGTCGATGATCGTCTTGGTGGCCACGGGTCACAGCTCCTTGTTCTTGGTGGGCTCGGCCTTGGTGGCCTTCGGGCCGCTTTGCGGCTTGCGGTTCTCGCTGGCCGCCTTGACGACCGTCGCGCCTGCGTGGACGGCGATGCCAGCTGCGGCGACGCCCATGGCGACCGCACCGATCTGGTCGGCGGTGGCGTCGGTGCCGAACGGGATGCGGACCTTGCGGCCCGCGACGGGGACTTCGAAGGGGGTCATGGTGTCCCAGAAACCGGGCTCGCTGCAGCCGATGCAGCCGTGGCCGGCCATGATCGGCCAGGAGGCACCGTCGTTGTAACGCACGACGCCGCAGTTGTTGTACGTCATCGGGCCCTTGCAGCCGACCTTGAACAGGCAGAGGCCCGCCTTGAGGCCGCTGCTGTCGCCCCAGCCCTCGACGAACTCGCCCGCGTCGAAGTGGCCGCGGCGCTCGCACTTGTCGTGGATGCGGTCCTGGTAGGCCCACAGCGGGCGGCCGAAGGCGTCGAGCGAGGGGAGCCGTCCGAAGAGCGCGTACTCGAGGATGGTGCCGACGATGTTCGTCGAGGAGACCGGGCAGGCCGGCAGGTTGACGACCGGGGTGTTGATGCGGCGGTTCGTCAGGAAGTCGGCGATGCCGATGGCGCCCGTGGGGTTCGGGGCGGCCGCCGGGATGCCGCCGTAGGCGGCGCAGGTGCCGGCCGCGATGCACGCGGCGGCGTGGCGGGCGACGTGCTCGACCTTCTCGATGCCGGTCTCGCCGGCGGGGCCGATCGTCAGGAACTCGCCGTTGCGGCCCATGGGGACCGAGCCCTCGAAGACCGCGATGTACTGCCCGTCGTAGCGCTCGATGGCGTTGGTCAGGACGTCTTCCGCGGCTTGGCCGGAGGCCGCCATCAGCACTTCGCTGTACTCGAGGCTGATGAGGTCGAGGATGAGCGCGTCGACGCCCGGGTTGCTGTTGCGGATGAGCGCCATGCTGTTGCCCGTGCAGGACTGGAGCTCGAGCCAGAGGACCGGGAGGCGGTTCGCGAGCTCGGCGGCGCGCGCGATGCGCGTGTCGAACAGCGAGGGCAGCGAGAGCGCGGCGGCGGTGACGGCCGTGAGCTTGAGGAACTCGCGGCGGCTGATGCCGTGGCGCTTGAGCACCTGCTCGAGGTGTGCGTCCTTGAGGGGTTCGCGGGCAGCCAAACGATCGAGGTTGCGGTCGGCTTCTTCGGCCAACTGCGTGTAGTAGGCGCGCGCGTCTTGGTCGACGCCTCCGGGTACGGGTTCCTGGGCGGGCGTTCGCTGCTCGTTCATGCGCACCTCCACGGGCGTTTGTCCACGGGCGACCTTCGCGTCGCCGGCATCGGCCTTTGGGGTGCAGCGGGGTGAGCGCCGCTCGTCGGGCGATGCCATCGCCCGAGCGCGAGTCCGTGGACGGAAGCGTCGCGGGCGCATGCGGTGGTGCGGCCAGGGTAGGGCGCGGTGGGGACCCGGAGCGAGGGACGCCCGTCCCCGACGAATCTCAGGCAATCAGGTCGGAATTGAGTCGGTTTGGGTTCGGAAGCATCGGCGCGCTTCGATGCGCCGGGCCGTGCCCATTGGCTTCAGCCGTCCCGCCCGCGCGTGCGCTCGATGGCCGCCGCGTCCTCGGGACGATTGACGTTGGTGAGCGCCCCGGCAGGGAGCGCCTCGGGGGGGACCGCAACGGCGCGTCCGGCGCCGTGGAGCGCGTCGAGCCACCCTTGGAACCCGAGCGTGGGGCCGTCGCCGGCGGCGACCGCCGCCGCGGCTTCGCGGGCGAGCGACCCGTGGTACAGCGCGGCCGTCGGCTCCCAGCGGCCGTCGCTCGCACGCGGGACGACGGCCGCAGCGCCGGGGCGGTGGTGCGCGGCCAGGCCTGCCCACCAATCCGGCGGCACGTTCGGCAGGTCGACGGCGAGCAGCGCCAGCCAGGCATCGGGGTGGTGGCGGAGGGCGGTCGCGAGGCCCGCGAGCGGACCCCGCCCCGGGACGTCGTCGACGAGCGGCGCCACGCCGGGCGGCAGCTCGTCGGCGATCGTGGCCAGCCGCTCGGTGCTGCCGACGAGCGCCACCCGACTGTCCGCGCCCGCGAGCGCGGCGGCCGCGGCGTCGATCATGCGGCGTCCCGCCACCACCGCGAACGCTTTGTCCTGCCCGAACCGTCGCGAGGCGCCGCCGGCGAGGATGGCGCCGTGCCACGCGGTGGGCGGCAGGGGATCGATGGGGGTGAGCGCAGCGCCACGGGGCATGCGTCAGTGTATGGAGTCCGCCCTGCGGCCTACCATGGCGGGGTGGCTCGGCGCGGGCACGGGCCGATGGTGCCGAGCCCGCCGAGCGCCGGATGGAGGAGTCCCATGCGCGGCTGCCGTCGTTTCGTTCCGTTCGCCTTGTTCCTCGCCCTATCCACGGTCGGTGCGTCCGCGCTGGGCGCGCCGACCGTCGCGGTGCCCGGCGCGCTCGCGCCGGTGTTCGACGCGCTGGTCGCCGGGTACCCCGGTGCGGCGCCGAGCGCCGTCGACAGCGCGGGCGACCTCGCCCTGCGCGCCGGCACCGTCGCCTGGGACGACCTGACCTCGGTCGCGGTGCTTCCGGACGCGGTGTTGACGCTCGCGACCGACGACGCCGGCGCGCGGGCGTTCCAGCGCTACGCGGCCGGTCCCGACGGGCAGCGCGCCCTGATCGCGGCGGGGCTGCTGCCGGCGAGCGTCACCGTCGTCGACCAGACCGGTAAGACCGTCGTGGTGCCGCAGCCGGTCGAGCGCCTGGCGAGCCCCTACGGCGTCGCCACGTACCTCGCCTACGGGCTGGGCGCGGGCGACCGCATCGTGGTCGCCGGCTTCCTCGGTGCTCGCGATCCGGCGGGCGCCGCGGCCATGGAGCGCATCGACCCGCGCTTCCCGACCCTCGCGTCGGTGGCCTCCGAACAGGCGACGAGCGTCGAGTACCTGGCGACGCTCGACCCCGACTTGGTCTTCGCCGCCGCGCGATCGGAATGGATCGAGTCGGTCGAGGCCGTCGGCATGCCGGTGGTCGCCTTCGATGGCGAGTCCGCCGAGCAGCTGCGCGAGGCCGTGCGCCTCACCGGCGCCCTGCTGGGCCCGGACGCGGCGTCGCGCGCCGAAGCCTGGGTGGCGTACTACGACGACGTCCTCGCGCGCGTGGCCGCGGCCACGGCGGGGGCCGAGACGACGCCCTCGGTGCTCTTCACCGGTTCGCAGCGCACCCGCGTCGCCAGCGGCGCCATGTACCAGACCGCGCTCATCGAGGCGGCCGGCGGGGCCTCCGTCACGGTCGACCTGAGCGGCTACTGGAACGACGTCGGCGTCGAGCAGGTGCTGGTGTGGGACCCCGAGTGGATCCTGGTCCCGCCGTACGGCGGCGCGTCGGTGGGCGCGGTCCTCGAGGACCCCGAGTGGGGGCTCCTGGACGCCGTGCGCGCCGAGCGCGTCGTGCGCATGCCCAAGCTCGTCGCGCCGTGGGACACGCCGACGCCCGACTCGGTGCTGGCGGTCGTCTGGTTGGCCGAGGTGCTCCACCCCGGCGCCGAGCTCGCCTGTGCCGACGAGGTCGCCTTCTTCTACCCGCGCTTCTACGGCTACGCGATCTCCGCCGAAGAGGTCGCGGAGCTGTGCGGCCTCTGACCGAGCCCGCCGAGGCGCCCGGGCGCGCGTCCCGCTCGTCGCGGATGACCGCCGTCCGGGCGGAGGATCATGGCGAGGCGTTGCCCATCTGGCGCCGGCTCGCCCACGGCGCCGCGTTGGCTTCGCCGTTCGTGTTGGGCGTGGTCGTGCTGGGCCTCGGCCTCTACCCGATCGGCGTGGGCGACGTGCTGCGCTCGCTCGTGAGCTTGATCGTGCCCGAGGCGGCCGCCGACGTCCCCGAGATCGCGCGCCGGCTGGTGCTGGACGTGCGGCTCCCGCGGGTGCTCGCCGCGCTGTTGATCGGCGGCGGCCTGGCGGTGACCGGGGTGGTGTTCCAAGGGATTTTCACCAACCCGTTGGTGGATTCGAACCTGCTCGGCGTGACGTCCGGCGCCGGCTTCGGCGCGGCGCTCGTGCTGCTCGTCGGCGGCTCTGCGTGGCTGATCCAGGCGTCGGCCTTCGGGTTCGGTCTGCTCGCCGTGGCGATCGCCTTCCTGGGCTCGCGCCTCTACCGCAGCGCGCCGACGATCGTGCTCACCTTGATGGGCATCCTGGTCGGGTCGCTGTTCGCCTCGCTCACCTCGCTGCTCAAGTACGTCGCCGATCCGCTCGACGCGCTGCCCTCGATCACCTTCTGGCTGCTGGGCGGCCTCACCGGCGCGGGCTGGCGGCACGTGCCGCTGCTCGCGGCGCTGGTGCTGGGCGGTGCGCTCTTCTTCGTGCTCGTGCGCTGGCGGCTCAACGTGCTGTCGATGGGCGACGCCCAGGCGACCGCGCTCGGGATGCACCCGCAGCGGATGAAGGTGGTCCTGATCGTGGTCAGCACGCTGGTCACCGCGATCGCGGTGTCGGTGGGCGGGGTGATCGGTTGGGTGGGGCTGGTGGTGCCGCACGCGGCGCGGATGGTGGTCGGCCCCGACCACCGCCGGCTGGTGCCGATGGCGCTGGCGCTGGGCGCCTCGTTCCTGCTGCTCGTCGACACCGTCTCGCGCGCCTGGTTGCCGTCGGAGGTGCCGCTGGGCGTGCTGACCGGCTTGATCGGCGTGCCGATCCTGATCGTGCTCCTGCGCAAGAACCGGACGGGCTGGTGAGCGCGATGGTGCCCGCCGCTTCGATCGACGCGGCGACCCCGGTCGCGAGCCGGGTCCGGCTGGAGGCCACCGGCATCGTCTTCGGCTACGACCCCGCCGAGCCGGTGGTGCAGGACGTGTCGGTGGACGTGCGCGACGCCGAGGTGCGCTTCCTGCTCGGCCACAACGGCAGCGGCAAGTCGAGCCTGCTCGGGGTGCTCGCCGGCGTCCTCCGCGCCCAAGGTGGCCGGGTGCGGGTGGGGGGCAACGACCTGCACGCCCTCACGCCGGCCGACCGCGCCCGCCGGGTGGGGCTGGTGCCGCAGCTGCACGGCACGGTGTTCGCGTACGACGTGCTCGACGTGGTGCTGATGGGGCGCGCGCCGCACCTGCCGCCCTTCGCCGCGCCGGGGCGCGCCGACCGCGAGGTGGCGCTCGAGGCGCTGGAGCGCGTAGGTCTCGCCGACTTCCGCGCCCGCCGCATCACCGAGCTCTCCGGCGGCGAGCGGCAGCTGGTGATGGTCGCGCGTGGCCTGGCGCAGCGCTGTGACGTGTTGCTGATGGACGAGCCCGACGCCCACCTGGACCCGCGCAACCAGTTCCGGGTGCTGGAAGTGGTGCGCGCGCTCGCCGACGAGCAGGGGCTCGCGTTCGTGGTCGCCTCGCACGCACCGAACAGCGCCCTCATGTTCGCCGATCGGGTGCTGCTGCTGCGCAAGGGGCGCACGCTCGCCGAGGGCGGCGTCGGCGCGACGCTCACCGAGCCGCTGCTGACGCGGGCGTACGGCATGCCGACCGAGGTGGTGACCAAGGTGGTCGAGGGGAAGCGCGTGGCGCGCGCGGTGTTGCCGCGGCGCATCGACCGGGTGGCCGAGGGCTTCGATGCGGTGATGCTCGAGCCCGAGTCGATCGACCGCCCCGGTTCGGTGCTGGCCGAACTGGTGGTGCGCGGCGCCGACGTCCCACAGCGCCTGATCGTCACCGGCGCGCGCGGGGCGGGGAAGAGCCGCTGGTGCGCGCGGCTGGCCGAACTCGGCCGGCGGCGCGGCTGGAGCGTCGCCGGGGTCGCCTCGCCGGCGCGCTTCGAGGGGCACCTCAAGACCGGCATCGGGATCGTCGACCTCGCCACCGGGGAGGAGCGCACGCTCGCGACCTTGCGCCGCGCGGAGGGCGACGCCGCCGGACCGGCGACCGAGCGCTGGCGCTTCGACGACGCGGTGCTCGGCTGGGGCAACGGTGCCCTCGCGCGCGCCGCCGAGGAGCGCGCCGACCTGCTCGTCGTCGACGAGCTGGGGCCGCTCGAGTTCCATCGCGGCATCGGCTTCCAGGCGGGCTTGACCGCGATGGACGCCGGGCGCTTCGCGCTCGGCTGCGCCGTGGTCCGCCCCTCGCTGCTCGACGCGGCGCTGGCGCGCTGGCCCGACGCGCTCGTCGTGGACGTGGAGGACTGACCATGGAAGGCGAACCGCTCGAACAAGGCGCGACGCTCACCGCCGGCGACCCGATCGACGTGGTCCCCTTCGCCGCGCTGCCGGGGTGATGCACGGTCCAAGGAAGAGGTCTTCATGGGGCACGTGACCGACGACACCCCGTTCGCGCCGCTGCACGTGGCGGTGCTGACCGTCTCCGACCGGCGCACCCGCGCGAACGACACCTCGGGCGACACCCTGCAGGAGCGTCTGGAGGCCGCCGGCCACGTGCTCGCCGACCGCGAGCTGGTGCCCGACGACGTCTACCGGCTGCGTGCGGTGGTCTCGGCGTGGATCGCACGTCCGGACGTCGAGGTCGTGCTGCTGACCGGCGGCACCGGCATCACCGGGCGCGATCGGACCCCCGAGGCGATCCGGCCGCTGCTCGACCTCGAGATCCCTGGGTTCGGCGAGCTGTTCCGCAGCTACTCGGAGACCGAGATCGGCACCGCGACGCTGCAATCGCGAAGCTTCGCCGGCCTGGCCAACGGCACCTTGGTGTTCGGTTTGCCCGGGTCGCCCGGGGCGTGCCGTACGGCGTGGGACCGCATCCTGGGGCCGCAGCTCGACGCCCGCACGAAGCCGTGCAACTTCGTAGCGCTTCTTCCCAGGTTCCTCGAATCTTGAACGATCGCTCGGCATACTTGACCCGAGGACTCGGGTAAAGGTTCGGGACGAAGGTACCGGTGCGCCGGCGAGTGGGCCGCTAGCCTGACGTGAGCATCACGTGAAAGCTTTCACGAGATGGCGTACGTGGAGGAGGCGGCAGGGATGGACGTGCAACCGAAAGGGATCACACGACGCAGGTTCTTGGCAGGATCGGCGGCCCTGGCGGCCGGCGCGCTCTTGGCCGAGAAGGGGTGGGTCGCGGCCCAACCGTTCTTCGGTCCGGACGGCGTCGACGTCGAGGGGCTCGAGCGCAACGGTTTCCTGGTCCGGCACACCATCTGCCACCAGTGCGGCGCCGGTTGCGGCCTGACCGCCTTGGTGCGCAAAGACGCACCCCCGAGCCAAGAGAACATGCTCATCTTCGGCAACCAGCACCCCGACCACCCACAGCGCGGGATGTGCGGTCGCGGCGCCACGGCGCCGTACACCTGGGACAGCCCGCTGCGCCTGCGCAAGCCCCTCAAGCGCGTCGGCGAACGCGGCGAGGGCCGCTTCGAGGAAGTGAGCTGGGACCAGGCGCTCGACGAGATCGCCGCCAAGGTCCGCGAGATCGTCGAGCGCGACGGTGCGCGGTCGCTGGCCTTCAGCACCCACGACTACGCCTCCGAGCAGCGGCTCGCCGCCTACGCCTTGGGTTCGCCCAACGTGATCAGCCAGGCCAGCACCTGCAACACCGCCGGCGTCGTCGCGCGGCGCTGGATGATGGGTTCGGGCTTCGACCACCACGCGACCATCGACCCCGACTACGACAACGTGCGGTACGTGCTGTTCCCGGGCCGCAGCCTCAACGCCCCCATCGGTGCCGTGCACCGCTTGGCCAAGGCGCGCGAGCGCGGCGCCAAAGCCGTCTTCCTCAACCCGGCGCACCCGGACGTCGCCTTCGCCGATTCCGAGTGGATCCCGTGCGTGCCCGGTACCGACGCAGCGTTCATGCTCGGCGTCGCGCACATCTTGGTGAACGAGAACCGGTACGACCGGTCGTTCGTGCTCGACCACACCAACCTGCCGTTCCTGCTCAAGGCCGACGGCAAGCCGCTGACCCAGCAGGACCTGGTCGCCGACGGCGACGCCAACGTCTTCGCGCTCATGGGCGTCGAGGGCGAGATCGTGTTCCACGACGCGGCCGGCATCCAGCCCGACCTGACGTACGCGGGCACGGCGACCCTCGCCGACGGCGCCGAGGTGCCGGTGACGACCGCCTGGAACCGGCTGGTCGAGCACCTGGCGGACTACACGGCCGGGAACGCCGCGCAGATCACCGGCGTGCCCTCGGCCACGATCGAGCGCGTCGCGCGCGACCTGTTCGTGATGCAGGGCGTCGTCGAGGACACCTGGTACAACACCCGCAACGGGAACGACACCGACGCGGTGCTTGCGCTCATGACGGTCAACGCGCTGCTCGGCAACATCGACAAGGTCGGCGGCATGGGCGTGCGCTTGGGGACCAAGCTCCCGGGCATCGAGAGCCGCGCGAGCGACGGGACGGTCAAGATCATCACCGGCGACAGCTACGTGATGGAGCAGACGAAGCGCATCGACCAGGAGCTGTATCCGGAGACGAACGCGACGTTCGACGCGGTGTTCACGGGGATCCTCGAAGAACGGCCGTACCCGATCACCGGGCTCGTCCTGACCGGGGCCACGATCTTCCAGCGCGACCCCAACGTCGCCCGCTCGATCGAAGCGATCAAGAAGCTCGACCTGTTGGTCACCATCGACATCGTGCACCAGGAGATCTGCGACTGGTCGGACTACGTGTTGCCGGCCGAGATGTTCCTCGAGCGCGACCACATCGCGAACATCGGTTGGACGCAGGGCGTCTCGGTCGCGCTGCAGCAGAAGGTCACCGACCCTCCGGCCGGCGTCGACGCCCGGCCCGACGCCTGGATCCTGCTCGAGATGGTGCGCCGCGCCTACCCCGAGCGCGCGTACATGATCGGCTACCTGGACGCGTACAAGGACGTCAGCACCTTCAAGCACGAGTTCTGGCACCGCATCGAAGAGCTGCGCATCGAGGGCCTCGCGAACGCCTGGGATCGCGACAAGGACGAGCTGCGAGCCCAACTGATCGAGGACGGCTTCGTCACCCTCCAGGCCAAGCAGTACGGCCTGACCCCCTACAGCCGCCCGTTCGCCTCGCCGAGCGGCCGCCTCGAGGTCTACGCCTTCCGGCCGGTGTTGCGCGGTTACCGCGAGCACGGCTTCGCGACCCACTTCGACCCGCCTGCCTACACGATGCCGCAGGCGAGCGACGAGTTCTTCCTGGTCAACGGCAAGAGCCCCATCGGCGGGTCGGGCGTGTCCGGTCTGGCGTTCCCGACGCAGTACCTCGTGGACAACCGCCTGTGGATGAACCCGGCCGACGCGGAGCGCATGAGCATCGCCACGAACGACGAGGTCGAGGTCGAGGGTCTCGACACCGGCTGGATCGCCAAGGTGAAGGTCAACGTCACGCCGCGCGTGATCGAAGGCACCACCTTCGTCTACTCCTACTCGGGCGGCAATCGCCAGAAGGTCGTCGCCAACGACCCGCGCTTCGCCAAGCTCGCTTCGGGCCTCGCCCCGCACTGGTTCTCCAAGTCGTGGGTCGATCCGGTCACCGGCAGCAACTTCAACAACGCCTCCGTGCGCATCCGCCGGGCGTGAGCAGATAAGGACCTGAGATGAGCACACGTCTGCGCAAGGGACAAGAGCCCACCAAGAGGATGGCGCACGTCTGGGATGCCAGCAAGTGCATCGCTTGCGGCGCCTGCGTCATGGCCTGCACCTCCTCGAACAACCCCGACATGATGACGCGCGAAGAGGTCGGCTGGAACTCGATCGCCTCGAACATCCGCCGCATCGACAGCGTCTCCGCGCAAGGTCGCCCCGAGGTGCTGCTGGTGCAGTGCCAGCACTGCGACGATGCGCCCTGCCTCAACACGTGCCCGTTCGGCGCCACCTACATGGACGACAACGGCATGATCCGCCTCGACCCGCGCATGTGCGCCGGCTGCAGCTACTGCGTCACGAGCTGCCCGTACAACGTGCGCTGGTTCCACCCCGACAGCAAGCTGCCCAAGAAGTGCATGGGCGACACCTGCCTCGAGTTCGTCGACAAGGGGCTGCTCCCGGCGTGCGTCCAGGCGTGCCCCGCCGACGCCCGCGACTACGGCGACCTCAACGACCCCAACAGCAGCGTGAGCATCACGCTCCGCACCAAGCGCAGCCGGCGCCTGCTCGAGAACGCCGGCACGGAACCCAAGTACTTCGTGGTGGAGGGCTCGTGATGGGAGCAGCCGACGTCAACTTCCAAGTGCAGATCGCCCACTGGGGCTGGAGCATCGTCTGGTTCCTCTGGTTCGTCGGCATCGCCGGCATGGGCTCGGTCGCCTACTACTTCGTCCGTAAGGCCGCCCTCTCGTACGTGATCTTCGGTTCGCTCGCCCTGGGACTCGTGTTCGTCGTCAGCCACCTGGGCCGCTGGTGGAACCTGCCGCGCACCCTGTGGACCATGGTGACCAACGGCATCTTCAACTACACCTCGTGGATGATCATCGGCATCGTCCTGCTTTCGATCCACCTGATCCTGAGCGTCGTGATCGTCGCCAGCCACCTTCCGTGGACGCGGCGCGTCGGCTGGCTCACCTGGACCGGGACGCTCGGTCGGTCGAACGCCTTCCTCGCGCTCTACGCCTTCCTGGGCTTCATGGCCACCGTGTACAGCGGGTTCCTGCTCACCCAGGCCGCCGGCATCCCGCTCTGGAACACCTCGCTCATCCCGATCCTCTGGGTCGTATCGGGCTCCATCGCCGCGATCGCCGTCATCGAGCTGATGTACGTGTTCGGCCTGGTCGAGTCCAGCGTGTCGACGCTCGCCGTCCGGCTGGGCATCGGGCTCGACGCCATCAAGCTCCTCGCCGTCCTCGCCTTCCTGCACGTGGCGCTCTCGTACGGCAGCGCCGGGGCGCGCATCGGCGCCACGGCGATGGCATCGGGCGAGTACGCCTGGATGACCTGGGGTGGCGTGGTCGTTCTCGGCATCCTGGTGCCGCTCGCGATCGGCGCCTACACGGTCCTCGTCGGGAAGAACAAAGCACTGCTCGTCGTCTCGTCGGTCGCCGCCCTCGCCGGAGTGTTCTTCCTCCGCGCGGTGGTGCTGCTGGCCGGCGCCTGGGAACCGCTCGTGCTGTAGCGCCGCCTCTACGGCGCGAGTCTGCGCGGCGCCCCGGGGATTCCCGGGGCGCCGCGCCATTGGGGCGGATCGCCCTCTGGGACAAGGCAAACGTCCCATTCATCGAAGCGCATGAATAGACGAATAGCCCTGACGAGCCCCGGACCGGTTGGGGGACACTACCTGCATGAACCATCCCCCCCGGGCTCGAGCAGCCCAAACCGCCCTGCATGGAACGGATCTATCCTCGTGAAGTCCCTCACGAGCACGGCCCTTCCCGAGCGCGCCGTCGTCGCGTTGGATCCGCTCCTGCAGCTGATCGCCGCCACGTACCGCACGCCAGGGCCCGCGCTCCGCGCCGACCTCGAGTCGGGCGCCTTCGCCGATGCATGCGGCGCGCTCGCCGACGCCCTCGACCTGGAGCCCCCCGCCTTCGGTCCGCTCGACTTCGGCGCCCTTCAGGAGCGCCACGTGGCGCTCTTCGTTTCGAGCGGCGACGGCATCGTCGCCCCGCCGTACGCCGGCTTCGCCGTCGACGGGGAGCTCCTGGGCGACACCTTCCAGGCCATGGGCGGCACCTTCGCGCGCTACGGCATCGAGGTGCGCGGCGATTGGGCCGACCTGCCCGACCACGTGACGGCGGTCGCCGAGGGCGCCGGCCTGCTCCTCGCGGCGGGCGCAGTCGACGGCGCCCTCGAGGTGCTCGAGCGCTACCTGGCCCCCTGGTTCGATCGCTACGCCGCGGCCGTCGCCGCGGCCGACGTCGGTGGCGTGTACGGCGCACTGACCCCGTTCCTCGACGCAGCGATCAAGGAGGTCGTGCGTGAAGCTCAAGCGTAGGGAGTTCCTCAAGTTGTCCGCCGCCACGGTGGGGGCGCTGGCGCTCGGCACCGACGCCCTGGCCCAGGGCCTCGGCGAGCGCATCCCCAACCCGTTCCGCCGCATGCCCGGCAAGTGGTTCGACGACACCGTCACCACCACCTACTCGTACTGCGAGAACTGCTTCTGGAAGTGCGGCATCACGGCGTCCGTCTCCGGCGGCAAGGTGCGCAAGGTCGACGG
>JAABRX010000075.1 GCA_011390675.1 Trueperaceae bacterium | reverse complement strand
GTGCTGTTGGTGTCGTTCGGCGCGGTGCTTTGCTCGAACCACCCGGGGGAGTTTCCGTGTTTCCTCGTCCCAGGTACGTCGTGCGCGGCGTTTGCGCCGGGTTCCGTGATCATCCGAAGCCGGTTCAAGGGGATGCACCTCCTTCCCGTACGGCTCCGAACCCGACACGGGTCCGCTCAGAAGGATGCCACGTGAGCAGGGTCCGTGTCAAGCGAGGTGAATCCCGGATGAGAGCGCGGGACGCCGTCGCCGACGGCGTTTCGTGTGCTCGTGAAGATCGTCACTCATGTTCTCCACATGTAAAATGAGAGTCCCGTGCAGCACGCTGCCATGACTCTCATGAAGCCCGTGGCCGGCGCTCAGTCGCCGCGGTGGTACGGGTGGCCCACCCGCAGCGTTTCGACCCGATACAGCTGCTCGAAGAGCACCGCGAGCGCCAACTCGTGGGCGAGTGTGAAATCCGACAGTCGCCACGACTCGGCGCACGCCGCGACCACCGCGTCGTCGAGGCCGTCCGCGCCGCCCAACACGAGCGTGAGCTTGCTCTCGCCCCGCAGGTCGAGCGCGGCGACGTGGTCGGCGAGGGCCGCCGTCGTGAACGTGCGGCCGCGCTCGTCGAGGGCCACGCCGCGCCCCTGGAGCGCGCCCGCGAGCGCCGCCCCCTCCTGGCGGCGACGCGCCTCCGGGTCGCGCCCCTTCCCCGCCCGCACGACCACCAGCTCGGCGGCCGCGAGCGCGTCCAGCCGGGCGAGGTCGCGCCGGATCGCGGCGCCGTACGGCCCGCCGTCCGGTTTCCCGACGCACACCACCCGATAGCGCACGTTCAGCCCTCGGTCGCCGCGGCCGCGTCCTCCAGCCCCAGCTTCTCGAGCAGTTCGCGGCGCCGGGTGGGGCGCAGCCGCGAGGACTCGAGCGCCGCGCGCAGGCGCTCCGGGTCCACGGCCGCGCGCAGCACCTCGATCTCGGACCCCGACAGGCGTCGCCCGTGGAGCACGTGCTCCTCGAACGCCGCGTACGCCAGCGGCGCGACCGCCCGCGCGCACCGGGCGATCGCATCGCCGTAGGCGCGGATCTCGTACTGCGCGTGCCAGTCCATGCGCAGGCGCAGGAAGTGGAACAGGTTGTGGAGGTCGATCTGCCAGTACATCTCGGTGTAGAGCGCGAGCGGCAGGTTGATG
>JAABRX010000074.1 GCA_011390675.1 Trueperaceae bacterium | reverse complement strand
GTGTGGCCGTGGCGCAGCAGGTAGTCGATCAGGCCCGCGTCCTCGCGGACGCTCTTGGTGCCTTCGCCGTAGCTGACGCGCGCCGCCTGCACGATGCGGGCGTCGCCGCCCAGGTAGTCGACCAACCGCACGAAGCCGTGGTCGAGCACGTCTTGCCGGACGTCGACGAGCGCGTCGGCTTCGGGAACGGAGGTTCGGGGCATGGCGCGCATCGTACCCGCGGCGCTGCAGCCCGAGCGCGCGACCGGCGGCCGCGCGACCTCATCCAGGGAGCAGGAAGTCGTCCTCGTCGATCGCCACCGGCACGGCGTCCGAAAGGCGCGCAGCGACGTCCAGCAGGCCGTCCGCGAGCGATTCGAGGTCGGCGGGGTCGCCCTCCTCCTCGACGTCCACGCGGCCGATCACGTGGCGCTCGCCGACCGTGACGACGACGCCCGCACCGGCCGCGACGAGGCGCGCCAGGGCGAGGGTGACCGGCGGCGTCAGCGCGGCTCGGACGGCGACGGCGTCGCGCGCGAACACCGCGAGCGCGGCATCGACTTCGGGGAAGGCGCCGAGGTCGACGCGCACCGCACCCGACCGGCTCGCTTCGAGCGACTCGAGCACGGCCTCCCGGCGCGCGGTGGCGCGGAACGACACCGGTGCGAGCGGCCGCTCGCCGCGCACCAGGCACCAGCCGGACCAGCGGACGACCTCGCCCGTCGGACCGCGTCGGCGGCGCACGACGTCGAACAGGTACACGGTGGGTGCATCGGGGCGCCGCAAGGCGTGCACGTGCCGGAGCTCGGCCTCGTCGAGGTCGAGGAACCGGCGCAAGCGCTCGGCGACGTCGTCGGCCGCCACCGCGCCGATGCGCGATGCGAACGCGGCCCAGCGGTCGGCGCGGACGGGGTCACGGGGGCGGCGGCGGAACCACATGATGATCGGTCCCAGAGGTACCACGACGCGCCCCTTGGGGCGCCAGGCGTCAGACGCTGAAGCCGAACATCCGCATCTGCTTCTTGCCGTCGTCGGTCATCTTGTCGGTCGACCACGCCGGCGACCACACGAACTCGACGGTCACCTTGCGGACCCCGTCGACCTTCATGCACGCGAGCTCGACGTCGGCCTGGATCATGTCCTGGACCGGGCAACCCATGCTGGTGAGGGTCATGTCGACGTCGACGGCGCCGTCCGCGTCGACGTCCAAGCGGTACACCAAGCCCAGGTCGACGATGTTGACCGGGATCTCGGGGTCGCGCACGACCTTGAGCGCCTCGATGCAATCGGTGCGGAGCTTCTCGGCGTCGACGGTCGGCGCTTCGGTGTTCGGGGCGTCGTTCGGGGCATCGGAGGCGGTGGCGTCGGTCATGCCACCACGCTAGCAGAGGCGCCGTTCGGTTCGCGTCAGCCGAGGTCGGACGGGTCGCCGCCCGGGAGCTGCGGGCGCTCGCGCCCGTCGTCCACGTCGACCGTGCGGTTGGCCTCCTCGAGCGCGCGCAACACGGCGTCCTCGGTCTTCGCCACGTCGGCGGCGAGCTCGTCGCGCACGCGCACCACGCGCTCGTGGAGCGCGGACAAACGCTCGCGCAGGGCCTCGTCGCCCGCGTCGCGGCGGGCGCCCAGCGCATCGAGGCGCGCACCCAGACGGGATTCCATTCCGCTGCCCACGCCTTCCACGACCGACTCCAGGGCGTCGAGGCGGCCGGTCAACTCGCGTACGGCCCCGTCGAGCGCCTGTTCGCGCCCGCGCTCGACCACGGCGCGCGCCTCCTCGAGTTGGCGTTCGAGCGCCGCGACCTGGCGGAGTTGCCGCGACCGGTCGAGCAGCGCCGCGCCGAGGAACACCGCGGCGAGCACGAGCGGCACCCCGACGACGAACGGCCACAACGGCATCCGAACGGTGGCGACCAGGAGGTCGACGGGCACCGGATCCAGCAGCGCCGGCACGTTGAAGGCAGCGACGGCGAGGACGGGCACCACCAACACGACCGCGATCCAGGAGCGAAGCTTCATGCCCCCAGCCTACGCCCGCATCTGCGCTGCGGCACGTGCACGCTCGCAGGCCGATCGGGCCCGCGACCGCAACCTGCGGGCGCCGCGCCCTACCAGTCCGCGAAGCGATCGCGGTGCGCGACGAACGCGATCGCCAAGGCCACCAGGGTCGAGACCAGCGACGTGCCGCCGTAGCTCACCAGCGGGAGCGTGATGCCGGTGACGGGCGCAAGCCCGAGCGTGACCCCGACGTTCACGACCACTTGGAACCCGACGAACACCAGGACGCCGACGATGAGCAACTGGTCGCGGGCCGCGGCGCACTCCACCGCCATCGCCACCAACCGCCAGAACAGCAAGCCGTACAAGGCGAGCAGCGCCACCGCCGCGACGAAGCCCCCCTCTTCCGCCAGGACCGGGAAGATGAAGTCCGTCTGCCGGAAGGGGATGAAGCCGAGCTGCCCCTGGGTACCCAGGCCGTACCCCTTGCCGGTCAGCCCACCGGAACCGACGGCGATGGTCGCCTGGATCACCTGGTACCCGGCCCCTTGCGGATCGGCGCCCGGGTTGAGGAACCCGACGATGCGCGCCTTCTGGTGATCGCGCAAGTTGGGCACCACGAACGCAGGGACGGCGACCGCCAACAGCAGCCCGACCAGGAGCACGTGGCGCACCGGCACGCCGCGCACGAGCACCATGCCCCCGCCGATCGCGAGCAGCACCAGGGCGCCGCCCAAGTCGGGCTCCGTCAGCACGAGCGCGGTGGGCACCGCGACGAGCAGCGCCGGCCGCAGGTAGTCGACCCAGCGCTTGATCGGTCGGTCGTGCAACGCGGCGGCGAGCGCCACGAGGAGCGCGAGTTTGGCCAGCTCCGAGGGCTGGAACCCAGGCAGTGGCCCGACGTAGAGCCAGGACTTGGCGCCGTTGACCTCCGTGCCGAACAGCTGCACGGCCACGAGCAGCACGAGCGACGCCACGTAGGCGTGCGGCGCGAAGCGCATCAGGCGCGCCCGCCCGAACCACACGACGAACGCGATCGCGACCGCCGCCGGCCCGAGGAACACGAGCTGCCGCGCGAACTCGTCGTCCGGAGCCGCGCTCGACAGCGTCACGAGGCCGGCCGCGAGCAGCAGGACGGCGACGATGGGGAGGGTGAGGTCGATGCGGGTCATGGTCGGGGGCGCGCGGCGTGCGGGGTCCGCCGGCTCGGCGCGTCCAAGCCAGTGTAGGCCGACCGCCACGAGCGTCCGGTGAGAGCGTACCCGGGCCATCGCCGCCTATGCACCCGGTGCTACGGCGCCGACGACGTCGCGGCGCCATGCTCGCTGCATGCAGCGATCCGTCCGCCAGCTCCTCGCCGCGCTCGTCGTCGCGGCCGCGATGGCCGTACCCGCGTCCGCCCAGGAACCGGGGCCGCCGGATGCTTGGACGGTCGAGGGCGAGGCGGTCTACGAGGCGCGCGACTCCTTGGCGAGCTGGAGCGGCCGCGCGCCGCTGGCTTCGGCGGAGCTCCGGTTCGACCCCGTCGACCCCGTCGACCTGGACCTGACCGCGGTCGTGCGCCCGGCGGCGTTCGACTCCGGCAACCCGCTGCGCGACCTGAACGCGCGCCGCACCGTCTTCGAGGTCGACGACCATCCCGAAGCGATCGCCCGGGCGACGGCGGCTCCGGCCGATGGGCCGCCGCGCCGGGTGCCCGGCGGCTGGGCGGTGCCGATCGCCGTCGACCTGACGCTCCACGGCGTCACGGTGCGGTACGCCGCAGAGGCCCAGCTCGACCGCGACGGCGCCGACTGGACGGGCACCGCGGTCCTCACGCTCTCGCTCGAGGCCCACGGCATGCAGCGACCGCGGCTGCTCGGGATCCTCACCGAGGACCCGGTGCGGCTCGAGGTGCGCGTGCGCGCGCGCCCGGCCCCCTGACCCAGGCCAGCCACTCGACGAGCAGGGCGGCCGCGGCGATCGCCAACAGCCACGCCGCGATCGAAGTCGGGCGCTCGACGCGCAGCGGCGCTTCGGCCTCCGGCACCCGGTCGTCGGGCGCCGGGAGCGGGAGGCGCGTCTGCTCCTCCGCCAAGAGCGACACGGTCACGTCGCGGCCCCCGACGCGGGCGAGCCCCGGCGTGGCGATGCGGTCGCCACCGTCGTCGATCGTTCCGAGCGGCGCCCGATCGGCGCCGCGGTAGGCGTCGAGGAGGTTGGCCACCAGCGTCGGGAACGCCGCCCGGAACACCAGGTCGGTCTGACTCGGGTGCACGGCGAAGGCCAGCACGCGCACCCCCGAGCGCTCCCGGTACGCCAGCACGGGCCGCTGGTCCGCGGTCCAGGCGAGCACCCGCCAGCCGGCCGTCTCGAGCTGCGCGCGCGTAGCGGCCCACGGGAGCGGAGCCCGGTCGGAGCCCTCGAGAACGGGCTGCACCGGCGAGAGACCGACCGCCACCTCGCGCAGGTCGACGAACCGCAGGAGGGGGTCGGTGCGCGCCCAGTCCGCGATCGAGCCCGCACGGGGTTCGGGGGTCGCGGGCGCGACGACGACGTAGTCGCCGGGCGCCAGCGCGTCGGGGTCGGCGCCGGTGAGCACGCGCACGTCGGCGGCCACCCGCGCCGCGGCCCCCGTGACCGTGACCTCGGTGCCCGGAACGGCCGCGAACGCCCGGCGCAACCGCGACTCGTCGGCGTCGAGCACCACCCGCGCCGCGCGCCGTCCAGCGTAGGCGACGTCGTCGAGGTCGAGGGCGTCGGCCACCCCGCCGAGTTCCAAGCGCGCGACCACCACCTCGCCGGCGACGTCGATCGGGAAGGTGGCGGTCGCGCGGCCGCCGGCCGGGACCAGCACGTCGGTGCGCGCGAGGAGCCCGCCGTCGCGACGTTCGAGCACCACCCCCACGGAGACCGGCCGCACGTGGGTCGACGCGATGGCCACGAAGGCCTGCTGGATGCCGAGGTCGAACGCGACGATCCCGACGTTGCGTCCGGTCCCGGCGACGTCGACGCGCCGCACCCCCGAACGCTCGTCCCCTGGGTCGTCGCTGACCCACGCGACCGTCCCGGCATCGAGCGCCCGCGCGAGGTCGAGCGCGGCCTCGACGTCCACGCGCGCGTCGACGGCCTCGAAGGCATCGAGCGCCGACCGGAGCGCCGACCGGTCGCGGGTGAAGGGGAGCGCGAGCTCCGGCACCGATCCGGCGCGCACCAGCGCGACCGCACCGGCCTCGTCCGCGAGCTCGAGCACCGCGGCGCGGGCCCGATCGATGCGGCGCCCCTCGGGGTCGACCGCGGCGAGCCGCGCTCCAGCGTCGAGCACGACGACCAGATCGGGCGGACCGCGCCGGTCGAGGCTCGGCTGGGCCAGGGCCAGCGCGGCGGCGGCGACCGCCGCCAACTGCAGCAGCAGCGTCCAGGTGGGCCGCCAGCGGCGACGCGTCGAGGCGGCCCGGCGCGCCTCGTCCCACAAGAACAGCGCCGCCACGGGCCGCGGTCGGTGGCGCATCCGCCGTACGTGCCACCAGACGACGAACGGCAGCGCTGCGAGCAGCGCCAGGAACGCAGGGGCGGCGAAGGTCAAGCCCACGTCGGACCCCTCGCGGCCGGCAAGGAGCCAGGTTCAGCGCGACGAACGGGCGGGATCGGTCCGGGTCGGTACACTCGTCGCGAGCCTACCGCGCACCCGTGAAGGGAACAGGAGCCGTCATGACGACCCCCCCGACCGAACCGCTGACGCCGGGCAGCGCGCTGCCGCTGGGCAGCGCGGCCCCCGACTTCGACCTACCGACCGTGGCCGGCAGCCGCATCGGCCTCGCCGACGTCGATACCGAACTGTTCGTATACGTCCAGGGCTGCAACCATTGCCCCGTCGTGCTCGCGTACCTCGACCGGCTGCAGGAACTCGCGCGCGCGTACGCCGGGCGCGCGACCTTCGTGATGGTCAACGCCAACGACGCCGAGCGCTACCCGGACGACTCGTTCGACGCCATGCGCACGTTCGCGGACGCCCACGAGCTCGCGTTCGCGTACGCGTGGGACGCGGATCAGCAGGTCGCGCTCGCGTACCGCACGGTGCGCACGCCCGAGGTGCTCGTGTTCGACCGCGAGCGCCGGCTGCGCTACCACGGCCGCATCGACGACGCCAAAGACCCCTCCGAGGTCGCGCGCCACGACCTCCGCGAGGCGCTCGACGAGCTGCTCGCAGGTCGTCCGGTGGCCGTGCCGCAGACCTGGGCGGTCGGGTGCACGGTCAAGTGGACGCCGGCGCACCTCGAGGCGCGCAACGCCTGACGGACGCGCCCGGCGGTCAGCCGCCGCGGGTCGCGAGGATCACCAGCAGGCCGCCGCCCGCGTTCTCGAGCGCGTGGTCGGTGCCCGCCGGGACCGGCAGCACCTTCCCTTTGCCCAGCCGCACGACGTCTTCGCCGTGGCGGACGAGCGCTTCGCCTTCGAGCACCTGGTACGCGCAGGGGCGGTCGAGCGCGGACGCCTCCAGGCGCTGGCCGGCCTCGAACCCGAGCACCTCGAGGCTGAGGCCCGGGAGCTCGGCGAGGACGTTCCGCTGCACCGCGGTGAGGGAGAAGCGGCGGGCGTCGGAGATCGAGATGGCGTTCATGAATCCTCCAGGGGCACGTGGCGCGGCGGCTCGGGGCGACGGGCGATTGGGCGCACCATGCGCCCCCTTCGGGGCCGGATCGGGCCCCGCCCAGGGCTCGAATCGACCCTGGATGCCCCGAGTGTACCGCCGTCGGGCCGTGTGGATAAGACTCCGGTTCTGTGGATAACCCGCCGCACCTTGACAAGTTCGGCGCCGTCTGGTAGGGACGCCGCCCGATCTGCCGAACCGATTAGCACCGTCCTGGACGAGCCTAATCGATAAGGCAGGTCTGTGAGGCGGCTTTCACGGTGCGCCGGCGCCTTGTCCACACCCTTGTGGATAACTTCGGCGCGCTGTGGACATCGGACGAAGCGCGTGCGGCGCGCGATCGCGGGGCTCAGGCACCCTGCACGGCGGCGACGAAGGCGCGCAGCCGAGCGTGGTCCTTGACGCCGGGGGCCGACTCCACGCCCGAGGCGACGTCGACGCCGTGGGGCTTCAGACGGGCCACGGCCGCCGCGACGTTGTCCGGCGTCAAACCACCGGCGAGCACCCAGCGCGGTCCCCGCGCCAAGGACGCCGCGGCCGCGCCCCAATCGAAGACGAGGCCACTCCCTGGCTCGGGACCGTCCACCAGGAGCGCCGCGATCGGCGCCTCGGCGTGGTCCGCGGGATCGAACCCGGGCCGCCAGCGCACGGCCCGCACCACGGGCACGTGACGGGCGAGCTCGGCGACCGTCGCCGCGTCCTCCCCGCCGTGCAGCTGGACGGCGCTGAGCCGGGCGCCGCGCACGGCCTCGAGCACCTCGGCCACCGACGCGTCGACAAACACCCCCACGCGCGCGACGAACGGGCCCACCGGGGCGAGCACGCGCCGCGCCTGAGCGACGTCGACTCGCCGCCTGGAGCCCGCGGCGAAGATCACCCCGAGCGCGTCGGCGCCCGCCGCCTCGGCCGCCAGCGCGTCCTCGGGGCGGGTGAGGCCGCAGACCTTGATCCGAACCCGGGCGGTCATTCCGGCACCTCGCCGCGCCCCAGCACCACCACGCGGCGCCCGAGCGCGGACGCCAGCAGGTCGCGCCGCAGCGACGCCGCCTCGACCTCCACGTGCACGTCGCCCTCGGAGCGGGCGTGCACCCGCACCTCGTCGGCGTCGACCTCGACGTCGACGCCCGTGACCCGTTGGGCCTTGCCGCGCTCGAGGTACTCGGCCAGTCGCAGCGTGCCCGAGAGCACCCGCAGGCGGTCGACGTCGCCCGGAGCGAGCACGGCGTCGAACCCGTCGGCCGAGGGCGTCCCCTTGCGGTGGTACCGCACGAGCAGCGCCAGCAGCACCTGTTCGCGGTGATCGAACCCGGGCAGCGCGCGACCGAGCGTCAGGGTCAGCCCGTGGTGCTCGTGGCGGTAGTAGTCCACCGCCATGCCGACGTCGTGGATCCACGCCGCGTGCCCGAGCAGATCGCGCTCCGCCGGCCCGAGGCCGTGGACGCCCTGCAGGGCGTCGAACAGCGCCAGCGCCAGTTCGCGCACGTGGCCGTTGTGGGCGGGATCATCGTGGTACTGGCGCATCAGGTTGAGCACCGAGAACGTGCGGACGTCGTCGAGCAGGTGGTCGGGCTCGGCCGGCAGCAGGTAGGGGTAGAAGAGCCCCTCGCGGAGCCCTTGGCCCGAGACCAGCACCTCCGGTACGCCCGCGGCCGCGACGACCTGGGCGATCACGATCGCACCGGCGGCGACGATGTCGGCGCGATCGCGGTTGAGTCCCGGCACGGCGGCGCGCTCGGCCGTCGTCATGGAGGCCAGGTCGCGCGCGATCTCCTGCAGGTCGACGGCGGGCATGCGGTAGCCGTGGAGCAGGTCGAGCGGGTAGCCGACGCGCTTCTGGTGGACGTTCGCGAGGTTGCGCAGGGTGCCGCCGACGCCCACGAAGGTGGTGGTGGCGCCGGACGCTGCGAACCACGGAGCTACCGCATCGCGGGTGGCGGCCGCCAGCGCCTTGATCCCCTTCCCCTTGGGAGGGTCGCCGCGCAGGTAGCGCTCGGTGGCGCGCACGGCGCCGAGCGGCCAGCTGTCCCCGCGGCGCCAGCGCCGACCCCGGAGCTCGGCGAGCTGGAAGCTGCCCCCGCCCAGGTCGAGCGTCACGGCGTCGTGCACCCCGAGGCCGTTGGCGACGGCCAGCGCGCCGATGCGCGCCTCGTCCTCGCCGCTCAGGACCCGCAGGTCGACGCCGAGGTCGGCCGCGGCGGCGACGAACGCCGCACCGTTGGCGGCGTCGCGCACCGCGCTGGTGGTGGTCGCGACCAGGTCGTCGACCTCGGCCGCCTCCGCGTAGCTGGCGAAGGTGCGCAGCGCCGCCAGGCCGCGGGCGAACGGCTTGGCGCCCAGCTCGCCTCCCTCCTCGAGCCCTTCCGAGAGGCGCACCACGGCGCGGAGCTCGTCGAGCTGCCGCCAGGAGCGACCGGGCTCGTAGGCCAAGGCGATGAGCTTGGCCGTGTTCGACCCGACGTCGACGATCGCGATGCGCTTCATGGCCGCGCACCGTGCCCGGGCGGCGCCATCAGAACGCGTCGCGCACGTGGCGCACCGTGGGGGCGGGTTCGTCGCCGTCGACGAGGAAGGCGTCGAAGCGCACCGGGTCCTCGTGACGGCCGTGGCGGGCGAGCCAGCGCTCCGCCGCGCGCCGCACCTTCGCCTGTTTGCGGGCGCCCAAGCTCTCGGCGGCACCACCGAAGCCGCCGCGGGTGCGCTGACGAACCTCGACGAAGACGACCGCACCGCCGTCCTGCATCACCAGGTCGAGCTCGCCGCCGCGGCTGCGGACGTTGGCGTCGAGCGTGACCAGGCCCCGCGCTTCGAGCTCGGCGCGCGCGAGCCGCTCCGCCCAGTGGGGGGCCGGAGCGCGTGCGTTCAGCTCGGGACCACCGGGACGCGTGGCGCGTCCGCCCACAGCCCCTCGAGGTCGTAGAACTCCCGCGCATCGGGGCTCATCAGGTGCGCGATCACCCCGCCGTAGTCCATCAGCACCCAGCGCGCCGACGGACCCTCGACCGCCTTGAGCCGGGCACCGGTCGCCTTGAGGCGCTCGCGCACCTCGCCCTCCATCGCCTGCAGCTGCAGGGACGATTCCCCGGTCGCCACGACGAACCAGTCGAGGGTGTCCGAGACCTCCTCGAGGTGCAGCACGGCCACGTCGAGCGCGCGCTTGTCGTCGAGCGCGTCGACGATCGCCTGGACTTCGGCGGGGATGGCGGCGGGGGTCGAGGGCGTGGCGTCGGGTCGGACGGCGGCTTCGGCTTCGTGGGTGGGTTCAGGCACGCGGGCTCCTTGGGCGCTCAGGGCGCCGGATCGGGCGGCGCCGCCGCCAGGTCGGCGGCGGCGAAGGCGGGAGGTTCGGCGTTCGGGGCGCGGGCGTCGTCGCCCAAGACGAGCTGGATGCCGACGGCGCGCCCGGCGACGGCCGGAAGGCGATCGATCTGCTGTTTGCCGATGCCGAGCAGCGATGCGTAGTAGTCCGCTTCGCTCCAGTGCGGCGCGGTCACGACCAGGCGGCTGGGCGCCGGGTCGAAGGAGGCTTCGGTGAGCACCAGGTACTCCTCGGGCACGCCCATCGCCGTGAGCTGCGTCAGGACGGCGTCGCCGGTGCCCTCGCGGCCGCTCCGGTCGACGACGTGGACGGTGGCCTCGGGGGCGTCGACCCAGGCCCGCGCGTCGCCGCCGAAGGTGGCGGCCAGGAACGCCTCGACCTCGCGGCGATCGAGGAACACGGCGTTCGAACCCTCCTGCTCGTACGTCGGGAGCGTGGCGGAGCGGAGCTCGATCCGCGCCAACCGCGGAAGAAGCTCGCGCACGAGCGCCGGGCTCGCGTTGGTCTCGACGTCCGCGAAGAGCACGTCGACGAGATCGGGCAGGACCGCCACCGCGCGGACGTTCAGGTCGCGCACGCGCTGCAGCATCGCGAACGCGAGGCTCTTGATGTTGTCGAGGCGGTCGAGGTCGCCGCGCGGCGACTCACGGAAGCGCACGAAGCCGGCCGCGTCGGACCCGTCGAGCACCTGCGGTCCCGGATGCAGATCGATGCGCAGCCCCGCCGCGCGGTCGGTGTAGAGCATGCGGTACGGCACGTTCACCTCGACCCCGCCGAGGGCGTCAACGACGTTCTCGAACAGGTCGAGGTTGATCACCGCGTAGTAATCGACCGGCAGTCCGAGCAGCTCCTCGACGGTGCGGCGCAACCCTTCCGCCCCTTGGTAGGCGTACATGCCGTTGATCTTGGTCTGCCAGGCATCGAGGTACAGGTCGCGCGGGATGGCGATGAGCGTGACCACGTCGCCGACCACGGACACGTAGAGGATGGTGTCGGTGAGGTTCCCGTCGAGGCCACGCGGCCCGGAGTAGTCCCAGCCGAGGAAGCGGCCGTCGGCACCGTACGCAGGCGTGCTCAGATCCTGGTAGTAGAGGCGGTCGCGCCCGGCGACGACGAAGCTCAGGACCTCGGTCCCCTCCTCCACCCCGAGCAGCTCGCGCTGGAACTCGTTGAGCTCGGTGCGCGGAACGTCCCGGTCGAGCCAGAAGCCCACCAGGCCGACCGACGCGACGACCAGGCCCAACAGTTGGAGCAGCCGGGAGCGGCGGCGGCCCGCTCGGGCCGCGGGATCAGGGGGTGGGTTCGGTGAGCTCGTCATGCACCTGCAGCGTACGCGGATGGACCGTCTTGCCGCGACCGGTCAGATACCGGATCTTGACCTCGAGCGCACGCCGGAACGCGCGCTCCAGGTTCGTCATCGCCATGGCCCGGACGTCGTCGTTGACCCCGCGTCCGGGTTCGGACACGTCCGCGACGTACAGCGCCATCGCCACCCGGTCGCCCGGTCGCGGGCCGTTGACGTGTCCTTCGATCGCGTCGAGGACGCGTTCGTCGGTCACCCCCCAGGCTTCCGCCACCACGCGGCCCGCGCGCCCGTGCAGCGCCATCGGGTGCGTCCGCTCCAACTCGCTCTCCGGCGGCGCCAACTCGAAGAGCCGCGCCGCCGACTCCTCGCGAGCGACGTCGTGCAGCACGGCCGCTAGGCACGTCGCGCGCAGTTCGCCGGCGTCGAAGCGATTGGCGAGCGCGATCTGCTCGGCGAGCTCGGCGACGCGCAGCACGTGCGCGTAGCGCTCGGGCGACAAGCGCAAGCGCACCCGGTCGCAATACGGCGCCAGGCTCGCGCGACGGCATGGCCCAGCCGTCGGCAGGGGGAGGGGGGGGTAGGCGGTCTCGCTCATGTCGACCAGGGCTCGCGGAGGAGATGGCGGGCCCGGCGTTCGGGCCGCCGTGGTGCGAAGGTTAGCACGGCCCCATGCGGGACGCGGGCGTCAGGAAGGTTGCCCGTCGGCGAGACCCGCCGCTCGGTCCGCGCCGTCGTCCCCGCCTTCGCCCTCCGCGTCCGCTTCGGCTTCCTCCGCGCCCTCCGCGTCGTCGAGGGTCGCCTGAGCGGCCAGGTACCGGCGCTCGGCCGCGATCTCGTCCGCCGCTTCGGAGGCCTCCTCCGCCTTGGCCGCCGCCTCGGCCGCCGCCTCGTCGAAGTACTCGAACACCGCACCACCGATGCGGACGTCGTCGCCCGTCTTGGCGCCGGTCTTCCCGAGCAGCTTGTACACGCCGAGCTTGAGGAAGTGCCGCTGCAGGTAGTCGACCGCGTCGCGGTTCGCCGCGTCGAAGCGGGCGACCACCGCCTCGAGCTCACGGCCGTGGACGATCCAGCCGAGGCCGCTCTCGTCGCGCGTCACGCGCATCGCGGGTTCGGCGACCATCTGCTTCGAGGTGTCGGCGGCGGGCGGGCGGGGCGCGTCGGGCAACAGCACGAAGAGCGCATCGACCAGGTCGGTCAGGCCGTCGCCGCGCTCGGCCGAGATCGGCACCACGGGCAGCCCGTACTCGGCGAGCAGTTCCACGCCGGCGGCCACGGCCTCGGCGTCGATCAGGTCGACCTTGTTGAGCACGATCAGCGCCGGCCGCTCGAGCAGCAACGGCTCGTACGCCTCGAGCTCCGCGCGCAGCGACTCGAGGTGCGCCAACGGGTCGGCCGCGGCGTCGAGCACGAACGCCAGCAGCCGAGTGCGCGACACGTGCCGCAGGAACTCGAGCCCCAACCCCTTGCCCAGATGAGCGTCCTCGACGATGCCGGGTACGTCCGCGATGGTGAAGCGCTCGTGCACCCGCTCGACCACCCCGAGGTTGGGGGTCAACGTGGTGAACGGGTACGCGGCGACCTTGGGCCGGGCGTTGGAGAGCGCGGCGAGCAGGCTCGACTTGCCCGCGTTCGGGTAGCCGACCAGCCCGACGTCGGCGATCGTGCGCAGCTCGAGGCGCAGGCGCCGCTTCTCGCCCGGGGTCCCGTACTCGAAGAAGCGGGGGGCGCGCCGGTAGGAGTTGGCGAAGGCCGCGTTGCCGCGCCCGCCGATGCCGCCCGCCGCGACGCAGGCGCGCTCGCCCACCTCGATCAGGTCGGCCAGCACCTCGCCGGTGTCGGCGTCGACCGCGAGCGTGCCGATCGGCACGGGGATCGTGACGTCGTCGCCGTACGAGCCGGCGCGCTCGCGCCCCTCGCCCTGGAGGCCGGTGCCCCCCTTGTAGACCTGGCGGGTGACCAAGCGGTCGAGCGACGTCACGTCGTCGATCGCTTCGATCCAGACCGCCCCGCCGTTGCCGCCGTGACCCCCGTCCGGGCCACCCTTGGGGATGTACTTCAGGCGCATGAAGGACAGCGCGCCGTCGCCCCCCTTGCCGCCCTGCACGCGGATCTCGATGACGTCACGGAAGGGCATGGGGGTCGGTCCTCTCGGGTCGGGCCCAACGGGTGGGGCGCCGACGGGGTCGATCGGGGGTCCGGCGGCCGCGGCGGCGCGCCATGCACAGCGCGCGCGACCGGGGGCCGCGCGCGCTGGGAGCCGGGTTGAGGTCGAGCGAGCGGGCAGGACGAGCCGGTCCGGCGGGCGCGCCGGGGATCGCGCTCAGTCGGCGGCGATCGCCTCGGTCGCGGTCTCTTCGATGCTGATGAAGCGCCCCTTGGCGCCCTTGTCGGCGAAGCGGACGATGCCGTCGCGCAGCGCGAAGATGGTGAAGTCCTTGCCGAGCCCGGCGTTGCGGCCGGCCTTGAACTTGGTGCCGCGCTGGCGGACGAGGATGTGGCCGGCGGTGACGACCTCGCCATCGAAGCGCTTCACGCCGAGGCGCTTGGACTGGCTGTCGCGACCGTTCTTGGAGCTGCCGACGCCTTTTTTGTGGGCCATGGTGGTCTCCTCGCGCCCGTCAGCCGACGATTTCGGTGACGCGGACTTCGGTGTAGGGCTGGCGGTGGCCGGTGTGGCGGCGGTAGTTGGCCTTGGCCTTGAACTTGTAGATGTGGATCTTCTCGCCCTTGCCGTGGGCCACGACCTCGGCCTTGACGCTCGCGCCGTCGACGCGCGGAGCGCCGACCTTGACGGTGTCGCCACCGAGCATCAACACGGGGAAGTCGACGGTGGCGCCGGCTTCGGCCTCGAGTTTCTCGAGGCGTAGGACGTCGCCCTGCTGGACGCGGTACTGCTTGCCGCCGGTCTCGATGATCGCGAACATGCTTCTCCTACCTCCGATGCCCGCGGCCGGCGCGGGGCCGGGGTCGGGGCGACGTGCGAACGAACACGCTCCGCTTGGGCTCGAGGCCTCGCAGGCGTGGGTTGGCGCAAGAACGGGGTGGCGGGGGCCGAGGCCCGACGCGTCCCAGAACCGAGAGTCTAGCAGACGCCGCGCCGGCACCGCAACGGTGCGCGATGCCGGCGGACGGTCGGGCCGGGGCTCAGGCCGGCTGCGGCCCCGGTCGGGCCGCCGGTCCGCGGCCGGCGTCGGCCTCGGCGGCCGCGACGCGCCCCTCGGGGACCGGCAGGTTCGCCTCGTCGCGGCGCGCGAGCCGGGACGGCCACCAGACCACCTTGCCCATGTCGTAGAAGAGACCGGGCACCAGGAACGAGCGCACCACGAGGGCGTCGAGGAGCACCCCGAAGGCGACCAGGAAGGCGATCTGCGCCAGGAACAGCAGCGGGATGACCGCGAGGGCGGCGAAGGTCGCCGCGAGCACCACCCCGGCCGACGTGATCACGCCGCCCGTGACGCGCAGCGCGACCAGCACCGCCCAGCGCGTCCCGCGCGCCGGCGTCTCCTCGCGGATGCGGCTCACCAGGAAGATCGTGTAATCGATGCCGAGCGCCACGAGGAAGACGAAGGCGAACAGCGGCACCACGGGGTCGGCGCCCGGGAAGCCGAACACGTGCTCGAACACGAGCCCCGAGATGCCGAGGGTGGCGAAGTAGGAGAGCACGTTCGCGCCCATCAGGACGAGCGGCGCGAGCAGCGAGCGCAGCAGCACCATCAGCATCGCGGTGATCACCAGCAGCACGATCGGGATGATGCGCCAAAGGTCCGCGCGGGCGGTGGCGCGGGTGTCGAGATCGGTGGCGGTGGGGCCGCCGACCAACCCTCCATCGTCCACGGCGCGCACGGCGGTCCGCACCGCCGCGACCGTGGCGATGGCGGCGTCGCCGTCGGGCGCGTCGGCCAGCGTCGCCTCGAGCTGCACCCACGACCGCCCCTCCAGCTCTTCGACGCGCGCCGGTCGCGAGGCCGGCGGGCCGCCGAAGCCGGAGCGGGCGACCGCCACCGCGGCGACCCCGGGCACCCCTTCGACCGCCACGACGAGCGCGTCGAGCCGATCGGACGCGCCGTACACGACCGCTGGGGCGCCGGCGCCGGCCTCGAAGTAGCGCGCCTGCACCTCCTGGCCGGCGCGCGACTCGGTGGCCCCGAGGACCACGTCCGTCTGCGCGACGCCGTCCGCGGCGAAGAACGGAGCGAACGCCGAGAACCCGAGCAGCACGAGCGCGGTGGTGAGCCAGACGGCGCGCGGCCGGCGCGCCACCAGGGCGGCCACCTTGGCCCACACCCCGCCGGTGTGCACCACGGGCGATGCGCGGACCGCGCTGGCCTCTCGCCGCGGCGGGAACGGCCAGAAGGCCGACCGCCCGAAGAGCGCGAGCAGCGCCGGCAGGAACGTGAGCACCGCGACCATCGCGACCGCGATGCCCACCGCGGCGACCGGCCCGAGCGCCTTGTTCGAGTTGAGGTCCGAGAGCAGCAGCACGAGGACGCCACCGATGACCGTGCCCCCCGACGCCAAGACGGGTTCGAAGGCGCCGCGCCAGGCGCGCCGCACCGCGGCGACGACCGAGTCCTCCCCGCGCAGCGCCTCCCGGAAGCGCGCCACGAGCAACAGCGAGTAGTCGGTCGCCGCGCCGATCACCAGGATGAAGAGGATGCCCTGGGCTTGCCCGTTGAGGGTGATCCACCCCCACTTGGCCATGAAGTAGACGGCGACCACGGAGTTCGCGAGCGCGGCGACCGAGGCGAGCAGCACCAGCAGCGGCAGCACCGGGCTGCGGTAGACGACGAGCAGGATGACGAGGACGGCGACGACGGTGACGACCAGCAGGATGCCGTCGATCGCGCCGAACGCCGAGACCAGGTCGGCCACGAAGCCCGCGGGACCGGTCACGAAGGCGGTGGCGCCCGCCGGCAGATCGGCGAAGGCGTCGCGCAGGGCCGGTACGACCGTCGCCGGTTCGCCGTCGACCGAGACGAAGGCCTGGAAGGCGACCGGCTCGTCCGCCGTGGTGCGCTGCGCCGAAGGGAGGAGCGGCGAGGCGGCGCCCACGCCGTCGAGCGCGCCGGCCGCTTCGAGGCGAGCGGCGAGCTCCGCCTGGAGCTCGGCGTCGGCGCCGGCGGGCACCTCGACGACCACGATCGCCGGCGCCCCACCGCCGTCGCCGAAGGCCGCCTGGAGCTCGAGCGTCCGGGTCGATTCGGCGTTGGCGGGTAGGAAGTCGGTCTGCGACGTCGACTGGACGTCGGTGAGCAACCCGAAGAAGGGCCCGCCGACGCCGCTGCCGGCGAGCCAGACGAGCGTGACGAACGCGGGAAGGACCAAGCGGAAGAATCGGCGTGGCAAGGCGGGCCCCCTTCGCCGGCTACGACGACGGGCGCCGATACCGACCGAACGACGACGCGTCGAAGCGCCGCTCCATCAGGTCGTACCGTCAAGCGACCTAACGTTCGGTAGGCCAGCTTGCGAACAGCGGCGATCGTCGCCCTCGGACCTTCTCGGGCGGCCGGTCGCCCGGATGGTAGCGTCGTCTGCTCGCAATCAGCGTCCGGAGGCGCGCCCATGTCGTACGCCCCCCTACCCGACCCGGTCCGCCCGGCTTTCGAAGTCGCCGTTGCGCGCAACCGCGGCGACGACGCCTTCCTCCAGGCGGTCCACGAGGTCTTCGCGTCGCTGGGACCCGTGCTCGACGCGGAGCCCGAGCTCCGCGAGCTCGCCTTGCTCGAGCGCATCGTCGAGCCGGAGCGGCAGCTCGTGTTCCGGGTCCCGTGGGTGGACGACCGCGGCCGAGTCCACGTCCAGCGCGGCTTCCGGGTGGAGTTCAACGGCGCGCTGGGCCCCTACAAGGGGGGCCTGCGCTTCCATCCCAGCGTCGACCTCGACGTCGTGAAGGCGCTCGCCTTCGAGCAGACGTTCAAGAACGCCCTCACCGGGCTCGCGCTCGGCGGCGCCAAGGGCGGGTCGGATTTCGACCCCAAGGGGCGGAGCGACGCGGAGGTCATGCGCTTCTGCCAAAGCTTCATGACGGAGCTGCATCGCCATCTCGGCGAACACACCGACGTGCCCGCGGGCGATATCGGCGTCGGCCAGCGCGAGTTGGGCTACCTTTTCGGCCAGTACCGGCGCCTGACGAACCGCTTCGAGGCAGGCGTGCTGACCGGGAAGGGACTCGGCTGGGGCGGCTCCCCGGCGCGCAAGGAGGCCACCGGGTACGGCCTCGCCTACTTCGCCGACCACGTGGCGCACGCCCGCGGCGCCCCCCTGGAGGGCGCGACGTGCGTCATGTCGGGGAGTGGCAACGTCGCGCTGTACGCGATCGCCAAGCTCCAGCAGCTCGGCGCCCGGGTGATCGCCTGCTCGGACTCGAGCGGCGCGCTCCACGACCCAGAAGGCCTCGATCTCGACGTGCTCCTCGAGCTCAAGGAGCGGCGCCGCGAGCGCCTTGGCGCGTACGTGGTGGCGCGCCCTGATGCACGCTTCCACGAGGGCGCGAGCGTCTGGGCGCTCGACCTCGCCTGCGACGCCGCCTTCCCGTGCGCGACCCAGAACGACGTCGACGCCGCAGCCGCGCATCGGCTGGTGGCCGCGGGCGCCACCCTCGTCGCCGAGGGCGCCAACATGCCCTGCACGCCGGAGGCGATCGCTGTGCTCCGTGAGGCGAACGTCGCCTTCGCCCCGGGCAAAGCGGCGAACGCCGGTGGCGTGGCCGTGTCGGGGCTCGAGATGCGCCAGAACGCGCAGCGCGAGACGTGGCCCTTCGACCGCGTCGATCAGCGCCTGCAGGAGCTGATGCACGGCGTCTTCGACCGCTGCCGTACGACGGCGGAGGAACTCGGACGGCCAGAGGATTATCTCGACGGCGCCAACGTCGCCGGGTTCCGGCGCGTCGCTGAGACGATGCACGAGCTCGGCGTCGTCTGACGGAGCAGCCGCTCGGTGAGCCCGCCCACCGCCGGCCCCGGCGCTGCCGCCTACCCACCGAACGCGACGAGCACGACCAGCGCGAACCACAGCGCGAAGGCCACGCCGATCCCGAGCCCGAGGTCGCGTCCGTAGCGCGTGATCCGCCGGCGGGTGGCGAGCACCCAGCGGTCGCGGTCGGCGCCCACGCCGGCGGCGACGTCCGGTGGCGACTCGCGCAACCAATGGGTGGCGTCCAGGCCGTTCACGAAGCGCTCGAAGGTCGCGGACCGAGCCGTCACCCACGCCACGGCGCGAGCGATCCGACCTCGGACGCGCAGCGGCGCCTCGGCGAGCGCATGCCGCGGGCGCAGCAGCGCCGCGCGCCCCTCCGCCGCCCCGCGCCGCCGCCAATCGGCGAGGGCATGGGTGGTGGCGTCCCAAGCGTGCGCGCCGCGGTGAACGTGCCGCACCGCCGCCACGACCGCAGCCGTCGCCCAGCGGTCGAGCGAGAGCCAACCGGGCACGGTGCGCTCGTACGCGCCGAAGCGCCGCAGCAGCCCATGGAGCACCATCCCCGCAGCGATCGCGCCGAGCGCGGCGCCCAGGTCGGGCGCGTGGGCGAGCGGGTCAGCCAAGTACGCGCGGACCCCGGCGAGGCCGGCGTCCGGCGCCGCGCCCAGGGCGGTCGCCGCCGCCAGGGCCCACGGCGCGGCGGCCGTCGGCGCCAGCCCGAGCCCGACCACCGCGGCCGCGAGGAGCACCATCGGCACCCGCCAGCGCGGGCCCACCTCGCGTGCGGCCCGCGCTCCGTCGCTGCCGGGCGGGCCGAAGAAGGCGAGCGCCACCAGCTTGGCGAGCAGCGCCGCCGTCGCGACGGTGGCGAGGACGAAGACGGGCTCCACGACGCCGAAGGCGCGGTCCACGCCGAGCGCGGCGGCGTGCTCGCGGGCGTAGTCGAGCGCGTGGTGCACGATCGTCTTGCCCACGTAGCCACCGCCGCCCGGCACGCCGGCGATGCCGGCGGCGCCGACGAGCACCGCGGCGGCGGTCCACGGCATGCGCCGGGCCAGACCGCCGAGGCGCCGCAGATCCGTCTCCCCCGCCGCGTGCACGACGGCGCCGATCCCGAGGAACAGCAACCCTTTGGCGCTCGCGTGCTGGGCGACGTGGACGAGCGTGCCGGTCCAGCCGATCGCCCCAGCGGCACCGAGGTAGGCCGCGGAGCCGATCCCGACCAGCACGTACCCCATCTGGCTCACGGTGCTGTAGGCGAGCAACCGCTTCGCGTGCGTCTGGCCGAGCGCCGCCACCCCGCCGACGAGCATCGTGGCGACGCCCCAGACGATCACCGCGAGCGCGAGCGTCGCGCCGAGGTTCCCGTCCGCCCCGCCGCCGTCGAGGGGGCGGAAGGCGACGAGCGCGCGCAGGATGCCGTACG
>JAABRX010000073.1 GCA_011390675.1 Trueperaceae bacterium | reverse complement strand
GTACCTGGGACGAGGAAACACGGAAACTCCCCCGGGTGGTTCGCGCAAGGCACCGCGCCGAACGACACCAACAGCACTTCAAGGGGTACTACATGCAGAAATTCTTCATCACGATCCTGACGGCCCTTCTCATCGGTGGCCTCGCTACGGCTCAGAGCTTCCCGGACATCCCGTCGGGGCACTGGGCGGGCGACGCGGTCGAAGAGATCGCCGACCTCGGCATCGTCATCGGCTTCCCCGACGGCACGTTCCGCGGCAACGAAGCCTTCACCCGCTATCAGTCCGCGCTGGTGATCAGCCGCATGCTGGCCGTCGTCGACGCCAACATGGACGCGGAACTCGGTGGCCTTCGCGCCGCCATGCAGGAGCTCGCCGCCGACGTGGCCGCCCAGGGCGTCCGCCTCGCGGCCGCCGAGAGCGCCATCGCTGGCCTCTCCGACAACGTGGCCGCCAACGGCGCCCGCCTCGACGCGCTCGAGTCCATGGACATGAGCGGCATCGACGAGGACGTCCTCCGCGACCTCCAGAACCAGATCGCCTCGCAGCGCGTCGCCATCGATACCGCTCAGGCCCAGGCCGAAGCGGCCGAAGCCCGCGCGAACGGCGCCTACGACCTGGCCCTCCAGGCCCTGGCCGCCTCCGACGCCAACGCCTCCGACATCGCTGCCCTGAACCAGGCCTTCGGTCTCCTCAGCGCGCGCGTCGACGGCCTCGGCACCGGTGGCTCCGCCGCCGCTCCGATGGTCGACGTCTCCGGCATCGCGCGCAACGCCGGCGACATCGCCAACATCCGCGAGTTCGTCATCCTCCTGCGCCGCGATCAGGTCGCCCTGCGCGACCGCGTCTCGGCCCTCGAGGCCGCCGACGCCGAGATCATGGCTTCGGTGAGCGACCTCGAAGACCGCGTGACCGCGCTCGAAACGAACCCGCTCGGGTTCTCGGGCAACATCGCGCTGTCGTACTACGTCGGCCGCACCCTCGGTGCGTACGAGTTCGACGTCGACCGCGTCTACGGCGCCAACGCCCCCCGCTCGATGGGCAACTCGACGTTCTCGACCGGCACCGCCGACGGGAACGACTCCGGCACCGCCGCTGGCAACAGCGTGGGCGAGCGCGCCCAGGATCGCGCCGACATCAGCCAGCAGACCGGCGACGTCGACGTCACCCTCACGCTCAACGTCACCGCCGGCAACACGTTCGACGGCACCGGCTCGCCCCGCGCCCTCAACGGCTTCACCGCCGTGGTCGAGGTCGAGGTCGAGCAGGGCTTCATCGCCGACGACAACACCTTCACCACTGGCTTCGAAGGCTGGGTCTTCACCGTCACCGACTTCACCACCACGTTCGACCCGATCGGCGCCGAGCCGCTCGTGTTCGCGTTCGGTGAAGAGGTCTCGGTCGAGTTCACCGAGTACGTCTTCGACATCAACGAAGAGAACGGCTACGTCGCGACCGTCTCCGCCCCCGACTTCCTGGCGTTCCTGAACCCCGGCCTCACCGCCGCGTACTTCAGCGACACCACGGGCGGCTACATGCGCGGCATCCGCGGCACCATGGCGCCCGAGTTCGGCGACGCGATCACCCTCTCGGGTGGCGTCTCCTTCGCTCAGTACGCCACGCTCGCGGACGACAAGGACGACGTCCTCGCCGACAACGTCACCACCGTCTGGGGTCTCGACGGCATGGCGAACCTGCTCGGCCTCGTCACGCTCGACTTCGAGTACGCCAACAGCTCCACCGGCAACATCCTCTACGTGGTGGCGGAAGTGGACGGCGACAGCCTCCCGATCCTGAACAGCCTCGGCGGCAACTACCGCGCCATGGAGATCGGCTTCGACGGCATCGGCGGCACGGGCGACGACCCCTTCGAGCTGGGCCAGAGCGGCTTCGGCGTGGAAGCGGGCCTCGGCCTGTTCATCCTCGACGTCACCGGCTTCTTCGACAGCTACACCGAAGAGGCGAACGGCGACGCCAACGTCGGCTTCGGCGTGTCGGTCACGGCCGACCTCTTCGCCGGCTTCTCGCTCACCGGCTTCTACGAGTCGGCCAGCGTGAATGGCGTGGTCGCGGACTCGACGGCGTTCCCGATCGACGTCGAAGGCTACAGCCTCCTCGACGGCGACTACGACACCAAGTTCGGCGTCGGCATCAAGCACGACGGCGCCGCCGACAACGCCTTGATCAGCGGCCTGAACATCGCCGCCGGCTACGAGCGTTGGGAAGCCGACTACAGCCTCACCAAGATCTACGCCAACGCCGACTACGCGCTGGACATCTCGATCGTCTCGCTCACGCCCTACGTCGGCTACCGCAGCGAAGTGGACGCGGACGCGGGCACGAACGACTTCAGCGAGATCGTCGCTGGCATCGGCGTGCGCACGCAGGCGCTCGACATCATCCTCAAGCCCAGCCTCCAGGCCGCGGCCAACTACCGCAGCACCACCTGGAGCGACGCCTCGGCGTTCACGGCCACCGAACTCCAGTGGAGCGTCGGCCTGAACCTCGAAGAGTTCCTCCTGCCCTACAGCGCCCTCTCGGCGCGCGTGGGCTCGTGGACCGGCACCAACACCACCCTCGCCACGAACACCTTGGGTGCGGGCGACGGCGCCACGGACATCTCGGACGGCCGCGATGGCGATGCCAACACCGGTCAGAGCGAGAACGTCTTCGGCTACGAGGTCACCTGGAACTACTACGACCTCCGCTTCGCCTACGGGAACTACACCTCGGATCGCGGCGGCTCGCTCGCTTCGGCCCAGGCGTTCTCGATCAAGTACACCGTCGACTTCTGAGCTGACGCTCGGAACCCACGGTAAGGGCGCGCGCCCCGTCTTCGGACGGGGCGCGCGCTTTTGGTCAGGGCGCGACGACGCGCAGCGCGCCAGGGTTCAGCCGCACGCGGTAGTCGCCGCCGATCCCGACGGGCTCGCCCTCGGCATGGCCGGCCACGGGCCTCGACCACCGAAGGTCGATCGACGTCACCGCGAAGCGGTGCACCTTGGGGTGGTCGAGGTGGCGGCCCCGGATGACCCGTGGCAAGATCGCCAGGGTTCCGGCCCGGCCGAAGGCCCCGGCGACCACGACGTCGAGGACGCCGTCATCAGGGCGGGCGCCCGGGGCGAAGCGGAAGCTGCCGCCGGTGCGGGGTCCGTTCTGCACGGCGACCAACAGCGCCGGGCCCTCGAACCGTTCCAGCTCGCCGCCGAGGGTGGTCATCTCGAGGGCCACGTCGGTGAGGCGGAAGTCGCGCAGCGCGCTGGCGACCCCGTACAGGTACCGCGCGAGGCCGTGGAAGTTCGGCGGCGCGGCGAGGATGCGGCGCGCGACGTCGGCGTCGAAACCCGTCCCGAAGGCGTTGACGAACGGCTCGTCGTTGACCGTCCCGACGTCGATGCGCCGCTCGCGGCCCTCCAGCAGGGCGCGTACCGCTGCGTCGGGGCGCGTCCGGCCGAGGCCGAGGGCGTGGGCGAAGTCGTCGCCCGATCCGAACGGCAGCACCCCCAGGCGCCGGTCGTGCTCGAAGCAGGCGCGCATGACCGCGTGGACGGTGCCATCGCCGCCCACCGCGACGGCGGTCGCCTGCTCGGGCAGCGTGGCGACGACGGCACGCGCCGCTTCCGGGGCCGCCGTGGTGTGGACGTCGACGGTCGCGCCCGCCGCCTCGAGGGTGCGGACGATCGCGTCGAGGTGGGGGAGGGCGCGACCCCGGCCCGCGGTGGGGTTCACGATCAGATGCAGCACGTGGATCGGATGCTACCGCGGCAGGGCTAGACTGCGGCCATGGACGGCTTCCCCGAGACCTTCGACTTGGCGCGCATCCCGGCGGCATGGCGGTCCTTGTTCGCCGACGACCCGCCGTGGGCGGTGCTCGAGCGACTGGATGCCTTCCTCGCCGAGTGGTCGTCGCGCCTGGCGGACCTGGCCGAGGGCGTGGTGCACCCGACCGCGGTGGTCGAGGGCGCGGTGCGGCTCGAGGCGGGGGCGAGGATCGGACCGCACGCCCACGTCGTCGGCCCGGCGTGGCTGATGGCCGGGGCGGAGATCGGTCATGGCGCCACCGTCCGTGGTGGCGTGCTCTTGGGCCCGGACGCCAAGGTCGGCCACGTCAGCGAGGTCAAGCGCTCGGTCTTCCTCGAGGGCGCCAAAGCGCCGCACTTCAACTACGTAGGCGACAGCGTGCTCGGGCGTGGGGCGAACCTGGGCGCCGGCGTCAAGCTCGCGAACCTCAAGACGAGCGCCGGTGGCGTGGCGATGGCGGGGTACGCGACGGGGCTGCGCAAGCTCGGCTCGTGGGTCGGCGACGGCGCCTCGGTCGGATGCAACGCCGTCCTCGCGCCCGGGACCGTGATCGGGGCGCACAGCGTCGTGTACGCCGGCGCGCTGGTGCGGGGCGTGGTGCCCGCGCGTTCCGTGCTCAAGGTGCGGTCGGTGCAGGAGACCGCGCCGCTGCGCGAATGACCCGACCGGGATGACCTCGGCGTGATCCCCGTCCGCGACCACAACCCGACCAGTGGCCCGGTGTGGGTGGTGTGGACCCTCATCGCCGCGTGCGCGATCGCGTTCGTCGGCCCATTGCTCGCCGACGGTTGGCAGGGCGTGGCGCGTGCGGCCTGGGGGGGCGGTCTGGTGCCCGTGGACTGGTGGGCCGACGCGAGGGGGCAGGCGCCGCGGCTGCTCGCGCACGCCTTCCTCCACGGGGGTTGGGCGCACCTGATCGGCAACCTGGTCTTCCTGTTCGTCTTCGGCGACAACGTCGAGGACCGCCTGGGGCATGGGCGCTTCCTGGCGTTCTACCTCGCGGCGGCGGCGTTCGCCGGGCTCGCCCACGCCGTGGCGACGCCATCGTCGCCGTTGCCGCTCGTCGGGGCCTCGGGGGCGATCAGCGCGGTGTTGGGCGCGTACGTGCGCTTCTACCCTCGGCGCGAGGTGCAGGCGCTGGTGGTGCCGCTCGTCCTGCCGTGGCTGGTGTTGCGGGCCTTCGGCCGGGTGCCCACGTTCTTCGTGTGGTCGCTGCCTGCCTGGATCTACCTCGGGTACTGGGCGCTGGTGCAGGTCGCGGAGGGCATGGCCGTGCTCGACACCGTGCAGGTCGCGTCCGCCGCGGGTGGCGTCGCATGGTGGGCGCACATCGGTGGTTTCGTCTTCGGGCTCGCCACCGCGCCGCTGTTCGCGCGCCGCGCACCGGACCGGACCGGACGCAACGTGCGGGGCGATCCCTAGGGATCGCCCCGCACGCGGCCGCTAGCTCACTTGGCGGGTTCGATCAGGCCGTAATCGCCGTCGTGGCGCAGGTAGATGACGCTCACGAGATCGGTGTCGACGTTCCGGAAGACGAAGAACGCGTGGCCGAGGGCCTCCATCTCGATCGCCGCGTCCTCGGACGACATCGGCCTCAGCACGTAGCGCTTGGTACGGACGATCGTCGGCTCGCTCGGCTCCGGCAGCTCCGGCTCGGGGGCCGGGGCGCCTTCGGCGCGCTTGGCGATCATGCGCCCCTTGTACTTCTTGAGCTGGCGTTCGAGCTTGTCGACCACCAGGTCGATCGCGGCGTACGTGTCGGCGCCGCGCTCCTCGGCGCGCACCATGCCGCTCGGCACGTTGACCTGCACTTCGACCTTGCACGGCGACCCGCCCAGACGCTCGTCGTACGACATCGTGACCTTCGCATCGACGATCTGGTCCGAGAAGCGATCGAGTTTGGTGAGCTTGTCCTCGGCGTAGGACCGCATGGCGTCGGTGATCTCGATGTTGCGCCCGATGAGTTGATAGATGTTCATCGAAGCCCTCCTCCTGGCCGCATGCGGCCGCGATCGCTCGTTGAGACGACCATCCTACCGCGGTGCCTGCGTGCGCCGGAGGGACGCTCGCCATATCCGGACCACCATCGACGCGGCCGACTCGAGCCTCGCGGACGTCGCGCTTACGTCGGGGACGCCGTGGGCGACGTGCTACGTTGACCGCGATGGACGCCGGAACCGCTCCCAGACGCTGCCCCGCCACGACCGGCATCGAGGTGCTCCAGGAGAAGTGGGTCCTTCACATCGTGCACGCCCTGCTCCAGGGCCCCAAGGGCTTCAATGCCATCGGCCGCGAAGTGGGCGGGTGCAACCCCACGACGCTCACGCAGCGCCTGTGCCGACTGGAGTCGCTGGGGTTGATCGAGCGGACCGAGGGGGACGGCACCTGCCGTGCCTGTTACCGGCTGACGCGCGCTGGCGAGGAGCTCGACGGCGTGATCGGCGCGATCCGCACGTGGGCGGGCACCCATCTGGCGGGCGCCGCGTAGCTCGCGGCCCTGCGCTTGCGGTCAGCCGCGGCGGCCGAACAGCCCGCGCCCCTTCTTTCGCAACTCTTCGAGCTTCTCCTCGAGCGCCTTCGTGAGCTGCTTGGACTTCGCCAGCCGTGCCTTGAGCGACTCGTTCTCCTCGCGCAGGCGAGCGGCTTCGGCGCGCAGCGCACCCAGTTCGGACGCCGGTGCCCCACTGAGCGACAGGCCGCTGGAGCCCGTCACCGTGAAGTCGTGAGACCCAGGCTCGAGCACGCTCGACTTGTACAGGGCCGGCGGCGTCATGCCGTCGTCGGGAGGCGTGGTCTCGAGCAGCTGCTCGAGGCGTTCGCGCAAGTTCTTGTCGCCGAGCGGACGCTGCAACAGCAGATCGCCGCCCGCCGATCGGGCGCGCCCGCGGGTGCGCTCGTCGATGCCGCCCCGGGCTCCGGCGTCGGCGACGAGGATGACCTTGACCTGCTCCAGGCGACCGACGCTCTTCGCCTTGCGGCAGATCGTGTAGCCGTCGACGTCCGGGAGTTCGGTCGACAACAGGATCGCATCGGGGGTGTGCCCGCGCAGGTGGGCCAGCGCGCTGGAACCGTCCGCGACCAGCGTGAGATCGAAGGCGGCGCCCAGCAGCACGTCGATCAGTTGCTGGTGGGCGGCGTCGGGTTCGGCGACCAGGACCGTTCGTCGATTCATCGTCGCGCCACGCTAGCATGCGCCCCGCGCTGCACTCCGTGCGCAGTGCCCACCGGAACCAAGGGCGTGGCGGCAGCCATCTCGGCTGGGGTCGGTGGCCGCTAGACGGGCCTCAGGAGCCCTCTTTCATCGGCAGGTTGGCGACCAGCACCATGCGGTCGCCCTGTTGTTCGAAGCGCACGTCGTAATCGGTGCCATCGGAGGGGAAGTACTTCCCGATCACCCCGAGCAACTCCTGCTTCAGCTCTTCCATCTTGCCGGGCGTGAGCTTGGCGCGATCGTAGGAGAGGACCAGCTTGAGCCGCTCCTTGAGCGCGTCCTTGCTCCGGTTGCGGCGGAACAGTCCGAACACGTCAGCGCCCTCCGAAGAGCCGGCGCAGACCGGCGAACACGCCCGTCGGGGCGTCGAGGTCGGGGTACGCGACGTCCTCGCCGCGAAGACGCCGCGCGATGTCGCGGAAGGCGCCGCCGGCGGAGACCTTCGTCGCCCCGTCCTCTAGGGAGGCCGGGTTGCCGACGTTCGTCGACACCAGGATGCGCTCGTCCTCGGGGACGATGCCGATCAGCTTCACGCCCAGGATCTCGAGGACGTCGTCGACCTCGAGCATGTCGCCGCGCTTGACCATCGCCGGGCGCAGGCGGTTGATGATCAACCGGACCTCGGTGATCTCGCGCGCTTCGAGCAGGCCGATGATCCGGTCGGCGTCGCGCACGCTCGACACCTCGGGGTTGACGACCACGAGCGCACCGGTCGCGGCGCTCGCTGCGGTCTGGAAGCCCGACTCGATGCCGGCGGGGCTGTCGATGACGACGCGATCGAAGCCCTCGTCCTCGATGAGCAGCTTGACGGTCTCCTGCATGCGCGCCTCGCTCAGCGCGCTCTTGTCCTTGGTCTGCGACGCCGCGAGCAGGTAGAGGCTCTCGACGCGCTTGTCGCGGATGAGCGCTTGACGCAGCTTGCAGCGCCCTTCGAAGACGTCGATGAGGTCGTAGACGACCCGGCCTTCGAGGCCCATCACGACGTCGAGGTTGCGCAGACCCACGTCGGTGTCGATGACGCAGACCTTCTCGCCGAGCTTGGCCAGGGCGGCCCCCACGTTCGCCGTGGTGGTCGTCTTGCCCACGCCCCCCTTGCCCGACGTCACGACGATGGCTTTGGCGTTCACGTGATGTTCGCCCTCCTCCGGACCGCTACGGGCCCCAGGCCGGAGCTGCCGTACGGGCGTCGCTCGGACCCTCAAACGCGTTCCGGGGACGATACCACCGTCGGTCGGAACGCGGTCCGAGGCGCCTCCGCGCCGGCGTTCAGACCCGGCTGAGGTTCGCGAACTTGACCAACAGGCGCTTGGCGCCGGCCTCGGCGAACACCACCGTGACCTCGGCCTTGGCGCCCGATCCCGACAAGCCGACGACCGTGCCGGCGCCGAACTTCGGGTGCCGGACCTTCTCGCCGCCCCGGAACGCGGTGGCGGCGGTCGTGGCTCCGGTCGCCGCGCCGGTCGCTGCACCGGTCGCGCCGATCGCGGCTGCGGCCGGAGGGCGCCACGTGGCGACGCTCGACCGAGCCGTGGCGCCGTGCGCCACCGCTTGACCGAGGGCGTCCACCTCGCTCCACAGATGGGTGGGGACGTCCTCGAGGAAGCGGCTCGGGCGGGCGAACTCGGTGCGCCCGAAGGTCATCCGCGACGCGCAATGCACGAGCAGGAGGCGCTCCTGGGCACGCGTGATGCCCACGTAGAGCAGTCGGCGCTCCTCCTCGAGCTCCTGCAGGCTGTTGCTCGCCGAGCGGTGCGGGATCAACCCCTCCTCGAGGCCGACCAGGAACACGACGGGGAACTCGAGCCCCTTGGCGTTGTGCAGCGTCATCAGGGTCACCGCGGAGTCGGGCACCTCGTCGTTGGCGGCCGCCACGGCGCGGTCGTCGACGCTCGCCAGGAGCGCCGCCTCGTCCAGGAACTCGGCGATCCCCCCGCCCGACTCCGCTTCCCACTCGGCGACGGCCGAGACCAGCTCGTCGAGGTTCTCGATCCGCGCGCGAGCGTCGAAGCTGCCCTCGTCCTTGAGCGCCCGCACGTACCCGCTCTGATCGAGCACGGCCTTGAGGAAGGCGCTCGCGGGCAGCGTGTCGGCCGCCTCGGCCAAGTCGTCCATGAGCGCGGCGAAGTCCGCCAGGCGCGCGACGGCGCCGGTGCCGGGCACCACCTCGGCGGCGCGCCGGACCGCTTCGGCGAACGGGACCCGGTGGCGCCCTGCCCAGGCGGTGAGCGCGTCCTGGGTGGTCTTGCCGATCCCGCGCTTGGGGCGGGCCAGGATCCGCCGCCAGCTGACGTCGTCGGCGCCGTTGAGGGCCGCGCGCGCGTAGCTGAGGACGTCCTTGACCTCGCGACGTTCGTAGAAGCCCACCCCACCGACGATCTTGGCCGGCACCCCGGCCTTGCGCAGCGCCTCCTCGAGCACCCGCGACTGGGCGTTCGTCCGGTAGAGCACCGCGACGTCGTCGTACCCGCCGCCCTGGGCCACCCACGCCTCGACCTGGCGGGCGACGAAGTCGGCTTCGGCCCGATGGTCGTTGGCGCGGAACAGGGCGACCGGCTCGCCGTCGCCCTTGGCCGCCCGGAGCACCTTCTCGAGCCGGCCCTGGTTCTGCTCGATGAGCGCGTTCGCGAGCTTGAGCACCCCCGCGACCGAGCGGTAGTTGGTCTCGAGGCGGTACACGGCAGCGTCGTCGTAATCGCGCTGGAAATCGAGGATGTTGCGCAGGTCGGCGCCGCGGAAGGCGTAGATCGACTGGTCGGGGTCGCCGACCGCGACCAGGTTGCGGTGCCCGTCCGCGAGCAGCCGCGTGAGCCGGTACTGGGCGGCGTTCGTGTCCTGGTACTCGTCGACGTGCACGTGGACCGCACGCTCCTGGACTCGGGCGAGCACGTCGGGCGCCTCCTGGAACAGGTCGACGGTGCGCCCGAGGATGTCGTTGAAATCGACCGCGTTCGCTTGCCGCAACCGGGCCTGGTAGCGGCCGTACACCTCGGAGACCAGCTCGAGCGGCAACCCGGCGACCTCACTGCCCCAGGCGGCTTCGGCTTGGGCCTCGAAGGTCTCCGGGGTCCACAGGTTCGACTTGGCGCGATCGATCGCGCCCCGCAGCGCGCGCGGGTTCGCCTCCTCCAGCCCGCGCACGGTGCCCAGGATCTCCTTGAGCAGGTCGAGCTGGTCGCCGTCGTCGTAGATGCCGAAGCCGGGCTCGAGGCCGACGTAGCCGCCGTACGTGCGCAGCACCCGCAGGCAGGCGGAGTGGAAGGTCGCGACCCACAGCTGGCGCGCGGTGGGCCCGATCAGATCGCCGACGCGCTCGCGCAGCTCGCCGGCGGCCTTGTTCGTGAAGGTGACCGCGAGCACCTGATGCGGCTGCACGCCGTGCTCGCGCAGCAGGTACGCGATGCGGTGCACGACCGTGCGCGTCTTGCCGGAGCCGGCGCCGGCGACGACCAGCGCGGGGCCGCCGGCGTGCACCACGGCTTGGCGCTGCGCTTCGTTGAGGGGGGCGAGGAGGGGGTCGGACGTCACGAGCCGACAGCGTACCCCCGGTCGCCGGCGGGCACCCCCAGGCGGCGGACGTACGATGGCGCATGCCCGACCCGACCACCGGAGACCGCTTCGATCCGACCGACCCCGCCTTCCTGCACGACCCGTACCCGACCTACGCGCGCTTGCGCCGCGAGGCGCCGCTCGCTTGGTACGCGCCGTGGTCGGCGTGGATCGTCACCCGGCACGCCGACGTCGACGCGCTGCTGCGCGACCGGCGGCTGGGGCGCGTGATGCCCGAACGACCCAAGGAGGCCGACCCGACGCACGCGCCCTTCGCGGCGATCCAGGCAGGGTCGCTGCTCGAGATCGAACCCCCCGACCACACCCGGGTGAAGCAGGCGGTGCACGACGTCTTCACCCCCAAGCACGTGCGCGCGCTGCAGGGGCGCATCGAGGCGCTCGTGGCCGGTTTGCTGGACGGGCTGGAGGCGCGCTCGGAGCGCGAGGCGGACTTGCTGGTCGACTTCGCGGAGCCGATCCCCGTCACCGTGATCGCCGACCTCCTCGGCGTCCCGGACGCCGATCGCGGTGCCTTGCTCCCCTGGTCGAAGGCGATCATCGGCATGTTCGAGCCCGAGCGCACCGCGGCGATGGAGGCGGTCGCTGTCGCGGCCGCTGCCGAGTTCGCCGACTACGTCCGGCACCTGATGGAGGCGAAGCGGCGCGCGCCGGGCGAGGACCTGATCTCGCGGATGGTGGCGATGCGCGACGCGGACGGCGCGCGCCTGAGCGAGGGCGAGGTGGTCGCCAACGCGATCCTGTTCCTGAACGCCGGCCACGAGGCGGTGGTCAACGTCGTCGGCAACGGGCTGCTGGCGCTGCTGCGGCACCCGGATCAACTCGCGCGGCTGCGCGCCGACGCGGGGCTGCTGCGGCCGGCGATCGAGGAGATGATGCGCTTCGAGGGGCCGCTGCAGTTCTTCGAGCGCACCGTGCTCGAGGACCTGACGTTCGGTGGCATCGCCTGGCCGCGCGGCACCAAGCTGGTGCTCTATTACGCCGCCGCGAACCGCGACCCCGACGTGTTCGAAGACCCCGATCGCTTCGACGTCGGCCGCCACCCCAACCCGCATCTGGCCTTCGGGCTGGGGCTGCACTACTGCATCGGCGCGCCGCTCGCGCGCCTCGAGTTGGGGGTGGCGATCGGCGGGCTGCTGCGGCGCTTCCCCGAGCTTAGGCTCGTCGGTCCCGAGCCCACGTTCGTGCCCAAGAACGTGTTCCGGTACCTGACCGCGCTGCAGGTGGCGTACTGAGGGTCGCGCAGCGGCGTGCCCGGCGGCCGGCGCGCTAGACTGACGCCATGAGCCTCAGCGAGCGCGATCTGGCCTTCTACCGTGCCTGGGCGGACCTGCTGGACGTGATGCGGACGTACGCCGACGGGCGCGACGACGTCATCTTCCAGAAGGAGGCCGACTTCCCGGACTACATCTACCGGATGGCGCGGCCGTACGACCTGCCGACCATCGTGATGAGCGCCAGCCTCTCGCGCCCCGACGGGTACCCGGTGCTGATGTTGAACGCGAGCCCGCGGCACACCGTGTTCAAGGAGATCGTCATCCATCCGTACGAGTCGCACGTGTACCGCAAGGCGACGCTCGCCGCGGACGGCACGGGCTTGACCGAGGGGCCGCGTCGCTTCGACGCCGATCGCTTCCGGGCCCTCGCCGACCAACTGCTCGGCGCGCACGCCGCCACGCCCGCCTGACGCCGGTCTTTGGTTCATGACGCCGTTCGATGATCAGGACGCCGTGCCCGCGCTCGCGCGTGCGGCGCGCGGTGGGCTGTGCGGCGCATGCGCGCACGCCCGCGCGATCGCGTCCTCACGAGGGGCCGCCTTCCTGCGCTGCGACCATCCCGATCTGCCGCGCTACCCGGCGGTGCCCGTGATCGCGTGCGACGGCTTCGCATGGCGCGGTGCGGTGGCGGCCGCGGACTCGGTCGGCTAGCCGATCGCCTCCTCGGCCAGCGCCGTGGCGAGGGCTTCGGCAACGAGCGCGGCGGCGAGGAAGCCGCGGCCCGCGAACCCGCCCACCCAGCGAACCCCCGGCGCCAACGCGCGCACCTCGGGCCTGCCGCTGGGCAGCTTGGCGCGGATCCCCCACCAGATCCGGTCGTCCGGGTCCTCGGCGCCGAGCTCCGGAAGCGTCCACCGCGCGGCGCCGCGCAGCCGGGCGGCCGCGTCGACGGCGGGCGGTCCCGGCGGTCGGTGGTGGCCGCCGATGGCCGCGACGTGCTCGCCGGCCCGCTCGACCGGCCCCACGTACGTGCCCCCCGCGATGGGCAGCGCCGGCGCGGCGCGGCGCGTGACGACGACGTCGCCCGCGATCCGCTCCACGGCCGGCGCGGCGCCGATCGCGGCCTCGAGCGCCTCAGGCCAGTGGGTCGCGCCGATGGCGAACACGACCTGCTCGGCGTCGAGCGTTGCGGTGGTGCGGACGCCGCGCCCGAGCCCGGCGCCGCTCAGCTGCAGCCGCCACCCCCCTTCGGCGCGGGCCTCGGCGCCGACGACCGCCCGCCCTTCGAGGCACCGCGCGCCGTGCGCCACCGCCGATCGGGTCAACGCCGCGCACCATGCGCCGGGGTCGAGCCAGCCGCCGTCGGGGACGAGGAACGCCCCGTGGGGCGCGCGGACCCCGGCAGCCTCGGGGTCCGTGGGCGCGAGCCCGGCCGCCGCGAACGCGCGAGCTTGCTTGGGCCCGTCCGCCACGCGGACCGCACCCGTCCGGTGGGCACCGGTGGCGAAGCCCTCGATGGCGAGCTCGGCCGCCCAGCGCCAGGTCGCCCTCAGCGCCGCGAGGTCCTCGGGGTGGGCGCGCCCCGTGCGGCCACGGTAGGGGTTCAGGAGCGCCACCGGCACGGCGGAGGCCGCCATGCCGCCGTCCGCGACCAGGGTGGTCTCGTGGCCGGCGCGCGCCAGCGCGCGCGCAAGAGAGCGCCCGACCACGCCGCCACCGACCACGACCACCCGCACGCCGCCCTCGTGTGGGTTCACGGTCCGTCCTCGGTCGCCGCCGGCGGCTTGCGGGCGCGCAGCACCTCGCGCTTGCCGCCGGGTGGCCCGGGCCGCTTGGCGACCACGAGGCCGGTCGCGGCCAGCGAGCGACGCACGGCGCCCTGCACGCTGTAGGTCACGAGCGCCCCGCCGGGCGCCAGCGCGGCAGCCAGGGCCGCCAACGTCGCGGGGCGCCAGGCGTCGGGATCGACGTCGGGCGAGAAGGGGTCGAGGTAGACCGCGTCGAAGGTTCCGAGCGCCCCGAGCCCGCCTTCCGCGGCGAAGGCGCCGGCCTCGGCGACCACCACCTCCACCCGCACGGCCTGAACCGAGACCTCTAGGGAGGCGGTCGGCGCCGCGGCCCATCGCTCCAGCGCCGTGAGCCACGCACTTGCGAACGGGGCCGGCAGCCAGGAGGGGAGGTCGAGCGCGCGCCACGCGTCCGGCGGCAGCGGCTCGCGCTCGATCGCCACGTAGCGCAGCGTGGCGTCGCTGTCCCAGGCCGCCGCGATGGTGAGCCCGAGGTTGGTGCCGGCGCCCAAGCCCACCTCGAGCACCGCTGCCGAGGTGCCGCGGCGCAGACGCGGCCCCATGCCGCTGCCCTCGACGAACACGTGGCGCGCTTCGGCGTGGGCGCCGGCGCGCGAACGGAAGCCCTGACCGAAGCGCGGGCTGTGGACCGTGAGGCTGCCGTCGCCGGTCGCGACCACGCGACCGTCCCAGAGCGGGGCGGTGGGGTCGGGCGGGGTGGCGTCGGGCGGTCCGGCGGCGGGCGGCATGGCCGGAGGCTACCGCGGCCCCCTGAGCCAACCCCCGTCGCCACGGTGGTGGCGACGGGCGCGCGCGCCTTCTCACCCATAAGCCGTATCCTGGAGCCGTCTCCGGCTCGTCCGGGGGCGGAAGGAGCTGCGTGGAGACCGCATTGCGCCGCATCGCCGACATGCTCGAGGCGTTCATCGACGCCTTCGCGGCGTGGTTCGCCACGGGCGCGTGGCGCCCCGAGGCTTGGCCTGGGATCACGTGGGTCCTGGTCGCGGCCTTCTTCGTCCTGTCGTGGTTGCTCGCCTGGCGCCGGCGCGCCCCGCGTGGCCTGGACGTGCGCCCGCCGCAACTGCTCGTCACCAGCGGCGAGGTCGTGCCCGACGGCACCGACGAGCCGGAGCTGCGGTCCTCGGGGCGCCGGCGCCGGCGCCCGACCCCGCAGGCCCACGCCGCTGCAGGGGCGTACACGATGACCGTCAGCAACCTGAGCCGCTACCCGGTGCAACTCCTCGAGGTCGCGCTGCGCGACGGTCGTCGCGGTGCGCCGCGGGTGGCGACCGTCGACGCGGTCGTGCCGGCGATGGGTTCGGTGTCGGTGTCGGGCAGGATCTCGCTCGGCTTGCGCGGCGACGGCTGGCTCGACGTGTACTGCTACGCGGCCGCGCCCCGGGTCAAGGTGCACCGGCACCGGGTGGAGCTCGTCTGGGAGCCATGGGCGGCGCGCTTCAAGGCGGCGCCGCTCGAGCAGGTCAGCGCGCCGGCGCGCCGCCTCGCGAGCGACGAGCCCGACGCGCGCTTCCTCGAGGACGACGTGCCGGAGCCTGCCGAACCGGTGGCCGTCGCCGTCCCGATTCCGGCACGGGCCGCCGAACGGCGCGACGCTCCGCGGCCGTCCTCCGCGCGCTCCACGCCGATCGACGAAGGCTCGACGTGGGCGCCCACGCCCCCGGCGGCGGCCGTGCCCAAGCCGGTGGTGCGCGAGCCGACGGCACCAGCGGTGCCCGTGCCCGAGCCGGCCGTGCCCGAGCCGGCCGTGCCCGAGCCGGCCGTGCCTGAGCCGATGCCACCGGCGGTGCCCGCGCCCGAGCCGGCCGTCCGCGCTGGGGTCGCCCCGCCCCGGTCCGAGGCCGCCGATCCGAACCCGCGCAGCGCCGCGCGGCCCCCCGCGAGTGCGGAGGCACGGCCGCCCGGGGTGCCGCGCATCGCGACCCCGCCGGTGGGGGTGGCCGTCACGGGCCGTGGGGGAGCGTCCGCACGAACCGCGGACGGTCTGCCCATCGGGCGACCGACGGCTCGGCCGGAGCGCGGGCCGACCGCGGAGGGCGAGCCCGTGCGCGACGCGCTGCCCGCGGCCGCGCCGGAGCCGGAGCCGGAGCCGGATCGGGCACGCGAGGCGGTCCGCCGCACGCCGGTGCCCGCGACGCCTGCACCGCCGGCAGCGCCGACGAACGCCGCGAGCGAAGACGAGCCGCCGTCGGAGCCGTCCGTCCGCCGCCGACCGCGCCTGGAGTTCCCGGACGAGTTCTGAACTCCGGCAGTGCCGGGGCGGGCGCCACGGGCGTCATGGCGCGCCACCCTACGGACCTGCCGGACGTGCGGCGGTAGCGTCGCAGCGATGAACCCATCAGCCCCCAACCCCACCGGCCGCGTCGCGGTCGTCACGGGCGCGAGTTCCGGCATCGGGCGGGTGACCGCCGCCGACCTGGCGGCCCGCGGCGATACCGTGGTCCTCGTGTCGCGCGGCGAGGGCCGCGGCGCCGAAGTCGCCGAGCGCATCCGGACCGAGACCGGCGGCGACGTCCATTTCCTGGGGGCCGACCTCGGCCTCTTCGCGGGCCAGCGCGCCTTCGCTGCGGCGTTCCGCGAGCGCTGGTCGCGCCTCGACGTCCTCGTCCTCAACGCCGGTGCGTACTTCGGTTCGCGGCACGAGACGGCCGACGGGGTGGAGTCGACCTGGGCGCTCAACCACTTGGGCGTGTTCGTGCCGGCCGTGCTGCTCGCCGACCTGCTCGTCGCCTCGGCGCCGGCGCGGGTCGTGATCACCTCATCGAACGCGGCGCAGATGGCGCGCTTCCGTTGGGACGACCTCGAGTTCGCGCGCGGGTACTCCGGATGGACTGCCTACGCCCAGTCGAAGCTCGCCAACCAGGTGGTCACGCGCGCGCTCGCGCGCCGGCTGGAGGGGACCGGTGTGACCGTGCACGCCTTCCATCCCGGCTTCGTCGCGACCGGCTTCGGTTCGGGCGACGGCTTCACGGCACGCGCGATCGGCCTGTTGCAGAAGCTGGTCGCGCGCTCGCCGGAGCGGGGTGCGGACACGATGACCTGGCTCGCCACGGCCGACGTGCCCGGGAACGGCGACTACTGGGTCGACCGCCGCTCGCGGCGTCCGGCGCGTGGGGGCGAGGGCGAGGACGTCGAAGAGCGGCTCTGGGCGGCTTCCGTGGCGCGGGCCGGTCTGACCGCCGCGGAGTTGGCTGCGTTCGACCGGTCGGCGGCCGCGGTCTGAGCGAACGCCGTCGCGGCGTTCAGGCGCGCGCGTCGGCCCAGCCGAGCAGGTCGAGCAGGCGCGCGTGCAGGTGGCCGTTGGTCGCCACCATGCCGTCGTCGCCCCAGCGGTACGGGGCTCCCTGCAGGTTGGTCACGGTGCCCCCCGCTTCCTGCACGACGAGCGCTGCGGCGGCGACGTCCCACGGTTTGAGGTCGAGCTCCCAGAACCCGTCGTACCGGCCGCACGCCACGTTGCACACGTCGAGCGCGGCGGCGCCCGGACGCCGCACCGCACGCGCGGCTGGGACCACGCGAGCGAACGCTTCGAGGTTGCGCGCGATCGCGGGCCCACCGTACGCGAAGCCGGTCCCGAGCATCGCCGCGCCGATCGAGGGCGTCGTGCTCACGTGGATGCCGACGCCATCGAGGGTCGCGCCGGCGCCACGGCGCGCGGCGAAGCGATCGCCGCGCGCCGAGTCGAGCACGACCCCCAGCTCGACGACGCCGTCGACCTCGAGCGCGATCGAGACCGCGTAGATGGGCACCCCGTGGGCGTAGTTCACGGTGCCGTCGAGTGGGTCGACGATCCACCGGTGGCGGGCGTCGCCGGTCGAGGTCCCCTCCTCCTCGCCCCACACCACGTGGTCGGGGAACGCGTCGGCGATCGTGGTCCGGATCGCGGCTTCCGACAGCCGGTCGACCTCGGTGACCAAGTCCGTGGCGCTCGACTTGGTGGTCACGTCCAGCAGGGCGCCGGCGTGCCCTCGGTGGATCCGGGCGGCGGCGTCCGCCGCCCGGTGGGCGACGACGAACGCTTCGGTGACGAGCGCGCGGTCGGTCATGCGCCGAGGGTACCGCGCGGCGGTGGCGGCCCCGCCCGGTCGAGGTCGCGGTCGATGGGCTCGAGGATCAGCCGGGCGTGGCGGTCGTAGGTGACCCACTCCCACGCCCAACCGAGGAACGCACGGAGGCGGTTCTGGTGGCCTGGCAAATAGATGAGGTGGACGAACAGCCACGCGAGCCATCCGAGCAGGCCGGTGAAGCGGAAGCCGCCCCAGGCCGGGCTGAGCTCGGCGACGCCGGCCGAGCGACCGACGATGGCCATCTGGCCGCGGTCGGCGTACCGGAAGGGGCGCGAGGGGTGCCCCGCGAGGTGCGCTCGGATCCCGTACGCGACGTGCTTGCCCTGTTGGATGGCGACTTGGGCCACCTGCGGGTAGGCACCCTCGCCGCCGTCCAGGGGGGGTGCGCCGACGGGGCCGGCCAGGTCGCCGGCGATCCAGACCCCCGGCCGTTCGGGGAGCGACAGGTCGTCGGCGACGGGGACGCGCCCGCTGCGACCGAGCTCGACGCCGAGCGCTTCCGCGAGCGGGTGCGCGCGCACGCCGGCAGCCCACACCAGGGTGCCGTAGGCGATCTCACTGCCGTCCTTCAGGCGCACCCGGTCCTCCGTCACTTCCTCCACGACCGCGCCCAGCCGCACGTCGACGCCGCGGGCGCGCAGCACTTTGCCCACGTAGGCGCGCGTCGCCTCGGTGTACGGCGGCATCACGGTGTCCAGCGCCTCGAGCAGGATCACGCGCGCGCGACCGACGTCGAGCTCGGGGAAGTCGGAGCGCATCCCGTGCTCGAACAACTCGACCAGCGCGCCGGCCATCTCGACCCCGGTCGGACCGGCACCGACGATGACCACGTTCAGGAGGCCGGCGTCGACCGCGTCGGGGTCGCGCGCCGCCTCTTCGAAGCGCTTGAGGACGTGGGCCCGCAGCGCCAGTGCCTCGGCTGCGCTCTTGAGGACGTAGGCGTGTTCGCGGACGCCCGGGATCCCGAAGTCGTGGTAAACGGCGCCCGGCGCGACCACCAGATGGTCGTACGGCAGCTGGTCGCCATCGGCGAGCGCGACGTGGCGCGCGTCGAGGTCGATGCCGACGACGCGGCCCAGCACGAAGCGTGCGTTCAGGTTGGTTCGCAGCACGTCCCGGACCTGGTGCGCGACGTCGCCGGCGTCGAGCGCTGCGGTCGCCACCTGGTACAGGAGCGGCTGGAAGGTGTGGTAGTTGCGCTGATCGACGAGCGTGACGTCGACGGGTGCGCCGCGAAGCGACGCCACCACGTTCAGGCCGGCGAAGCCGGCGCCGACGACCACGACGCGGGTGCGTTCGGTTGCGGTCACGATGGGATCCTCCCCGGGCGAGCGACCGGCCTGCATGACCGGGACGTTCGTCCCTCGACGATCAGCATGCACCAAATGGCACAAGCAGAGTTCGGCGCAGCGCACGGTCGCGCGCGCCGGGCCGGCATCAACGCGCGAGCTCGAGCGCGATGCGGCGGCCGGTCGGCGTGGCCGCGATGCCGCCCTCGCCGGTCTCGCGCAGCTCCGGGGGCAGCATCCGACCCACCGACGCCATCGCTTGGACCACCTCGTCCGGTGGGATGGGGGAGGTGACGCCCGCGATCGCCAACTGCGCCGAGGCCACCGCGTGCACCGCGTAGAAGGCGTTGCGCGACACGCACGGCACCTCGACGTAGCCACCGACCGGGTCGCACACCAGGCCGATCGTGTTCATCAGCGCCATGGCGGCGGCGTGCACCGACGCCGACGCGTCGCCTCCCATCAGCTCGGTGACGGCCGCCGCCGCCATCGCCGCGGAGCTGCCGATCTCGGCCTGACAGCCGCCGGTCGACCCGGCGATGAACATCGACTGGCCGATCACCTGACCGATGCCGGCGGCGAGCGCCAGGGGTGCCGCGAGCGCGTCGTCGTCCAGCCCCAGGTGGTCGCCGACGCCGATCAGGGCGCCCGGCACGGTGCCGGCCGAGCCGGCGGTGGGGGCCGCGACGATCCGACCCATGCGGGCGTTCTCCTCGTTGACCGCCATCGCGTACGCCTGGACGCGCTTGAGCAGCGGTGCCCGCAGCGCGTCCTCCGCGGTCCACAGGGTCTTGGCGTTCCAGCCGACCATCCCGGTGCGGCTCGGCGCCTCGCTGGCGAGGCCGCGCTCGATCGAGTCGCGCATCTCGCGCAGGCGTCCCTTGAGGCCCTCCAGGAGCGCGTCGCGCTGCCGGCTGGTGGGCGCCTCGTCGGCCAGGACGGCGTCGGACGCGCGGCCCGGGTGGGCGGCCAGGTCGGCGAGCGTCATGCGGCCGCCTCGTCGGTCTCGGCGTGCATGACCTCGGGCAGCAGCCGCAGCCAGTTGACGTACCGCAGGTGGGCCAGGTACGCGAACGCCGGGTCGGAGAGCGCGCGGTCGACCTCGATCGACATCATCGCGTCGCCGCCGCGCTTGCGCCGGGCGCTCACCAAGGTCGCGACGTTGACGTCGTCGTCGGCGATCACGCGCGCCACCCGCGCGATGACGCCGGGGGTGTCGACGTGGCGCACGAGCAGCGTGTGGTGCGCGCCGGAGAAGTCGATGCGGAAGCCGTCGACGTCGAAGACCCGCACCAGGCCACCGCCCAGGCTCGAGCCGATGACGCGCACGTGCTCGTCGCCCGCTTCGAGCTCGATGCGCACGGTGTTCGGATGGACGTCGCCGAGGTCGGCGACCTGGAACGACACCTCGAGCCCGGCTTCGCGGGCGGCGTCGAAGGCGCGCGCGATGACCGGGTCGTCGGGCGCCGCTCCGAGGGTGCCGGCCACCAGCGCCAGGTCGGTCCCGTGCCCTTTGCCCGTCTTCGCGAACGACCCGTGGAGCGCGAAGCGCGCCGCCGTCGGCGGGGAAGACAGCGTGTGGCGCGCCAGCAGCGCCAACCGGCACGCCCCGGCGGTGTGGCTGGAGGAAGGACCGACCATGATCGGTCCGATGACGTCGAGGAGACCCATGGCGCCACTCTACGGGGCGCGATGGGCGGTCGGTGGCGCGGCGCCGACCCCGAACGCACGGACGCGGCGCCCGGTGGGCGCCATGCGAAGGGGGGCGACCGCGTGGTCGCCCCCCTTCGAAGCACGATCGCAGGCGACCGTTACTTCTTGACTTGCTCCTTGAGGCTCTTGCCGGGCTTGAAGGCCGGGTACTTGCTGGCCGGGATCTTGATCTTCTCGGTCGTGCCGGGCTTCACGCCGGTGCGGGCCTTGCGCTTGCGGACCTCGAAGGTGCCGAAGCCGGTCAGCTGCACCTTGTTGCCCTTGTCGAGGTGCTCGCTGATCTTGCCGAGCATGTGGTCCATCACCTCTTTGACGTCCTTCTTCTTCATGGACGTCGATTCGGCGACGAAGTCGACGAGATCCGCCTTGGACACGGTCTTCTGCTTGGCCATGCTGTGCCTCCTTCTAGGTTTCGGCTTGG
>JAABRX010000008.1 GCA_011390675.1 Trueperaceae bacterium | reverse complement strand
GCGAACGCCGGAGCGAGCGCGACGGCGACCAGCAGCAGGGCGAGGAGCGGCGTCGACCGGCGCATGCCGTTCAGGGACGAGGCGCGCCGCTTACGCGGCGGGCACCTCGACCATGTCGTAGACCTCGATGACGTCGCCCTCTTGGGCGTTGTCGTAGTTCTGCAGGTTGATCCCGCACTCGAACCCCGAGGTCACCTCGCGGACGTCGTCCTTGAAGCGCCGCAGCTGCGCGATCGAACCCTTGTAGACCTCGCGGCCGTCGCGCTTGAGGCGCGCCTTGGCACCGCGGCGGATGACGCCGTCGGTCACGTACGAGCCGGCGATGTTGCCCGAGCGCGGAACCTTGATGATCATGCGGACCTCGGCGTGCCCGAGGATGCGCTCCTCGAAGGTCGGCTCGATCTGGCCCTTGATCTGGCGCTCGACCTCTTCGATCAGGTCGTAGATGATCCGGAAGGACTTGAGCGGCGTCTTCTGGCGTTCGGCCGCCTTGACCACCGAACCGGGCGCGCTGACGCCGAACGTCAGGATGCTGGCGTCCTCCGTCGAGGCGAGGAGCAGGTCGCTGTCGGTGGGCGCACCGACCTCGGCGAGCATCACGTCGACGTCGACTTCGGGCACGCCCTCGGCGGCTTGGGCGATGACGCCCTTGATCGCCTCGAGGGAGCCCTGGGTGTCGGCCCGGACGAGCAGGTGGATCCGCTTGGTCTTGGGCTTGCCGAACAGATCGGCGAGGGTGAGCCCCTTGCGGCCGATGAGCTCGCGGTCGGCCTCTTGCCGGTCGTCGATCCGGACGGCCACCGTGTCCTTGGCGCCCGCCTCGTCGGCGGCGTGCTCGACGACCTCGCCGGCCATCGGGAGCTGCGAGAAGCCCAGGATCTGCACCGGGACGCTGGGGCCCGCCGACGTGACGCCGGCGCCGGTGTGGTCGGTCAGGCGGCGCACCTTGGCCCAGACCTCGCCACACACCACGTAGTCGCCGACGCGGAGCGTGCCCTCTTGCACGAGCACGGTGGCGAGCACGCCGGCGCGCTTGTCGAGGACCGACTCGACCACGACGCCACGGAACGGCGCCTCGGGATCGGCGCGCAGGTCCTCGACCTCGGCGACGAGCGAGAGCATCTCGAGCAGCTCGTCGACCCCTTCGCCGGTGTGGGCGCTGACGCGAACGACGATCGTGTCGCCGCCGAACGCTTCGGGGATCAGCTCGACCTGCATCAGGTCCTGCATCACCTTGTCGGGGTTCGCCTGCGGCAGGTCGACCTTGTTGATCGCCACGACGATCGGCACCTTGGCCGCTTTCGCGTGGGCGATGGCCTCGCGCGTCTGCGGCATGATGCTGTCGTCCGCGGCGACCACGATGACCGCGATGTCGGTGGCGTTGGCGCCGCGCTGCCGGATGGCGGTGAACGCGGCGTGGCCGGGCGTGTCGAGGAAGGTGACGGTGCCCTGCTTGGTCTCGGCCTGGTACGCGCCGATGTGCTGGGTGATGCCGCCGGCCTCGCGCTCGGCGACCTTGGTCTTGCGGATGTGGTCGAGGAGCGACGTCTTGCCGTGGTCGACGTGGCCCATCACGGTGACGACGGGCGCGCGCAGCGGGACGACCGAGGCCGACTCGGCCGCCGCCGGGGCGCCAGCCTTCTCGGTCTTGGGCTCGGCCTTCGCGGCAGCGGGCTTCGGCGCCTCGGGTTCGGAGGCCGGAGCCTCGGTGGCGGGGGTCGACGGCGCGTTCTCGGACACGAGTCCGCGCACCGCCTCGGCGACGTCGAGCTCGAGCGTGCTCGAGTGCGACTTGTACTCCACGCCCATGTCGTCGAGCATCGCCAAGAGGTCCTTGGTCTCGATGCCGAGGTCACGTGCGAGCTGGTAGATGCGAACCTTCTCAGCCATGCATCCCTCCGTTCGTTCGGGGTCGGGCGTCCGGCTCGCCGATGACCGCCGGAACGGTGGCTGCGAGCGTCGACGCGATGGGGGCGAGCAGTGCGGTCACGGCGGCGGCGTCCTGTCGGAACGCGCGCCGGAAGCCTTTGAGGCGGGCTGCGGTGTCGTCGGGTGCGCCCGCGGTGCCCAAACCCGCGGCGCCCAAACCGGCGGCGCCCGTGGCGGCGAGCGCGCAGGCGCGGCACAGCGAGGTGCCGCGGCCGCCCGCCCGCTGCGCTAGATCGAGTCGCCACCCAGCCTCGCTGCGCACGAGCCGGACGAGCTCGCGCTTGGGCTGCGCGTCGCGGCACGCGACGCAACGGCGCACGGGGACGTGCCGTGGCGCGGTCATGCGGAGGTCGTGTCCTCCGCGGGGGCGTCGTCCGCTTCCGGGGTCGCCTCGCTGGCCGCGTCCGCGTCCGGAGTCGCCGGCTCGCCCTCGTCGGGGCTCGCCGAGAACAGCGCGTCGAACGCGGCGCGGTTGCGATCGGCGCCACCGGGCGCCGTCGCGTCGGCCTGGCGCGACGCCGCCGCCGCCATGGCGGCGTCGAGGTCGCTGATCGACTCGCTGGCGACGAGGTCGATCTTGAAGCCCGAGAGCTTGGCGGCGAGGCGGACGTTCTGACCGCCCTTGCCGATGGCGAGCGACAGTTGGTCGGAGCCGACGTTGACGCGCGCCTCGCCGGCTTCGGTATCGAGCTCGATGCTGCCGACCTTGGCGGGGGAGAGGGCGTTGCGGATGAACTCGCGCGGGCTCGGGTCCCACAGGATGATGTCGACGCGTTCGCGCTGCAGTTCGGCCGTGACCGCCTGGATCCGGCTCCCGCGGTGGCCGATGCAGGCCCCGATGGGATCGACGTTCGGGTTCGTGCTCGAGACGGCGACCTTGGAGCGCTGGCCGGCCTCGCGCGCGATCGCCTTGATCTCGACGGTGCCGTCCGCGACCTCCGGGATCTCCTGGCGCATGAGGTACTCCAGGAGCTCCGGTGCGGCGCGCGACACGAGGATCGACGGGCCGCGGGTGGACAGCTCGACCTTGGCCACGTAGACCTTGAGGCGCATGCCCACCATCGTGCGCTCGCCCTGGATCTGCTCGCGCGGCGGCATGATCGCCTCGCCGCGCCCGAGGTCCACGAACACGTTGCGCTTGTTGTCGGTGCGCGAGACCACGGCGGTCATCACGTCGCCCGCGCGGTCCTTGTACTCCTCGAAGACGTGCTCGCGCTCCTTCTCGCGGAGCTTCTGGGTGATCACCTGTTTGGTGGTCTGCACGGCGATCCGCGTGAAGGTCTCCGGATCGACCGGGAACTCCATCTCCATGCCCACCTCGACGTCCTCGTCGAGTTCCGCGGCCTCGGTGAGCAGGATCTCCTTGTCGGGATCCTCGATCTCCTCGACCACGCGGCGGATCACCAGCACGTCGATCTCGCCGGTCTCGGGATCGACGGCGACCTCGATCTGCTTGCCCGGCATCACGTTGCGCTCGAAGGCCTGTTCGAGGGCCTCTTCGATCGAGGAGAGCAGCTCCTCCTTGTCGAGGTTGCGCTCGCCGGCGAGCACGTTTAGGGCGTCGATGAATTCTTTGTTCATCCTTCACTCCGGTCCGGTTCGGGTCGCGTTGGGGGACCCGCCAAATTGTCGCCCGTCGAACCGCACGAGGCGCGGTTCGACAGGTTGCGCTGCTGCGCAGCGCGCCTGTCCATCGCTTGCACGCGCCGCATCAGCGCGGCGCGTCGGGCCACTCGGCGAGATTGGCCCGTTCGATCGCCGACAGCGCGACGCGCCGCAAGCCCTCGTCGCCCTCGACCTCGAAGACCACCTCGTCGCCTTCGACCCCACGGACGCGGCCGACGAAGCTCGCTCCGCCGACCTGCACCTTCGCGAGCAGGTCGTGGAAGCGCTCGAAGTGCCGCGCGGTGGCGAGCGGCCGCTCCGCGCCCGGCGACTCGACCTCGAACTGGTAGGGGTCGTCGAACGGGTCGAGCCGGTCGAGCTCGAGGCCGAACGCGCCGGCGGCGCGGCCGACGTCGTCGACCGACACCCCCTGCTCGTCGAGGCGGTCGATGCGGACCAGGACCCTCCGCGAACTGCCACGCCGGGTCACCACGACCTCGAGCACCTCGTATCCGAGGGGCTCGAGCGCGTCCCGTGCGGCTTGCGTCAGGTCCATGGCGTCCTTTCCGGTCCCGAACGAAGCGAGGGCGGGTCCGCGAACCCACCCTCGACGGCGCCGGGACGTTGTCCGCCCGCGAGTCTAGCACGTCGACCTGCGCGAGACGTCGGGGCGCTTGCAGCCGGGCGAGCGCCCAGGTAGACTTCGCGCCAGATGCGACGGACTGCGCGAGCTACGCGGTAACGGTGGGCTGCGGCCCGGGGAGGCCCCCCGGGCTCGACCACCGTCTTGGGGACCGACCCGACGTGGGTGCGGTCCCCTTCGCTTTGGCCGCTCCGCGACGCGCGGCCGACCCCACCGCGATTGCCGCCGACACGAGAGGACGCGATCATGGACGCTGGACCCTGGATGGACGACGTGCTGCTGTTGACGCCCGGGCCGACCCCGTTGCATCCGCGGGCGGCGGCGGCGCTGACGTGGCCGATGCGCGGGCACATGGACCCGGACGTCTTCGCCTACAACGACGGCATCGTGGCCGACCTGCGCGAGCTGTACGGCGCGGCGCCCGACGCCTTCACCTGCCTCCTCGCCGGCAGCGGCTCGCTGGGCATGGAGGCGGGCTTCGCGAACCTGCTCGAGCCGGACGACGCGGTCGTGATCGGTACGAACGGCGTCTTCGGCGAGCGCATGGCGAACATGGCCGAGCGCCTGGGCGCCCGCGTGCACCGCGTCGCGGCGCCGGCCGGCGAGGCGCTCGACCCCGACCGGATGCGCGCCGAGGCGCGGCGCGTCCGGCCCAAGCTGGTGGCGTTCGTCCACGGCGAGACGTCGACCGGCGTCCTCAACCCGGTCGAGGAGCTATCGGCCATCGCGCACGAGGTGGAGGCGCTCCTGTCGGTGGACGCGGTCACGACGGTCGGCATGCTGCCCTTCGACATGGCCGGCTGGGGCATCGACTACGCCTACACCGGATCGCAGAAGTGCCTGTCGGCGCCTCCCGGGCTCGCGCCCGTGGCCGTGTCGCGGCGCGCCATGGCGGCCGTCGCCGCGCGCCGGACGCCGGTCGCGACCTGGTACGCGGACCTGCTCGGCATGCAGGCGTACTGGGCGCTGGACGGGGGCCGCCAGTACCACCACACCGTCCCCATCCACCTCCACTGGGCGACCGGCGAGGCGATCCGCGCGGCGCTCGAAGAGGGCGTGGCGGCGCGCACCGAGCGCGCGCGCCGCACCGGTGCCGCGGCGCTCGACGCCCTGGCGACGGTGGGGTTCGCTCCCTTCGTCCCGGCTCCGGTGCGGCTCCCGACCGTGCTCACCGTCCGCTTGCCGGACGGGCTCGACGACGCCGCGGTGCGGAGCGCGCTCCGCGAGGTCGCGCGCGTGAGCCTCACCGGCGGCCTCGGCGCCACCGCGGGCAAGGTCTGGCGCTTGGGCCTGATGGGCGAAGCAGCCCGCCCCGAGCCCTACCGGGCGTTGATGGTGGCCTTGGCGCAGGTGTTGCCGGCCCACGGGATCCCCGATGCGGTCGGGTTGCCTGCCGCCTTCGACGCCGCGTGGGCGGCGACGGCGCCGGTCGGCGCAGGGGCGTGAGCGCGGCACCGCCGGCCACCGGGCTGCCGGGCGTCGAGCTCCTGCGCGTCGACCCACGGCTCGAGGACGTCGCGGCGTCGCTCTTCTGGGCGACGTTCCCCGACCGCCGCTTGGCCAAAGCGGCCGCCGACCGCGACGGCCGCGTGCCGCTGTTGATCGACGCTGCGCTGGGCGCGCGCGAGGACGAGCGCTGGCGCCGGGCCCTGGACGCGCTGCTGCGCGATCGGGCCGGCGCGGGCGCCTTCGTGCGCGAGGTGCGCGATCGCGACGGACGCCGCGAGGAGCTCGCGCTGCCGGTCGCCCCCGAGGCGTACGCCGGCGGGTCCTGGCTCGTCGGGCCCTTCGCGACCGAGGCCGCGGCCGACGGCTGGGCGGCGCGCGCTCTGGAGCGTCCGTGGGTGCACGACGTGGTCGCGCACGCGGGCGCCCACTACGCCGACGTCTTCCGAGGCGACCCGGACGCCCCGGCGCGCTGAGCGCGGCGGTCGGACCCGTTGACGGCCGGGGCGGCGTGCCGTACGCTCGTCGCCGTGATGGACCGCGCGCTGGACCGCCTCCGTTCGCCCTTTACCCCGCTCGCGTAGAGGTCGCGCGACGCGAGCCGCGTCCGACCCCCTGCGCACCGCCCCCGCACCCGCGACGGCGGTGCGTTTCTCTTGGCGCCTCCGTCGCACCCCCGCACCGCCGAGGAGCCCCACCGCATGGACCACCGCATGGACCACGACGAATCGCTCGCCGCCATCGCCGCCGCACCGGACGCGCGCGCCCTGCAGGACCTGCGGGTGCGCCTGCTCGGCAAGAAGGGCACGATCACCGAGCAGCTCAAGGGACTCGCGGCGCTCGAGCCCGAGGCGCGCCGCACCGTCGGACGCGCGCTGCACGAGCACAAGCAGGCTCTGGAGCAGGCGATCGAGGCGCGCAAGGCGGCCCTGGAGCGCGCCGCGCTCGACGCCCGCCTCGCGGCGGAGCGCGTCGACCTCACCCTCCCCGGCGAGCGCGTGCCGGCCGGCGGCCACCACCTGCTCACCCAGGTGACCCACCGGCTGCTCGACGTGTTCCGCAGCCTCGGCTACGACGTCGCCGTCGGCCCCGAGCTCGAGGACGACCACCACAACTTCGAGGCGCTCAACTTCCCGCCGGAGCACCCGGCGCGCGACGCCCAGGACACCTTCTGGACCACCGACGGGCGTCTGTTGCGGACCCACACGAGCCCCATGCAGGTGCGCTACATGCGCGCCCACGCGCCGCCCCTGAAGGTGGTCGTGCCGGGCCGGGTCTTCCGCAACGAGGCGGTGGACGCCACCCACGAGGCGCAGTTCCACCAGCTCGAGGCGCTCGTGGTCGGTCGGCGCGTCACCATGGCCGACCTGCGCGGCGCGATCACCGAGATGGCGACCGCGCTCCTGGGCACCGGGACCCGCACGCGCCTGCAGCCCTCGTACTTCCCGTTCGTCGAGCCGGGCGCCGAGTTCGCCATCTGGTGGACCCACCCCAAGACCGGCCGCGAGGAGTGGCTCGAGCTGGGCGGGTGCGGCATGGTGCACCCGAACGTCTTCCGGGCCGTCGGGTACGAGGACGTCACCGGCTTCGCCTTCGGGTTCGGCATCGAGCGCCTGGCGATGGTCAGCACCGGCGTGAACGACATCCGCGACCTCTACCGCGGCGACGTGCGCGTGCTCGAGCAGTTCCGGGGCGTGGCCTGATGCGCGTGCCGCACGGGTGGTTGGCCGAGCTGGTGCCGGGCCTGCCGGACCCGGCGACCACCGCCGACCTGTTGGCCGGCCTCGGCCTCGGGGTCGAGGCCGTCGAGGAGGTGGCCGGGGCACCGGCCGGGGTGGTGGTCGCGGAGGTCCTGGAGGTCGCGGCCATCGACGGCGCCGACGTGGTCCGACGTGCGGTGGTCGACGACGGCACCGGCCGCCGCGTGGTGGCGTGTGGCGCACCGAACGTCACGGTGGGGATGCGCGCCGCCTACGCGCCGCCGGGAACGCAGCTGCCGGGCTTCGACGGTCCCCTCGAGGTGCGCGAGGTCGCCGGGGTGCGCTCCGAGGGGATGCTCTGCAGCCCGCGCGAGCTCGGTCTGTTCGAGCACGCCGGTGGCCTCCTCGCTCTGGGCCACGACGCGCCGATCGGCGCGCCGCTCGTCGAGCTGTGGCCGGGCGACGTGGTGCTGGAGCTGGAGCTCACCCCCAACCGATCCGACGCCTTCAGCCTGCTCGGCGTCGCGCGCGATCTGGCCGCGAAGCTGGCCGTAGCGCTCCGACACCCGGCGGACGGCCTCGCCGGCGCCGCGGGCGACCCGTCCATCGACGACGGCCTGACCGTGCGCGTCGACGACGAAGGTCGCTGCCCCTGGTTCACGCTGCGGCGCATCGACGACGTCCGGGTCGGCCCGGCGCCGGTCGCCCTGCAACGCCGCCTCGCGCTGCTCGGCGTGCGCCCCCGGAACGTCGTCGTGGACGTGACCAACCTGGTGACCTTCGAGCTCGGCCAGCCGTCGCACGCCTACGACTTGCGGGCGCTGCACGGCGGCGTCCTGGAGGTGCGGCGGGCGCGCGCCGGCGAGCAACTGGTGACGTTGCAGGAGGAGGAGTTGACCCTCGAGGGCGACGACCTCGTCATCGCGACCCCGGACGGCGCCGGCGGCTCGCGCGCGATCGGGCTCGCGGGCGTGATCGGCGGCCGTGAGGACTCGGTGCTCGCTTCGACGACCTCGGTGGCGCTCGAGGTCGCCTGGTTCGAGCCGACCGGCGTCCGCCGCACGGGGCGCCGCCACAAGCAGATCACCGACGCCCGCACGCGCTTCGAGCGCGGCGTCGACCCGGCGCTGGCGGAGCTCGCCTCGGCCCGTGCGATCGCGCTGCTCGAGGCGGCCGGCGCGGGGCGGGCGCACCCCGGGCTGAGCGTCGCCGGCGCCGCGGCCGGCGCGCGCCCGGCCATCGCCTACCGCCCGGAGCGGGTCGCGTTCCTGATGGGCTTCGACGTGGCGCGGCCCGAGCAGCGCCGCATCCTCGAGCGGCTCGGGTGCCGCGTCGACGGCGTCGACGGCGTCGAGGACGATGCGGACGTCTGGACGGTGCATCCGCCCTCGTGGCGCGTCGACCTGACGATCGAGGAGGATGTGGTCGAGGAGGTCGCGCGCCTGCACGGGTTCGAACACATCGGCAGCAGCGTCCCGCACCTCGACGTAACCCCCTCGGCGGGTGATCCCACCTACCGCCTGCTGCGCGAGCGGCTCGTCGGCGCCGGGATGCTCGAGACCATCGGGTACGCGTTCGTCGGCGACGACGATCTGGCGCGCGCGCGGGTGCCCGCGGCGGCCGTCCGCCTGGCGGAGCCGCAGAGCGACGCCCGGGCCGTCCTGCGCACGGCGCTCCTGCCGGGCCTCCTGGCGGCCGCGCGCACGAACCGCGACGTCCCCTCGCTCGCGCTCTTCGAGGTGGGCCGGGTGTTCGTCGAGCCCGAGGAGGAGCGCTTGGGGCTCCTCTGGCGGGGCGCGCGCGTGCGCTCGGGCTGGCGCGCGGAAGGCGCGATCGACCCGTTCGTCGCCAAGGGGGTGCTCGAGAGCCTGGCCGAGGGGCTCGGCGTGGCGCTCGAGCTCCGCCCCGCGCCGGTCGCGTACCTGCATCCCGGGGTCTCGGCGCGGGTGCTGTGGGCCGGCGCCGACGTCGGGACCTTCGGCCGGCTCCACCCCGAGGTGGCGCGCGACTGGGGCTGCGGCGACGTGTTGGTCGCCGAGCTGCGCCTGCCGCTCGCGGTGGGGGCGCCCGTCGTGCGCGAGGTGCCGCGCCAGCCCTTCGCCGAGCGCGACCTCGCCGTCGTGGTCCCGGCCGACGTCGCGTACGCGACGCTCCATGCCCTGTGCGCCGAGGCGGCCGGGGACCTGCTGGCGGAGCTCTTCCCGTTCGACGTCTACGAGGGGGGGCAGGTGGGGGAGGGGCGCAAGAGCCTGGCGCTGCGCTTCCGCTTCCGGCATCCCGAGCGGGCCCTGACCGACGCCGAGGTCGATGCGCGCATGAAGGACGTCATGTCGGCCGTCGACGCGGCTGGGTATGCTGTGCGGACGTGACCTGGATCGACGCCTCCCTCGTGCTCACGGTCGCCGCCGTCACCGGGCTCGCCGCCGAGCGGCGCCTCATGGGGCTGCTGGTCGGCCTCGGTGGGCTCGCGGCGCTGCGGCCGCTGCTCGTGCTCGCGGACCTGAACCCGTGGTTGGCGCTCGTCGCCGCGCTGCTCGTCGGTCTGGCGCTGGCGCTGCTCGGACGCCACGTCCTGCAGCTCGCGCGCGTCCCCGGCCGGTTGGCGCGCGTCGGCGGCGGGATCGGCGGGTTCGTCCTCGGCGTCGCGCTGGTCCTGGCGCTGGTCACGTCGTTGCCGGTGGAGCGCAACCCGGTCGAACCGTCGTTGATCTACTACCCACCGCGCGAGCTGCCGCCCGTGGTGCGTCAGGCGGTGGCCGGCTCGGCCGCCGTGGCCGTCGGCCGGAGCGTCTTGCTGCACCCGCTGCTCGTCGCGCAGGGTGCGGTCCCGGACGGACAGGTCGCGCTCTTCGACGCGTTGCATCGGTGGTTCGTGGTGGGCGAGCCGTGGCGGGTAGCCGGGTCGTGAGGGCGAGCGCCGTCCTCGTGCGGCGCGGACCTCGACCAGAAGGGGGACCGCCATGTGCGGAATCGTCGGATACATCGGAGGACGGGTCGCTGCCGACGTCGTCCTGGACGGACTGTCGCGGCTCGAGTACCGCGGCTACGACTCGGCCGGCATCGTCGTCGCGAGCGCCGAACGGCCCGAACTCGACGTCGTCAAGCGGGCCGGCAAGCTGCAGGTGCTGCGCGATGCGCTCACCGAGCGCGCGCGCGCCGGCGCGCCGCTCCGCGGGGTGCGCGCCGTCGGCCACACCCGCTGGGCGACGCACGGCAAGCCCACGGACACGAACGCGCATCCGCACCTGAGCGAGGACGGCAAACTCGGCCTCGTCCACAACGGCATCATCGAGAACTACGTCGCGCTGCGCGACGAGCTCAAGTCCCGCGGCCACGATTTCCGGAGCGAGACCGACACCGAGGTGCTCGTCCACCTGATCGAGGAGCAGTACGCGGGCGACCTGCCGGCGGCCGTGCGCGCAGCGCTGACGCGCGTCCGCGGCGCGTACGCGCTCGTGGTCACCCACGTCGACCATCCCCAGGTGGTGGCGGCGCGCGCCACGAGCCCGCTCGTCGTGGGGCTCGGCGAGGGCGAATCGTGGGTGGCGAGCGACGTGCCCGCCCTCCTGCCCTACACCAAGCGGGTCGTGTACGTCCACGATGGCGAGCTGGTGGTCCTCGACGCCTCCGGCGCGACCCTCCAGCATCTCGACGGCACGCCGGTCGATCGTGCGGCCGAGATCATCGAGTGGGACGCCGACGCCGCCGAGAAGGGCGGCCATCCGCACTACATGCTCAAGGAGATGCTCGAGCAGCCCGACGTGCTGCGGCGGACCCTGGGTGGCCGCGTCACCCCCGATGGCCTCGACGCCGATCTCGAGCTGGCGTTGGATCCGCGCGCGGTCGACCGGGTCGTGCTCGTGGCGGCGGGGACGGCGAGCTACGCCGCCACCGTCGGTGCGGCGCTGCTCGAACGGCTGGGTCGCGTGCCCGCCGGCGTGGTCGTCGCCTCCGAGTTCCGCTACCAGGAGCCCGTCGTCGACGCGCGCACCCTGGTGGTCGCGGTCTCGCAGTCGGGCGAGACCATCGACACCCTGGAGGCGCTGCGCGAGGGCCGCCGCCGAGGCGCGCGGACGCTCGCGATCCTGAACGTCAAGGGATCGAGCCTCGCGCGCGAGGCCGACGACGTGCTCTACATCCACGCCGGCCCGGAGATCGGGGTGGCTTCGACCAAGGCGTACGTCGCGATGCTCGGCGCCTTCGCGCTGCTGGCGCTGCGCTTCGGTCGCGCGCGCGGGACGCTGGACGACGCCGCGGCGGCCGCGTGGGTCGCCGGTCTCGACGCGCTGCCGGACGTGGTCGCCCTCGCGCTGTCGCGGCGACCGCAGGTGGCGGCCGTGGCGGAGCGGGTGGCCGGCGCCCGCGACGCGCTGTTCCTCGGGCGCGGCTTCGACGTGGCCACCGCGTACGAGGGGGCGCTCAAGCTCAAGGAGATCAGCTACCTCCATGCCGAGGCGTACCCCACCGGGGAGATGAAGCACGGTCCGATCGCGCTCATCGACCGCGACCTTCCGGTCGTCGCCCTCGCCACGCCCTCGCCGACCTACGAGAAGACCGTCTCGAACCTCCAAGAGGTGCGGGCGCGCGACGGGTGGGTGGTGGCCGTCGCCGGCGACGGGGACACAGGGATCGCCGAACATGCCGATGCCGTCCTGTACGTTCCGGTGGTCGCCGAGGGGCTCGCGCCCGTCGTCAACGTGATCCCGATGCAGCTGCTCGCCTACGAGGTGGCGGTGCGCCTGGGGCGCGACGTCGACCAGCCGCGCAACCTGGCCAAGAGCGTCACCGTCGAGTAGCCCCGGCCGGTCCGGAGCCCACACGAAGCGCGGGCGGTCCGGAACTCCGGACCGCCCGCGCGCTAAGTGGACGTTCGATCAGTCGAGGACGACGTCGCCGCAGGCGACCGACACGCCCATCTGGTCGGGCGAAAGGTGCACGTTCACGTAGTGGACGCCGCCGACGATCCACTCGAAGGGCACGTCGAGTCGGGTCGAGGACCAGCCGATGTCGCCGTCGACGTTCGAGAGCGGGATCACGACGCCGCCGGGCTGGTCGCAACGCCCGGCGTGGAAGTGCGCCGGGTGGTTGCCGCCGGCCGGCGTGCCGTCCAGACGGATCTGCACGTGCGTGTCGCCGCGGCCCATGTCGACGATCAGGACCTCGCCCGAGACGCCGCTGCCGGCGACGGCCATGAGGTCGTAGCTGACGAAGCCGGTCGGCAGCGTCTGGCCGGAGAGCGCGGCGAGGACGGCCCGAGGCAGCAGCACGGCGTCGATCACGTGGATGATGCCGTTGCTCGCCTCGAGGTCGGTGATGACGACGTTGGCGTCGTCGACGGTCACGCCGCCCTCGGTCCCGATGCGCACGTGCTCGCCCTGGACGGTGCGGGCCTTGGTGAGCGTGACGACGTCGGCGGCGGGCACGGCCCCGGCGACCACGTGGTAGGTGAGGACGGCCGTGAGGAGGTCGGCGTCGGCCAAGACGGCGTCGAGCGCGCCTTCGGGCAACGCGGCGAAGGCGTCGTTCGTCGGCGCGAAGACGGTGAAGGGTCCTTCGCTCGAGAGGGTCTCGACGAGGCCGGCCGCGGTGACCGCGGTCACGAGCGTGCTGAAGCGGTCATCGCCGGCAGCGATGTCGACGATGGTCTGCGCCGAGCCGAAGCTCAGGGCGAAGACGGCGAGGGTAGCGAACAGGGTTCGGGCGATGCGCATGGGGAGAACCTCCGGGGTTTGCTGAATCACCCGACGCTAGACCGCCGCGAGCTACCGGACCGAAGCGGTGCTTACGGTGTCGCGAGGCTCGGGCTCAGGGCCCCCCGCGGCTGCTCCACCACCACAGGGCGGCCAAGATCGCGCCACCGATCAGCGCCGGTCGCACCCAGCGGCGGCCGCCGCTGCCCCCGCGCGCGAGCGTCGCCCGCGCCTCCTCGGCGTCGCGCTTGGACGACGCCCGCTGAGCGCGGCGGAGCGCCGCCACGCTCTTCCCGACGTGCCCCTTGCGGCGGTAGGCGACCCCGAGGTTGTGGTGGGCGTTCGCGAAGCCGTCGTCGAGCTTGATCGCTCGTTCGTAGTCCGCGATCGCGCCGTCGACGTCGCCGTCTTCGAGCTTGAGGTTGCCCCGATTCGTCAGCGCGCGGACGTGGTTCGGGTCGCGCTCCAGGGCGGCCTCGAGGTGCGCGCGGGCCGCGCTCGGATCGCCCTCCAGGACGGCGACGGTGCCGCTCTGGGCGTCGCGCTCGGCCGCGAAGTACTCGCTCCGCACGCGCTCGAGGGCCGCGCGGGCGGCCTCGGGCTCGCGCTGATCGACCGCGGCGGCGACGTCGACGAGCGCGGCGACGTCGGCTTCGAGCGCCGTCCAGTCGACGAGCCCGTCCGGACGCACCTCGAGCCGCGCCAACCGCGCGACCGCTCGCTTGGGCGCCTTCGAGCGGACGGAGGCCTCGACCTCGGTGAGCGCCTCCAGCGCATCGAGGACGTCGTGGTCCGCGTCGGCATCGACCAGCCGCAGCGTCTGCGCCGCGAGCCCGAAGCGGCCGAGCGCGGCCAGACCGCGCCAATCGCGCGCCCGGGCGAGTTCGAGCCAGCGCGCCTCGGCCGCCGTGGGCGCCGGTGCGCCCGGGTTCGAGGGTGAGGTCACGGGCGGCCTCCTTGCGGGCTCGGACGCTCCGCCTGGAGCGCGAGGTAGAGCGCGTCGTAGGACGCGACGGCGCGCGCCCAACCGAACCGCTCGCGCGCCGCGGCGGAGCGGAGGGCGCTCCAGGCAAGTCGATCGGCGTGGGTGCGCCGGGCGCGGTCCGCGGCTTCGACGAGCCCCACGACGGTCGCGGGGCCGAACAGGAAGCCGGTGCGGCCGTCGTCGATCGTGTCGGCGAGTCCGCCCGTGGCGCGTGCGACCGGCACCGTGGCGTAGCGCATCGCGATGAGTTGGGCGAGCCCGCAGGGCTCGAAGCGCGAGGGGACCGCGAGCGCGTCGGCTCCCGCGTAGATGCGCCGCGCCAAGCCGTCGTCGTAGCCGACGCGCCCGCCCACGCGGCCGGGATGGTCGGCGAAGGCGCGCGCGGCCGCCGCTTCCAGGTCGGGGGCGCCGGCGCCGAGGACGACCAGGTTCCACCCTTGCTCGAGGAGGTCCGGGAGCGCCCCGAACAGCAGGTCGATGCCCTTCTGATCGGCGAAGCGGCTGACGACGCCCAGGATCGGCCGCCCCGCTTCGAGGCCGAACTCGGATTCGAGCGCGCTCGTGCAGCGCGCCTTGCCGGTGAGGTCGTCGGCGTCGAAGGGCGCTGCCAGCGCGGGGTCGTGCGCCGGGTCGAAGGCCACGTCGTCGAGGCCGTTCAAGATCCCGGAGAGGCGGTCGCCGAGGGCGGCGAAGGTTCCCTCGAGGCCGTAGCCGATCGCGGGGTCGAGCAGCTCGTGGGCGTAGGTGGGCGAGACCGTGGTCGCGCGGTCCGCGGTGACGAGGCCGGCGTGCAGGAGGTTGCCGCGGCCCCGCAGGGCGAGGTCGGCGGCGAGCGCACCGGGAAGCCGACCCCAGCGCACGACGTCGGCCGCGTCCGCGTGCCCCTGGTACTGGGCGTTGTGGACGGTGACGACCGTGGCGGGGCGACCGAACACCGTCGGCAGGTGCGCGGCGTGCCGCACCAGCGCCGGCACCAGCGCGGCATGCCAGTCGTGCACGTGGACGACGTCCGGGACGAAGCCCAAGCGGGCGGCGACCTCCGGGATCGCGCGCGCGAAGAGCGCGAAGCGGCGCGCGTCGTCCGGGTAGCCGTAGAGCGCATCGCGCCGGAAGTCGTCGTGTCCGACGAAGGCGAAGCGGACGACGCCGTCGCCGGCGGGCACGTCGAGGGTGCCGACCCCGACGGTGACCTCGCCACCGTCGAACGGGACGGCGACGTCGCCGATCCAGTAGGGGGCCGGATCGGCCCGCAGCGTGGCGTACCAGGGGTGGACGACGAGGACCGCGTGGCCGGCGGCGGCCTGGGCCGTGGGGAGCGCGCCGAGCACGTCGGCGAGCCCGCCGGTCTTGGCGAAGGGGGCGGCTTCGGCGGTGGCATGGAGGAGCTGCACGCCGGCGAGTGTACCGCGGCCCGGTGCAGCGCCAGGACACCGTTCTCATCGCGATCGCTCTCTATACTGCCGCATGATTCGTCGCTGCCAGGAGTCCGCATGAAGCGTATTGCCCTCGTCGCCGCCGTGCTCGGCGTGCTGCTCACCTCCGTGGTGGTGCAGGCGCAGCTCTCGCGCGACTTCGCCAACGAGTTCCTCGCTCAACCCGCGGGCCGTGCGTTGGTCCAGACCTTCGGGGCGCTCAAGACCGGCTACCTCGACGACGTCGACGACGACGCGATCATCCGCGGTGCCATCACGGGGATGCTCGAGGCGGTCGGCGATCCGTACACGTACTACCTCGAACCCCGAACCGCCGCCCGCGAGGCGCAGGACCGGAGCGGCTCCTTCGAGGGCATCGGGGCCGTGTTGACGCCGTTCAACCGGCAGACCGGCAAGGGGGTCGAGATCCTGAACGTCTACCGCGACGGGCCGGCCTTCGGCGCCGGCGTGCAGCGCGGCGACATCTTCATGGAGGTCGACGGCGTCGACGTCTCCGACTTCACCACCACCGAGGTCGTCGACCTCGTTCGTGGACCCGGCGGCACGACGGTCGAGATCACCTTCCAGCGCCCCGGCGCGAGCGAACTCGTCTCGTTCGCGATCGTGCGCGCGACGATCGAGATCGTCGACGTGACCGCGGGCATCGTCGACGGCGACATCGGCTACGTCGCGATCTCGTCGTTCGGCAACCAGCGCGTGTACGACCAGCTGACCGAGGCGATCGCGCGCCTGCAGCTCGACGGGGCGCGCAGCTTCGTGCTCGACCTGCGCAACAACCCCGGCGGCCTGCTCACCCAGGGCATCCTGGTCGCCGACGAGTTCCTCGAAGCGGGCGACATCGTCTTCCAGCGCGCGCGTGGGGTGACGCAGCGCCTGGCGTCGGCCGATGCGCTCGGGTTGGTGGACGCGCCGCTCGTCGTGCTCGTCAACCGCAACTCGGCGTCCGCCTCCGAGATCGTCGCGGGCGCGCTGCAGGAGAACGACCGGGCGCTCGTGGTCGGCGAGAACACGTTCGGCAAGGGGGTCGCGCAGAGCGTGGTCTCGCTGTCGGACGGTGGTCAGTTGGCCTACACCTCGTTCGAATGGCTCACGCCCGATCGCCGCTCGATCACCGAGGGCGGCATCGTGCCCGACGTCGTGGTCACGGACGCGCTGCTCGCGCAGACGATCTCGGTCGAGGGGCGCGGCGGGGAGCTCGGCCAGGTCGTGACGATCTTGGTCGACGGCGTCGAGGTCGGTTCGACGACGGTCGACGAGGAGGGTGAGTTCACCTTCGTGACCGTCGGTCCGCGTCCGGTGCTCTCGGAGGTGCAAGGCGAGGCCATGGTCGATCTGACCAACGACGCGGTGCTCGCCGCCGCCGTGGCGGCGCTGCGCGACGGCACGGCCGCGGCGGTCGGGGCGCGCTGAGGCTGCGCGCGCCGAGGCTCCACGGGATCGCTCGCGCGGGCGTTCCGCCGGCGCGCCGCGGTCGGACGGAGCGCCGGCGATGATCGAGGTGCGTGGGCTCGTGAAGCGCTACGGCGCCCAGCGGGCGGTCGATGGCGTCGACCTGGACGTGCGCGCGGGCGAGGTCCTCGCGCTGCTCGGGCCCAACGGCGCCGGCAAATCCACCACGATCAAGGCCATCGTCGGTCTGCTCCGGCCCACCGCCGGGAGCGTGATCGTCGACGGCCACGACGTGCAGCGCTCGGCGGTCGCGGCCAAGAGCGCGATCGGGTACGTCCCGGACCGGCCCTACCTCTACCCCAAGCTGACGGCGCGCGAGCTGCTCCGCTTCGTCGGGCGGCTGCGGCGGCTCGACGAGGCCGAAGTCGAGCGGCGCGCGGACGGTTGGCTCGAGCGCTTCGACCTGACCGACGTGGCGAACGAGATCGTCGAGACCTACTCGCATGGCATGCGCCAGAAGCTCACGTTCGCCGCGGCGTTGCTGCCCGACCCACCCGTGCTGGTGGTCGACGAGCCGATGGTCGGGCTCGACCCGCGCGCGGCGCGCCTCGTGCGCGACCTCATGGGCGACCATGCGGCGCGCGGTCGCGCCGTCCTGCTGACCACCCACGCCATGGAGGTCGCCGAGGCCGTGGCGCAGCGCGTCGTCGTGCTCCACCGCGGGCGCGTGGCCGCGGAGGGCACGCTCGGCGGGCTGCGTGCGCGGCTGGGGCGCGACGACGGCGACCTCGAAGCGATCTTCCTGCAGCTGACCGAGGAGGCCGTCGCTCCGGCGCCCGTGGCGTCGACGTGACCGCCGCAGGGCGTCCCAGGCGGCCATCGCTCTTCGCCCTGCGGGCGCGCGCCTGGTGGCGCTCGGTGCGTCGTGCGCCGGTGCGCCACGCGGTCGCGGCCGGGTTCCTCGCGGCCGTCGCGTGGGGTATCGCCGCGCTCGTGGAGCGCGGCGTCCGCTGGGTGGACGGCTACCCGGCGATCGGCACGATCGCGGACGCCGCGCTGCAGCGGAGCGTGGAAGCGTTCGTGACGCTGCTCGCCCTCGGGGTGGCCTTCTCCGTCCTCACGAGCGCGGTCACGACGCTCTACACGGCGCAGGACCTCCCGCTGTTGCTGAGCTGGCCCGTGCCGGTCGGGCGCGTGTTCGGCCTCAAGGTGCTCGAGACGTACGTCGGCTCCGCGCTGCTGCCCGCAGCACTGACGGTGCCGGTGTTGGTGGGTCTCGGTCTGGCGCGGAGCGCGCCGCCGCTCTTCTACCCGCTCGCGACGGTGGCCGTGCTCGCCCTCTACGCCGTGCCGGTCGCCATGGGCGCGGCCGCGGCGCTCGGTCTCATGCGGGTCGCGCCGGCCGGACGCGTCAAGGAGGTGTCGACCGGCGCGAGCGTGGTGGTCGCCGCCGGCTTGGTGCTGGCGCTGCGCGCCTTTCGACCGGAGCAGCTCGCCGACCTGACCCCCGAGGAGTTCGAAGCGTTCCTGGTGACGTTTGCCGCGCTCGACCTCGGGGCGTGGCCCCCGGGGTGGGCGGGGGCGGCGATTTGGGCGGCGCTCGACGGCCGCGCGTCGCCGGCGCTCGTACCCCTGGTCCTCGGGACCGTCGTGGGGCTCGGCGCCCTCACCTGGGCCGCGGCGCGCGCGTACCAGGCCGGGTGGCTGCGCGGGCTGGACACCGTGCCGCGACGGCGCGATCCGCGGCCGCGCCGCGCGGCGCGTTGGGAGCGGCCGCTCGCGGCCCTGGGTCCGGCGGGCGCGGTCATGGTCAAGGACCTGAGGTTGCTCGCCCGCGACCCCACCCAAGGGTCGCAGCTGCTCGTCCTGGTCGCGCTCGCGGGCGTCTACCTGGTGAGCACGGCGTCGGTCGAGGTCGACGGCCAACGCTTTCGCGACGCGCTCGGCGCGCTCAACGTCGCGTTCCTCGGGCTGCTGCTCGCCGGGGTGGGCGTGCGGATCGCCTTCCCGCTCGTGTCGCTCGAGGGTGAAGGGTGGTGGTGGCTGCGCACCGCGCCGCTGCGCGCGCGCGCGATCGTGGCGGCGAAGCTCGCGCACGCGCTACCGCCGCTGTTCGTGCTGGGGGTGGGGTTGGGCTTGGCCCAGGCGCTGCTGCTCGACGTGTCCGCGAACCTGGCGACGGCCGCGGCGCTCGCCGGTGCGTGCGCCGCGGTCGCGGTGGCCGCGCTCGGCGTCGGCCTCGGTGCGGCGTTCCCGCGCTTCGATGCCACCCAGGCGAGCGAGGTGCCCATGTCGCCCGGCGGTCTGCTCTACATGACCACGGCGCTGGCGTACGCGGCGGGCCTCACCGTGATCCTCGCGTACCCGGCCTGGACGACCCTCGTCGACCCGACCCTGCCCGTGTGGGCGACCCCTGCGGGCCGCCTCACGGTGGTCGCGGCGCTCCTCTGGACGGCGCTCGTCGCGGGCGGAGCGGTGGCGTTCGGCATCTGGCGGCTCGACCGGTTCGAGATCGGCCGCGACGGCTGAATCGGCGCACGCCGTCGTCGGTCGTTCCGCTCAGGCGGTCGGTCCCGCCTCGCGCACGGCTTGGGGCACCTGGTCCTCGAAGCGTCGGAAGTTGTCGCGGAACATCGCCGCCAGCTTCGCCGATTGCGCGTCGAACGCCATCGGATCGTCCCACGTGCCGCGCGGATGCAGGACCTCGTCGGGCACCCCGGGGACCGCGGTCGGCACGTCGAAGCCGAACACCGGGTCGCGGCGCACGGGCGCGTCGTCGAGCGCCCCCGACAGCGCCGCCGCGATCATCGCGCGGGTGTGGCCGAGCCGCATGCGGTGGCCGACCCCGGCCGGTCCGCCGGTCCACCCCGTGTTGACGAGCCACACGCTCGCTCCGTGGCGCTCCAGGCGCTCGCCGAGCAGCTCGGCGTAGCGCCCGGGCGGGAGCGGCATGAAGGGCGAGCCGAAGCAGGCCGAGAACGTCGCCTGCGGCTCGGTGACGCCGCGCTCGGTGCCCGCCACCTTCGCCGTGTAGCCGGACAGGAAGTGGTACATCGCCTGGGCGGCGCCCAAGCGCGCGATCGGCGGCATCACGCCGAAGGCGTCGGCCGTGAGGAACACGACGGCCGCGGGATGCCCCGCGCGACCGGTGCGCGAGGCGTTCGGGATGAACCGGAGCGGGTAGGCGGCGCGCGTGTTCTCGGTCTTGCGATCGGCGTCGAAATCGATCGCGCGCGAGACCGGATCGATCACGACGTTCTCCAGCACCGCGCCGAAGCGCGTGCTGGCCGCGAAGATCTCCGGTTCGGCGGACGCCGAGAGGCGGATCGCCTTCGCGTAGCAGCCGCCTTCGAAATTGAAGATGCCGTCGTCGGACCAGCCGTGCTCGTCGTCGCCCACGAGCGTCCGCTCCGGGTCGGCGGAGAGGGTGGTCTTGCCGGTCCCGGAGAGCCCGAAGAACAGCGCGACGTCGCCGTCGCCACCGACGTTCGCCGAGCAGTGCATCGGCAGGATGCCGTGCTGCGGCAGGATGAAGTTCAGCGCGCCGAAGATCGACTTCTTGATCTCGCCCGCGTACTCGGTGTTCGCGATGAGCACGAGTTGCTTGCCGTAGTCGACGGCGATCGCGGTGCTGCTGCGGGTGCCGTGGCGGGCCGGGTCGGCCTTGAAGGTCGGCAGGTCGAGCACCGTCCACCCGCTGGACGCCCGCGGCACGCCCTCGCGAACGAACAGGTTGCGCACGAACAGCGCGTGCCACGACCGCTCGGAGACGACCCGGACGGGGATCTGGACCGCAGGGTCGGTCCCCGCGTAGAGCTCCTGGACGAACAGCTGCTTCTCGCCGGCCGCGTCGAACATCTCCTCCTGGAGGCGACCGAAGTGCTCGGGGGTCATCGGTTGGTTCACGCTGCCCCAGTCGACCTGGTCTTCGGTCGTGGCGTCGCGGACGACGAACTTGTCCTTGGGCGAGCGCCCCGTGAACTTGCCGGTGTCGACCACGAGCGGTCCGCCGGCCGCGATCTGCGCCTCGCCACGCCGCACGGCGTGCTCGTACAGCGCGGCGGTGCCCGCGTTCGCGATCGCGTCGGCCAACGGCAGGCGCAGCGTGCTGACGGTGTCGTGCTGGAAATCGACCATGGGGCTCCCTCGCGACCTTCGCATGCGTCAGGGGCGCGCCTGGGTCGGCGCGCGCGGGTTCCGTTCGGTTATACCAGCGCGGGCGCACCGTTCGCCGGGTCCCACGCGCGCGATCGCGGCGACCTTCACCAGCGCCACGTGACCCCCAGCCGAGCCAGGGAGCGCTCCGTCGACAGGTCGACGCCGAAGGCGAGCGACCAACCGCTGCCGAAGCCGTAGCTCGCGCCCACCGCGAGCGACGGACCGGCGGTCGCGGTCGAGCCGGCGGCCACGTCGACGCGCCCGGTCACGTCGATCGCCACGGGTCCGAGCTGGTAGGCGAACGCCACCTCGTTGGAGAACGCGCCCGCCCCTTCGCCGTCGAGCGTCGACACGCGGTACGAGGCGAAGACCTCGTCCGAAAGGTAGCCGCCCAGGCGCAGCGACACCCCGAACGGATCGCTGCCGTCGAGCAGTCCGGTGAGGGGCGTCGTGCGCAGCTCGACGACGTCGAGCCCCAGCGTCTCGGCGAGCGCCGCCTGGATCTCCGCGGTGACGAGCAGGTCGACGGCGGCGTCCAGAGCGTTCTGCGCCACGGCGCCAGCGAACCCGCTCGTGACCTCGAGGCGACCGAGCGCGACGAGGGTCAGCAGTTCGAGGTCGGTGAGCGCGCGCGCGCCGAGGCCGCCGTCGAGGCCTTCCACGAGGGCGTCGCTCGACAGCTGCGGTTCGAGGTCGACGGCGAACGCACCGCCTTCGTCGGTCGCCTCGCCCGCCAGGGCGACGTCGACGGTGAAGCGCGGTCCGGGCGGGGCGGTGAAGCGCACGTCGAGGCCCGGCGGCACCACCCGGGCCTTGTCGAAGCTGGTGCGGCCCGCGATCCGCAGCGTGGGGAAGATGCCGCGCGCCGGGTCGAAGGTGGCGAGCGCCTCGGTGAGTTCGAGGTCGCGGCCCGCGAAGCGCAGCGTCCCGCGCAGGGCGGCGACCGTACCCGTGAGGCGCGGCTCGGCCGCGTTGCCGTCCAACGTCAGGTCGACCGCCGCGTCGGCGTTCGCGAACGACTCGGCGAAGGTCACCCGCTGCGGCGCGACGATGCGGATCCCGTCGAACCGCACGCGCTCGCGCGCCGCTTGGACCGATGCGGGATCGGTCGAGGCCCCGGTGGCGGGCGCGGCCGGCGTGGCGGCTGTGACCGTCCGGCGCGCGGCCAGGTCGATGCGCGCCTGGCTGGCGTCGAGCCGACCCGAGATGAGCACGCCGGCACCGTCGGCGACGATCCGGGCATCGGCATCGGCGGTCGCGTCCGCCACGAAGAGGAAGGGCACGGCCAGGTCGAGGGCGGTGCCGCGCACGCGCACGTCGAGCGGCGTCAAGGTGCCGCTCACCTCGAGCGGACCGCCCACGCGGCCGGTCGCTTCGATCGTCGCCGGTTCGGTGTCCGACCACCGGAGCTCGGCCACCAGGTCCGCGACACGGCCCAGCAGCGGTACGTCCAGGTCGCCGATGGCTCGGGCGTCGAGGCTGAAGCCCGTGTCGGGGAAGGGGCCGATCCGGCCCCCGGCCACCAGATCGACGCGCCCGCCCAGCGGTGCGACGCCGGCGACGCCGGTGCGGACGCTCCAGGCCGCGCCCGTCAGGTCGCCGCGCACGTCCTCGAGGCGGTACCGGGTGCCGGCGACGCCGAGCTCCAGCGCCGCGGCCTCGGCCACCACGCTGGGTTCGCTCAGGGTGCCGGTCGCGCGGACGCGCAGGTCGCCGACGGCGGTCACCGCGAAGCGCGCCAAGCTCGGCACCAACCCGAGCAGCGGCGAGAAGTCGGCGTCGGTGGCCACCAGCTCCAGGTCGATCGCCTCGGGCGTGGCGCTGCCCGCCGCGCGCCAAGCCCCACGCCCTTCGAACGCCGCTTCGCCGATGCGCAGCGACTCGCCGTCCCACGACAGCGCGACGTTGCCGGTCGTGACGACCCCGGCGCGCTCCAAGCGCACGTGCTCGGTGGCGAGGCGCAGGTCGTGCGGACGGTTCGCCCCCCACGACCAGGCGCCGCGCAGCGCGCCCGTGACCTGGGCGACGACGTCGCTGGCTCCGAAGGCGGCGGCGACGGCGTCGTGCAGCGGGAACCGCTCCATCTGGGCGAAGACCGCGATGCCGGCAGCGTCCAGGTCGGCGGTCGCGTGGCTCGCACCGAGGTCGAGGCGCACGGTGCCGCGCGGACCGTCGGCCAGGTCGCCCTGCAGCGCGAGCGACGCCGGGACCGACGAGCCGCCGAGCTCGAGCGGTTCGGCGGCGAACTGCCCGACGATCAGGTCGCCACGCACCGCCACGCTGCCCGCGACGACCCCGTCCAACGCGCGTGCGCCGCCCAGTCCGCCGAGGTCGATGCCGTTCGCCCGCAGGTCGAAGTCGCGGCGCCCCGTCGGAGCCGGTCCCCACGATCCGAGCCGGAGCGCTGCGCCGTCCCAGCGGCCGTCGGCGGTCACGACCCCACGGCGCGCGCGCAGCGCGCCGTCGATCGCGAGCGCGCCGCCGTCGCCGCGGACCTCGAGCGCCAGCGTCGCTCCGCCAGCGATCGGAACGACGACCCCGTCGGCATCGATCCGCCCGGACCAGCCCGCGTCGGTCCATGCGAGTTCGCCCGCTACGCGCCCGCCGGCGACCGTGGCGTCGACCGACCATGCGGTCCGCTCGGCACGCGCGTCGCGCGCCAGGGTGGCGTGGCCGAGCGCTTCGGAGCGGAGCGTGAGGTCCGCTCCGTCCCACTCGAGCCGCCCTTCGAGCTCCGCGAACTCCTCCGGCGCCGACGGCGCCTCGATGCGCCAGCCGAGCGCCGCGGCGCCCGGGTCGAGCGAGCCGTCGAGCACCAGGGTGGTGCCCTGGTACCGGACGCTCGCTCCCTCGAGGAGCAGCAGCGCGCCGTCCGCCCGCCCCACGTCGATCCGTCCGCCCCACGCGCCATCGCCGGTCCAGGTCGAGCCGGCATCGCGCACGTCGCGCCACAGGTCTAGCGCGCTCCGCGGCGGCAGCGCGGTCGACCATCCGCCGTCGATCCCGACGACGCTCACGCGCAGCCGGTCCGGCCCCGCGAGCGCGAGCCGAACGGGTCCCCACTGGAAGTCGGCGGATCCCTCGATGCGCAGCGCGGCGTCGCTCCAGCCTCCGTGCACGCGCGCCGTGCCGCCGCGGCCGTCGTCGAGCACCACGTCGAGGTCGGGCCAGGCGCGACCGCGCAGCGCGAGGGTGCCGTCCGGAGTGCGCGCTCGGGCGGTGACGAGCGCGCGCCCGTCGAGCCAACCGGCGTCGACCTGCCAGCCCCCGGCCGGGTCGCCGACCGCCACCTCGACGTCCGGCACCAAGCCGGCTCCGGACAGCACGACGGTCGCGTCGAAGCGCGCTTCACCTGCCTCGGCGCCGACGAGGCGGCCCGTCCCGGCCCAACCGTCGGCGGTGCGGGAGACCGGCCACGTCGCCGTGCCGCCCAGCACGGTGCCTTCGACGACGCCCCGTACGGTGCCGTCCTCGAGCCGCCCGTCGAGCGTGGCGCGCAGGTCGACCGGTCCCGTCGGGAGCGCACCGTGCACGCGCGCCGCGATGGCGTCGCCCGCCTCGTCGCGCGACCAGGTGCCGTCCAGCGCAGCGGTGCCGCCGGGCAGGGGGACCGCGTCCGCCCGCACCTCGAAGCGCGAGAGGTCCAGGGCGGCCGTGCCGGTCAGGTGCTCGCCGACGAGGCGCCAGCCGTCGTCGAGGTCGCCCTCCAGCACCAGGTCGCCGATCTCGATGCCTGCGAGCACCAGGTCCTCGCCGCGACCGACGGCGCTCGGCGCCGGATCGAGCCGCACCGTGGCGGCGATGCGACCGGCCCCGTTCGACCAGCCGTCGAGGTCTCCCTCGAGCGACAGCGACCCCGCGGTGGGATCGAGGATGGCCGACCAGCCGGACCAACCTTCGCCTCCTTCGGCGCGCAGCAGGCCGTCGTCCGCGGCGAGGCTGGCGAACCCCGTCGGTCCGGCGATCCGACCGCCGCCCGTGATGGCCCCGGCGACGCTGGTCAGGGCGACGTCGACGTCGAGCCCTGCGGCGCGGCCGATCGCCTGGAGCTCGGCCATCGGCGCGACCGCCGGGCGCCAGGCAGCGCTGCCGGCCAGCGCCACGCCGTCCCCCTCGGCGCGCCATGTGGCGCGCAGGGTCGGGTCCCCGGCGTCGCCGGTGGCCACGACCTCGCCGTCGACCTGTGCCCCCAGAGCACCCCACGTCACGCCGTCGACGTCGAGGCGAGCCGTCAGCGCGCCCGCCTCGAGATCGGCCGTCGGGCCGGTGTACGCCACGGGGCCGGCCACGCGCCCGCGGAGCCCCGGAACGCCGCGCACGTCGGCGAGGTCGGCATCGAGGCGGAACGAGGCGGACAGGGTCCCGTCGTCGGACAAGCTCCCCTGGCCGACGAGCTCGCTCGCCGCGGTGCGCAGGCGTGCCGCGTCGATGCGCAGGTTCGCGACGCCGGCGAGCGTGCGGGCGTCCACCCGGAGGTCGATGCGCGGACCTTCGAGCATGGGCAGGACGTCGGTGGCGTCGACGTTCTGCAGGTCAACCACCGCCAGACCCCCGCGTTCGGCGGACCACGAACCGCTCGCCGAGAGCCCTTGGCCGATCAGGTCCATGCGCGCTTCGGTGCCGTCCCACACCGCTCGACCGTGGGCCGGCACGCGACCGGAGAGCGCCAACGCGAGGTCGACCTCCGGCACCGGTCCACGCCCAGCGACGACACCCGCGGCCGAGAGCTCCGTGCCGTCGTCCGCCGTCCACCCCAGCAGATCGGCCACCGGCGCCTCGAGCGCGACGCGGCCCGACCAGGCGCCATCCAGGGTCGTGGGCAGCACCACCGTCGCCCCGCCGATCGCACGCCCCCCGACGCGCGCGGTCACCTCGGCCGCGAGCGCGCCAGAACCGACCAGTTCGGCGTCGGCGGCGTACCGGCCGGCGCCGGCCACGACGCGGCCGCCTCCCGACCAGCCGTCGGCTGGGTGGAACGCCAGCGCGTCGGCCGCGAACGTGACCACCGGGAGCTGACCCTCGGTGGTCTGTCCGTCCAGCACGAGCGCACCCCCGGTCCAGGTGGCGCCGAGGTCGCCCCATGCGAAGCGCCACGCAGGGTCGGCCGTCGCGCGTGCGGGCGCTGGCGTGCCGCCGAGCACGGCCAGCGTGCCGGTCAGGTCGAGCGGTGCGATCGCGCCCGCGAGCCGCAGCGTGGCGTCGGCGGCCGGCGCCCGCGCGTCGAGTTCGAGCTGCAGCGCCCCGTGCTCGTCCGGCGCCAGGCGGGCGGAGAGGGCGACGCCGCTCGCTTCCGCCTCCAGCGAGGCGCGCCGTTCTGGCAGCGACCACGTGGCGGAGGCCGTGCCGCTCCACGGGTCCTGGGCTCGAACGTGCAGTTCGCCGTGCTCGGCGAGCCGCGCCGTCGCCGACCACGTCGGCGCATCGGCGTCGCCGGCGGTCAGCGCGAGCGACCATCCGTCGGCGTCGGGCCGGACCGAGCCCGTGAGCGGGCTCCCAGCGAACGAACCGTCCAGGACCACGGCGTCGTCCAGCACCGTCGTGAGGTCGACGACCGCCGCCCGCACGCGCACGCCGTCGGCGGCGGTCGTCGAGAGCGCCACGTCGGCGGTCCTGCCGTCCGCGGCGATCTCGACCGCGATCGGCAGGGCGTCGGTCCCGGTGGCGAAGCCGAGGTCCCCGTCGAGGCTCCAGCCATCGACGCCTGCCTGGAGGGTGAGCTCGCCGTCGCCGGTGGATCCCCAACCCGCGGGCCAGAACGGGGCGGAGGAGGGGTCGAGCGCGGCGCCGGGAAGGGTCGCGCGCACTTCGGTGCCTTCGAACGCCACGTCCCCGCCGGCCCAGGTACCGTCGGCGCCGCCGACCGACCACGCGCCGTCGGCGGCGGCGCCGGCGCCCCGGACCGCGACGTCGAGGCGCGCGTCGACGTCTTGGATCGGGCGGGCCCAGCCCGTCGCCTCCCAGGCGTCGATCGTGCCGCTCGCCTCGGCGCCCCCGAGCGGGTGGTCGAGCGCGAGCTGGGCCACGCCGGCGGCGAACGACGCCGTGAGCGTCGCCGGACGCTCGAACGCCTCGATCGGCAGCCGCCACCGGTCGCCCTCGACCTCGACCAGGGCGCCGCGCCCGACGATGTCGGGGTCGCCGTCGGAACGCCACGCGACGTCGGCACCGAAGTCCGGCCACGCGACCGGACCGGCGCTCCCGGCGGCGACGTCGACCGCGCCGTCCAGCGCGGCGCCGTCGGGTCCCACGCGCCAGGAGCCGGCGCCCGACGCGAGCTCGGACGCGAGCAGCTCCCACGTGCCCTCGGCGGCGCCCGACGGGGCGAACGAACCCTCGGCCCGCCCCGTAGCGGGTCCGAGTCGCCCGTCGGCGGCCAAGCGGAGCGTGCCGTCGCCGGTCGCGCTCCAGTCGACGGAGAGGTCGTCGCGCTCAGGGACCGCGAGGGTGCCGTTCGCGGCGCCGGACCAGCCGGTCGCCGGTGCGAACGCCAGCGCGCCGTCGGCGCGCACGGTGGCCGGGGCCGCCGCGAGCAGCCGGTCGAGCTGCGCCGCGCGCCCGCTCCACGCGGCCGAATCCGCGGTCCCGAGCGCGTCCCAGCCGTCGCCGGCGATCGTCCACGTCAAGCCGTCCGGACCCCATGCGAGCACCGCGTCCGCGAGCCGCGCCGCGTCGCCTTGCCACGCGACGTCCGCGGACGCGACCGGGTTCATGTCCGGCGACCATGCGAAGGCGGCGTCGAGCGTCCCGGCCAAGGCGGCGGCGCCGTCCGCGGCGAGGAGCGGCGTCGCGGCGGCCGCCCACCGCGCTGCGCTCCCCTCGAGCGAGCCCGTCAGCCCCGCGGCGTCGCCTTGGGCGCGGGCGAGCGCGCCCTCGCCGAGGTCGAGCCGAACCGACACGGCCCCGTCCGGTTCGGCCGCCGACCAGCGCGCCTCGCCGGTGGCCCGCGCAGGTGCGCCGGCCCAGTCGAGCTCCTGGTCGACCTGGGCGGTCACGCTGCCCGTGGCCGCGTCGTAGCGCACCGCGAGCCCACCCCACGTGAGCACGGCGCCCGAGGCGTCGGCCGTCGCCCGCCACGCCAGCTCGGGCACGACGACGGCGCCCCAGCGCAGCGGGGGCACGGTGCCGGCGCCGGACGCCTCCGCGCCGGTCCATGCGATCGGCCCGAACGGTCCGACGTGCGCCTGCCCGCTCGGCGCGGCGTCCGCCGCACCGTCCCAGCGGCCGTCGGCGCGCACCTCGACGCCGAGGGCGTCGGCGTCCACCGTCGCCGTGACGACGCGCCCGTCGGCCTCGAGGCGCGCGCGCGCCACGAACGGGGCGGTGAGCTCCACGTCGACGCTCCCCTCGGGCGCGGTCGTCCCCGGCTGCCAACGCCCGTCGACGTCGGCGACTCCGGCGACGGCGAGCCCGCCGAGGTCCGACCACGTCGCGAGGTCGATCCCGCCGACCGCCGTCGCGCCGCCGTCCGCGTCGATCGCGACGCGCAGGGTCTCCGCTCGGGAACGCACGGCGGCGCTCAGGGCGCCGTCGCTCCAGGCCGCGTCGGCGACCAGCGCCCCGTCGGCCATGGCCAACGTCCCGGTGCCGGCGCCGGCGTCCCCCGAGGCGTTCACGACCGCCTCGAGGCCCCCCAGGCGCACCCGACCGTCCGCGACGTCGATGCGCCAGGGTCGCTCGGAGGACAGCGCCGCGCTCCAGCGGCCCTCGTCGGCGTCCAGCGCCCATCCGTCGGCGTCGAAGCGCAGCCGCCACGGCACCGACCCCGCGCTCGCCGCGACGGGCTGGGCCAAGCCCAGGTCGGCGCCCGCGGTCGCGGCGACGCGGACGGCGCCGTCGGCCTCCAGGACGCCTGCGCGCCACGTGGCGCGCGCCGGACCGATCGTCCCCTCGAGGGGTCCGGCGAGCGCCAGCGGATCGACGAGGACGGCCTCGAGCGCGCGGGCCTCGCCTCCCAGCTCCACCGGACCGAGCCGTCCCGCCACGTTCAACGCGCCGGCGTCGAGCACCAGGTCGACGGCGCCGCGCAGGTCCAGTTCGGCGACGTACGGGGCGATGGCGCGGGGGGCCACCGCACCCTCGCCATCGATCACGGCTCGCCCCGTCGGCCGTCCGAGGACGCCGCCCAGCGTCAGCGAAACGTCCGGCGCGCCGGTCCACCCGTCCGGGTCCGGACGCCAGCCGACCCGACCCTCGAGCGCCGCCGCCGACGCGAGCGTGGGCGCCGCCACCGCGCCCTCGAACGGGGTGCCCAGGAGGCTGCCCGTCACGAAGCCCTGCAGACCCTCGGCGTCGACCACCGCGTCCACGGCCACCTGCCACGCGTCGGCACCGGCGCGGGCCTCGGCGCGGCCGACGAGCGGCCCCCCACCGGTCTCGAACGCCGCCGACGCGGCCTCGACGGGCACGCCCAACACCACGACGGGGCCGGCCGCCACCGTCCAATCGAGGCTCGTGCCGCCGGGCTGCGCGCGCAGGCGCACCGGTCCCTCACCCCAGGTCCCGGACGCGTCGAGGTCGAGGCCGCGATCGGGGTCGTACGCGATCGCCAGCGCCGGAACGGCGAGGGGGGCGCCCAGCCAGGCGCCGTCGACGTCCAGGACCCCGTCGACCCACACGTCGGTCCAACCGTGGAACGCGACCTCGCCGGTCACCCGGCCGCGATCGGCGGGCGGTAGCGAAGGTGCGCCCAGGAAGGCGGTCAACACGGCGCTGGCGGAGGTCAGGTCGACGTCGACGTCGCCCACCGCACGCCACGTCGCGGCGGCCAGGTCGACCACCGCGGTGGCGCCGATCCGGCCGCCGAGCGCGGTGCCGACGAGCGCGGACTCGATGCGGTCGCCGCGCCAGACGACCGGACCCTGGACGTCGACCGCGGTGGCGCCGAACGCGCGCACGGCGCCGCCCTCCACCTGGAAGCTGCCATCGGCGCCCGCCTCGGTCCAGCGCAGGTCGCCCGCGACCGTCCCACCCTCGACGCCGTCCCACCAGGCGCGGGCGATGGTGGCGTCGGCCCGGTCGACGCGCACCGCGACCTCCGACGAACCCCAGGCGGCGACGATCGACCCGTCGGCGGCGCCGTCCGGGGTGCGCACGGCGAGCGCGAGCTGGAAGCGTCCGTCCGGGAGCGTGGTGGCGTCGACGCGTTCGATCGCGAGGTCGGGGAGGGTGAACGGGATGTCGCTCAGGCGCAGCGCCCCGCCGTCGATGCGGATGGCGTCCAGACGCGGACGGACGATGGGCGTACCGCCCCCACCCCCGGGCGGCGGCTCCAGGTCGGTCCACCGCACGTCCCCCTGCGCGTCGCGGACCTCGATCTGCAGCGGCAGCTCGCCGACGACGAGCGCCGGCGCGAACCAGGTGACCGCGAGCCGCTGCGCCTCGAGTTCGACGCCCGCGCCCGAGACGACCACGTCGGTCAACGCGATCCCGCGCCAGAGGTTGCCCGAGGAACCCCCGTGCTCGATCCGGTACCCGGCGGCGGCCGCGGCGTCGACGAGCGCGACCACGGCTCGGTCGCGCACCCACGGGGTCCCAGGGACCCAGATCGCCGCGGCGACGAGCGCGGCGAGGAGCGTGAGGAAGAGTCGGGAGCGTAGCGGCATCGAAGAGGGGCAGAACGCCGACGCAGCGCGCGTCGAAGCCGTCCTGGTCGACACGGTACCACCGCTGCATGAGCATCCGGGTACCATGGGGACCATGCCCCCGCTCGCCGAGATCCCCTCCGCCGCCGCTCGTGCGACCGTGCTCGTGCGCGGTCGCGTGCAAGGCGTGGGGTACCGCGCCTTCGTGCGGCGCCATGCGCTCGATCTGAGGTTGGCCGGTCAGGTCGAGAACCTGGCGGACGGCCGCGTCGAGGTGGTCGCCGAGGGTCCGCGGCTCGACCTCGAGCATCTGATGGTCCATCTGCGGCGCGGTCCGGCGCACGCCACGGTAGCCGGTCTGGACGTGGCGTGGTCGGAACCGGTCGGCTTGACCGGCTTCCATGCCTACTGACGTCGCGCCGCCGCCGCTCGCCCTTGCCGACCTAGCGCAGGTGCCGGGCGTGTTGGGGGAGATCGCCCGAGCCCGGGGCCGCGACGCCGCCCGCGGCGCCGATCCGGATCGACCGGTCGAGCCGGTCCGACCCGCGGCGCCCGGCGGCTTGCGGGCCGCGCTCGCGGGCCGCGCCAGCGTGGGCGCCGCGCCGGCCGTGGTCGCCGAGGTCAAACGCGCGTCGCCGTCGCAAGGGCCGATCGCCGACCTCGACCCGCTCGCCACGGCTCGGGCGTACGCCACGGCCGGGGCCGCCGCGGTCTCGGTGCTCACCGAACCCCACCGGTTCGGGGGTCGGCTCGGGCACCTGGCCGCCGTCGCGGCCGCCGTGCCGGTGCCGGCGCTGCGCAAGGACTTCGTCGTGCACCCCGCGCAAGTCGAGGAGGCGGCGGTCGCCGGCGCGCGCGCGGTCCTGCTGATCGTCGCGGTGCTCGGCCGCGCGACGTCGGCGTACCTCCGGTACGCGCGCGCGCTCGGGCTCGACGCGCTGGTCGAGGTGCACGACGAGGCGGAGCTCGACGTCGCGCTCGGGGCCGGCGCCGACCTGATCGGCGTCAACAACCGCGACCTGACCACCCTCGCCATCGACCTGGCGACCGCGCCGCGGCTGATCGCGCTCGGTCGGGCGCAGGCGCCCGACGCGGTCTGGATCGCCGAGTCCGGCTACCGAGCCGCCGCCGACGTCGCGCCCCTTCGTGGCGTCGCGGACGCGGTGCTCGTCGGCACGCACCTCGCGAGCCAGGCCGACCCCGGCGCCGCCTTGCGGCGCTTGATGGACGGCTCGTGAGCGGCGCCGAGCTCCGGGCGGTCGTCACGGGCGGTTCGAGCGGCATCGGTGCGGCGATCGTGGCGGAGTTGGCCGCCGCCGGTTGGCGCGTCGTCGCCGTCGGGCGCGACGCGGCGCGGCTGGATTCGGTCGTGGCGTCCGCGGGGCCGGGTGCCGAAGCGCACGTCGCCGACCTCGAAGACGGCGCGGCGCTCGCGCGCCTCGCGGCCGCCGTGGGTCCGGCGCCCGTGCACGCGCTCGTGCACGCCGCCGGTCGGGTGGCGTTGGGGCCGCTGGCCGAGGCGCCGATCGACGAGCTCGACGCGCTCTGGCGCATCAACGTGCGCGCGCCCCTCGAGCTCACCCAGCTGCTGCTCCCTGCCCTGCGGGCAGGCCCCGGCGACGTCGTGTTCTTGAACTCCGGCGCCGGCCTGCGGGCCAACAAACACTGGGGCGCCTACGCCGCCTCCAAGTTCGCGCTCCGCGCGCTCGCGGACGCGCTGCGGGCCGAGGAGCGCGACCACCGGGTGCGCGTGACCAGCGTCTATCCCGGGCGGACGGACACCGCCATGCAGCGCGAGGTCTTCGCCGCCGAGGGGCGTGCGTACGACGCCGAGGGGCTGGTGGCGCCGAGCGACGTCGCCCGCCTGGTGCGGGCGGCGCTGGAGACCCCGCGGCCGGCCTCCGTGCCCGACCTCGAGGTGCGCCCCGCCTGATCGCCCCGCCGGAGCGCGACTTGCCGTCGCTGGGGGCGGTGCTACGCTCCCCGCCATGACTCGAGAACCGACCCCCCTGCGCGACGTGACCCTCCCGAACGGGGTGCGCGTCGTCGTCGAACCCATGCCGTGGCTGGCGACGGCCACCGCGGTGCTCCAGCTCCCGTTCGGCACCGTCGGCGACCCGGACGGCGCGCGCGGTGCGGCGCTGGTGCTCCACGAATGGATGCAGCGCGGCGCGGGCGGTCGCGACGCGCGCCAGCAGGCCGACGCCTTCGACGCGTACGGGGTGCGCCGCGGCGGCGGCTGCGGGCGCGAGACGGCCACCCTGAGCGCGGCGTTCCTGGCTCAGGACGTCGCCGAGGTCCTGTCGCTGCTCGCCGACGCGGTCCGCGCCCCTGCGCTGGCGGACGCCGAGTTCGACGGCGCGCGCGCGCTCGCCCTGCAAGAGCTCGCAGGGCTCGACGACGCGCCGGCCCAGCGACTCGGCGAGTCGGTCGTGCGCGCGCGCTACGCGAGCGCCCACGGCCGCAGCGCGTACGGCGACCGCGACGAGCTCGAGGCGCTGACGCCCGAGGCGCTTCGCGGCGACGCCCGCGCGCGCCTCGGGCCCGCGGGTGCGGTCCTCGCGCTCGCCGGCGGCGGCGACCCCGACCGGCTCGTGGAGGTCGCTCGACGCGCCTTCGAAGGATGGTCCGGGTCGACCCGTCCCCACCCCAAGCCCGACGTCCGCCCGGCCCACCGCACGCACGTCGACGGACCCGGGGCCCAGACGCAGATCGGGGTCACGGACGACGCCGTCGCGCCCGGTGCGGACGGCTGGACCGAACAGGCCCTGGCGATGGCGGTCCTCTCGGGGGCCATGGGCTCGCGGCTGCCGACCGAGGTCCGCGAGCGCCGCGGCCTCGTGTACACCGTCGCATCGAGCGTGCGCATCGTGCGCGGCGACGCCTACCGCTTCACGTACGCGAGCACGACCCCCGAGCGGGCGGCCGAGACCCTGGAGGTGGTCGTCCGTGAGCTCGATCGGTGGCGCTCCGGCGTCGAGGCGGACGAGCTCGAGCGCGCGCGCACGCTGCTGCGATCGAACCTGGTGATGCAGGCCGAATCGAGCGGTGGTCGCGCCTCTCGGCTCGCGGCGGACGTCGAGGCCTTCGGTCGGCCCCGGCCGCTGCGCGAGGTCGAGGCCGCCGTGGCGGGAACCGACCTGGGCGCGGTGAACGCCTTCCTGGCGGCGCGCCCCGGCCTCGAGCCCACGATCGTCACCTCGGGCCCCGTGCCCCGGGTGTGGGAGGCGGTCGCGTGAGCGCCGCGACGTTCGATCACATGGTGCTCCCGAACGGCCTGCAGGTGCTCGGGGAGCGCTCGCCGGCGCGCTCGGTGGCCGTCGGCGCGATGGTCGACGCCGGCGCCCGCGACGAGGCGCCGGCCGAGGCAGGGGTCTCGCACTTCCTCGAGCACCTCGCCTTCAAGGGCGACGGCACGCGCGACGCGGTCGCGCTCAACCGCGCCTTCGACACGCTCGGCGCCCGCTACAACGCCTTCACCAGCCACGAGCGCACCTTCTACTACGGCGCGGTCCTGCCGGAAGCCGCGCTGCCGCTCACCGACCTGGTGTTGTCGTTGCTGCGGCCGGCGCTCGCCGAGGAGGACGTGGACGTCGAGCGGAAGGTGGTGTTGGAGGAGATCGCGATGTACTTCGACCGGCCGGCGTCCCGCGCCTTCGAGAAGGCCTCGGAGCGGTTCTTCGCGGGCCATCCGCTGGGCGCCTCGATCCTCGGCACGGCCGGGTCGGTGGGTGCGTTGACGGCGGACCGGGTGCGCGCGTACCACGCCGAGCGGTACGCGGCCGACAAGGTCGTGGTGGTCGCGACCGGCGCCTACGACTGGCCGCTGCTCGTCGAGCGCGTCGCACGCGCCACCGAGGACTGGCGACCGGCGGGGGCGCCGCGGGCGTACCCGACGCTGGCCCCGCGCCGCGGCGTGGAGGAGGATCGGGTCGAGGGGGTCGCCCGAGCGCACCTGACGTACCACGCCCCCGCCCCTTCGGCCCAGGACCCGGAGCGCATCGCGGCGGCCCTGCTCGCGCGGGTGCTCGGGGACGAGGACAACGGGCGGCTCTTCTGGGCGCTGGTCGAACCCGGATGGGTCGAGGACGCCGCGCTCTGGTACGACGCCGCGGATGGAGCGGGCACCTTCCAGGCGTACGCGAGCACCGACGACGCCTCGCTCGACCGCGTCGCGGAGGCCTTCGACGCGGTCCTCGATCGGTTCGAACGCGAGGGTCCGACGGAGGAGGAGTGGGCACGGGCTCAGCGCGGCTTCGCCACCGGGCTGACGCTGCGGGCCGAGACCCCGATGGGCCGCTTGACCGGTCTCGGCGACGCGTGGTTGGACCGGCGCGAGGTCGAAGCCGCCGCCGAGACGGTCGCGCGCGTGCTGGCCACGCCGATCGAGGCCGGCCGGGCGCTGCTCGAGACGCGGCCCTTCGCCGCCCGCTTCCGCTACGCGCTCCGGCCGTCGCTCTGAGCGACCGGTGAAGGTGCCTCGGCTTCCGCGCTCATGGTGCGCCCGGTACCCTGGGCGCATGCTGCGTCCTCCGACGTTCCTGTGCGCGGTTCGGACGCGCTTCGTGTGGTTGCTCGCGGTGCTGGCGCTCGCCGCGCCGACGCTGCCGTTCGCGGGGGCGCAAGCGCCCGTGGCCGAGCTGACCGTCGTCGCGTACGGGGCTCAGCGCTTCGACCTCGCGTCCGGCCGAACCGTGCTCGAGGAGGGCGGCGAGGTCACGGATCGCGCGAGCGGCGTGCGCATGACCGCCGGGTGGATCGCTTACATCGACGGCGCGTCGCTGGAGGCCCGAGACGCCACGATCGACGGGGCCCTCGGCCGTGTGCGCGCCGCTCGGGTCGTCATCGACCTGGCGAGCGGGCGCGTGCGCGCCGAGGGCGACCTCGAGTTCGAGCGCCCGGGCATCCGCGCGCGGGCGGAGTACCTCGGGCTCGACGGTCCGGCGGGGCTGGCCTGGCTCGCCGGGGGGGTGGTCGCCGACCTTCCCGACGCGACCGCAGCCGCCGTCTGGATCGACGTCGCCGATGGCCGCTTGGTCCTGGACGGCCCCTACCGGTACGCGGACGGACCGTTCGTCTTGGAAGGGGGCGTCGGCGCCCGCCTGCAGCTCGATCCGATCACCGTGGACGACGCGGCCGGGTACGACGCGCGCACCGACGTCGAGGACGACCTCGTCGAGCGCATCGCCTCGGTCGCGGCGGTCGTCGATGTCGCTGCTCCCGCCGGTCCGTGAGACGCTGCGGCCGCTGGGGTGCGTTGGCGACGACGGTCCTGCTCGCGATCGGCGTCGGGCACGCGGTCGACGACCCCGTGCCGCAGGGTCCCGAGTGCCTGCCGGTCGCGGGCGGCGGCGCCCTCACCGTCGAGGGGGTCGGGCGGGTGGTGTTCGACGAGCTCGCCACCGACCGCGTCCGCGACGCGGCAACGTTCGGTGGCCGGGTGTGCCTGGCGGTCGCGGGATCGGACGTGGTCTTCCGAACGGAGCGGCTCGAGGTCGCGGGGTTCGGCGGACCGGTGACGCTCGAGGCGACGGGCGTGCGGGTCGAGGTCCCCGGGTGGACGCTCGATGCCGCGGCGCTGCGCGGAGGACCGGGTTGGGCGGAGCTCGCGGAGGTCACGATCGTCGGCGCCGACGCGGTCGGCCTCGCCGACACCATGCGGCTCGAGTTCGCCAGCGGGGTGCTCGTGGCCGCCGGGCTTCGCCTCGTGACGGCGTCGTTGCGCCTCGACGCCGTGAGCGCGTCCCTCGACGGCGACGTGTTGGTCGCGGAGGGCGCGCGCGTGGCCAGTTGCGACTGCCCGCCCGAAGAGGCACCGGTGCGCATCGACGCCGTGCGCGTTCGGCTCGACCTGGCCGACGAGGCGTCCGCGCTCGTCGAAGGGGGCACGATCATCGCCGGCGCGGTGCGCTGGCCGTTGGGCGAAGCGCTCGTGCTGGACGCCGCATCGGTGGCGGACCTGGCGCTGCCGATCGCGATCGGACCGGATCCGGATCGCGACGGCGCCTGGCGGATCGCGCTCCTGTCGCGCGAGGTCGCGGAGGGCGCCCGCTTGTCGGCGTCCTGGACCGGCGGAGACGCGAGCCAACCGGCGCGCGGGGGCTTCGGCCTCGAGGCGCGGGATCCGGGCGTGAGCCTCGCGTGGAGCGGGGCGAGCGATCGGTTGAGCGTGGTCCTGCGCTCCGAGACCGCGTTGGGTGCAGGTTGGCGGGTCGAAGCCGCCCAGCGCTTCGAGGCGGGCGCGATCGAGGAACCCGTCCGCGACGCCAGCCTCCGCGCGGCGCATGCCGCGTCGAGCACCGGCATCTGGGGTCGGGGCTCGGCGGAGTTCGGGGCGTGGACGGCGCTGACCGGCCAGACGCTCGCGAACCGGGAGGTGGCCGGACCGCGCGTGGGCGTCGACGCCCGCGTCGGCTGGACGGCGCCGGCGGGCACGGTCGTGCCCGGACTCGAGCTCGCCTTCGCCGCCACCGCGTACCCCGGGCTCGACGCCCAGCAGACCTGGGCGTCGGTGCGGCCCACGCTCGCGGTGCGGGCGGGCGACGTCCGCGTCGACGCGGCGCACGTCGCCCGCTGGGTAGGCGGTGGCTCGCCGTTCTCCGCGCGCGTCGATCGGGAGGCCGCGGAGCAGCGCAGCGACCTGGTCGCTCGGTGGAGCGGCACGCTCGCGGCCGACGTCGCGCTCGAGGCGAGCGCGACGCTCCGGTACCGGTGGGACGCCGACGCGGCGCGCGCCGGCCGGCGCCTCGGCGTCGAGGACCTGACGGTCCGCGTGCGCGCCACGGTGCCCACGGGGGAGGCGTCGCTCGGCGTCGCCGTCGATCTGGCCCTCGCTGGGCGCGTCGATCCGCGCCCTCGCCGCGACGCGTTCGCGACGGTGCGCGCGACCTGGTCTCGCGAACGCACCGAGGTGGGGGTGCGGACGACCGTCGGCCTCGAACCGGGCGGCGTGTGGCGGGACCTGACGGTGTTCGCGGCGGTGCCGTTCGATGCGTCGCCGGCGTGGACCTTGCGGCCCTACCTAGCGGTGGACGTGCTCGCGTTCGCCGGCGGCGCCGGCCCTTGGCTGCGCGGCCACGGACTGGACGTGGCCTGGCGTACCTGTTGCGGGACGGTGGAGGTCGGGTACCGGAGCGACTCGGTCGACGGGGCGACCACCCACTTCGCGCTGCTGCTGCCGGTGCGTCCGCTCGATCCCGAGCGGCTGACCGCCGTCCCCGGGACGCGTTGAGCGTGCGCGGTACGATGCCTCCGGCCATGAGGACGCCGTGACCCGCATCGATCGCTACCTTCTGCGCGAGGCGCTGCCGCCGTTCGTCTTCGGCCTCGTGCTCTACGCCGGCCTCGCGGTGGTCAGCGCGACGCTGCCGAGGCTGCAGTGGATCGTCGGGACCCCGTTCGGCGACCTCGCGCTGTGGCTCCTCGTGCTGCTGCCGCAGGCGCTGGTGCAGACCGCGCCCGTCGCGCTGGTGTTGGCCGTCCTGCTGGCGTTCGGGCGCCTCGCGACCGAGCACGAGCTCACGGCCGTGCAGGCCGGCGGCATCGCGGTGGCGCGCACCGCGACCGTCTTCGTCCTGGTGGGCGTCGCCACGGGCGCGGGCGCGCTCGCCTTCAACGAGTGGGTGGTGCCGCGCGCGAACGCCGCCGTGGCCGATGTGTACTGGCGCTTGACCGCGGGGCGCACCGGGCTCTTCCGGCTCGCCGCGCAACGGATCCCCGTGGAGGGGTTCACCCTGCGCTTCGGCACCGTCGACCGCGACGGCACCATGGGCGATCTGCGGGTCGAGCGCTGGGACGGCGACGTCTACACCCTCGTGCGCGCGGAGCGAGCGGTCTTCGATGGGCAGGACCTGGTGCTGTTCGACCACCGGACGCAGCGCTTCGACCTCGGTGCCCTCGACGGACCCACGGGCGCGGACGGCGCCGCCGAAGCGGGCGACGTCCTGCGGGCGCTCGTGCGGGTCGACGCGCGGGGCTCGGGCGAGGAGGCGCCGCTCGTCCTGTCGACCGGCGTGGACGAGGGGGAACTGATCGCGCGGTTCAGCAACGGCGGGTTCGAGGACGCGCGCTCGGTGTCGCGGCTCTACGCCGATGCGAACGACGCGCAGCGGTCGGCGAGCGAGCGGCGGGAGGCTTCGGTACTGTTCCATCGGAAGATCGCGGAGCCGGTGTCGAACGTGGTGCTGCTCCTCGTCGCGGTGCCGTTGTCGATCACCTTCGCGCGCTCGCGCTCGGTCGCGTTCGGTCTGGCGCTCGTCGTGACGCTCGCCTGGTACCTGCTCTACACGTTCGGGCAGCTGCTCTCGCTCTCGGGGGTGTTGGCGCCGTGGGCCGGGCCGTGGGCGGCGAACGTGGTGCTCGGGGGGCTGGGCGTGGCGCTGTTGACCGCCCGGGCGCGCCGGTGACGCTCGGCTCGGGTCTCCCCGCCGGCGGAGCGGCAGCGGACCCCGTGGTACCCTCGGCGGCTCCTATGGACCGGCTCAAGACCAGCCTCCTCGACGCCGTCGCCTACCTTCCCGATCGCGATCGGGGACGGATCGCGGAAGCGTTCGACGTCGCCGAGGAGGCCCACCGCGGCGTCAAGCGCCGCTCCGGCGAACCGTACGTCACCCATCCGGTCGCGGTCGCGGCGCTGCTCGCCGAGATGCACCTCGACGGCGACGCGGTGATCGCCGGGCTGCTCCACGACACGGTGGAGGACACCGTGGTCACCTTCGAGCAGATCGAGGAGCGCTTCGGCGCCGTCGTTCGCCGCATCGTCGAGGGCGAGACCAAGATCTCGAAGCTGACGGTCCGGGCGTACGAGGACGAACAGGCCGAGAACCTGCGCCAGATGCTGCTCGCGATGGTGGGCGACGTCCGCATCATCATCGTCAAGCTCGCCGATCGCCTCCACAACATGCGCACCCTGGGCGCCATGCCTCCGGGCAAGCAGCAGCGCATCGCGCGCGAGACGCTCGAGATCTTCGCGCCGCTCGCGCACCGTCTCGGGATCAACCACATCAAGAACGAGCTCGAGGACCTCGCGTTCGGCTACCTGGAGCCCGAGCGTCATCAGCAGCTGCACCGGCAGGTGCGCATGCGCAGCGTGGAGCGGGAGGCGTACGTCCGTGAGTCGATCGAGCTGCTCGCGGGGCGCCTGCGCTCGGAGGGATTGCGCTTCGAGCTCGCGGGGCGTTCGAAGCACCTCTACAGCATCCACCGCAAGATGCTGCGCGACGGCAAGGGGCTGGACCAGATCTTCGACCTGATGGCCATCCGGGTCGTCCTGGAGCCCGATGGTGCGGCGCGCGGGGACGCGGAGGCGGCGGAGTCCGAGAAGGCGAGCTGCTACCGCGCGCTGGGCATCGTCCACAGCCTCTGGACGCCGATCCCGGGCCGTTTCAAGGACTACGTGGCGGTGCCGAAGCCCAACGGGTACCAGTCGTTGCACACGACCGTGATCGGCCTGCTCGGTCAGCCGATCGAGGTGCAGATCCGCTCGCGCCGGATGCACGAGGTCGCCGAGTACGGCGTCGCGGCGCACTGGGCCTACAAGCAGGGCATCGACGACGTCGACGAGGTGCAGAAGCGCCTGACGTGGATGGAGCAGCTCCTCGACGTCGACACCTCGGCGGAGTCCGCCGGCGCCTTCGTCGACGCGGTCAAGAGCGACCTGCTCGCCGAGCGCGTGCTGGTCTTCACCCCGGCCGGCGACGTGTCGAACCTGCCCCGAGGGTCGACGCCGCTCGACTTCGCGTACTCGGTCCACACCGAGATCGGCCACCGCTGCGTGGGCGCGCGCGTCAACGGCGAGATCGTTCCGCTCTCCTACGCCCTGCAGACGGGCGACCGGGTCGAGGTGCTCACGAACCGCAGCCAGTCCTACGGCCCATCGCCGGACTGGCTGAACCTGGTCACGACCCGCTCCGCGCGCCAGAAGATCCGCCACTGGTTCCGCGCGAAGGAGCGCGCGGGCATGCTCGAGACCGGCCGCAAGTCGCTCGAGCGGGCGCTGCGGCGTCGGCAGCTCCCGGTGGCCTCCTCGCTCGCCAAGGCGAAGCTCGACGCCGTCGCGAAGAGCCTGCTGAAGGCCGACTCCGGGGACGACGTGCTGATCGCGCTCGCGTCCAAACGCATCGCCGTGAAGCAGGTGGTCGACGCCCTCGCGCCCGAGGGCGCGAGCGAGCCGAAGAAGGCGTCGATGCCCGCCCCGCCGACGGTCACCAAGAGCGTCTCGGGCGTCTTCGTCGAGGGCATGGATGCGCCGGCCAAGCTCGCGCAGTGCTGCGGACCCGTGCGCGGCGACGACGTCGTGGGCTACATCACCCGCGGGCGCGGCGTCACCGTGCACCGGGTCGATTGCCCCAACGTCAAGCACCTCATGGGGACCGAGCCCGAGCGCTTCGTCCAGGTCATGTGGGACGCGCCCGCTGGCGAGGTGTTCGCCGTCGACTTCGAGATCCTCGCGATCGACCGGCCCGGACTGCTGAAGGACGTGTTGGACGTGTTGGCCGGGATGAACAAGTCGGCGACGCGGGTCGCCGCCGACGTCCAGAGCGCGACGTCCGCGCGCATCCACGTGCGCGTCGACGTCAAGGACCAGGGCGAGATCGAGCACATCAAGCAGAACGTCGAACGGATCGCCGACGTCACGCGGATCTACCGCGCGCGCCCGGGGTTGAAGGCGTGAACGAGGCCTCGGTCGCGACGCGCCGGGTGCTCTTCGTCTGCACGGGCAACATCTGCCGGTCGCCGACCGCCGAGGGGGTCCTGCGCACGCTCGCGGTCCGGTCCGGGCTCGCGCTCGAGGTCGACTCGGCGGGCCTGCTGGGGGCGCACGCGGGCGAGCCGCCCGACCCCCGCGCGCAGGCGGCCGCCGCTCGGCGGGGCTACGACCTCGCGGCGCTGCGGGCGCGGCGTCTGGAACCCGAGGACCTCGACGCCTTCGACCACGTGTGGGTGATGGACCGGGGCCACTTCAACCAGTTGAACCGCCGGTACGGCGCGCGTCCGAACGTGCGCCTGTTCCTCGAAGCCACCACGCCGGATGGCGTGCGCGCCCGCGAGGTGCCCGACCCCTACCTGGGGGAGACGGCGGCGTTCGAGGCGGTCCTCGACCTGGTCGAGGCCGGCTGTCGAGCGGCCGTGGCGGCGTGGGCGCCGGACGACGGCTCCGACCCGAGCTCCGACCCGAGCTCCGATCTGGGGGCATGAAGCAAAGGAAGCCCCGCCGGAGTTCCGCGGCACCTGACGATCACCCCTTAAGGCTGCTTCTTCCGATCTGACCTGGTTCGAGGGTCGCCACCGCGCGGTTCCGTCGGGGCTCGCGCAGCGTACCACGCGCGGCTGCGGCGGGGGCTTCGCCGCGGATCAGGCGAGGGCGCGCCGCAGCGCGTCGACCACGCGGTCCTGGGCGTCGGAACCGAGGGTGGGGAAGACGGGCAGCGAGAGCGCTTCGGCCGCCGCCGCGTGCGCGTGCGGGAGATCGTCGACCACGCGTCCGCCGTAGCGCTCGAGGGTGTGCGGGTAGTAGATCATCGTGGCGATCCCGCTGCGCCGCAGCGCCTCCGCCACGGCGTCGCGGCGTCCGCCCGCGATCCGCACCGTGTACTGGTGGTAGACGTGGCCCGGCGTCGCCGTGGGCGGCGTCAGCCCGTCGATGCCGGCGAGCGCGGCGTCGTAGCGCGAGGCCACCGCGCGACGAGCGGCCGTCCAGCCCTCGAGCCGCGGCAGCTTGGCGCGCAGCACCGCGGCCTGGAGGGCGTCCAGGCGCGAGTTCACGCCCAACTCCTCGTGGTGGTAGCGGCGCTCGCTGCCGTGGTTGCGGAGCCTGCGGACGCGGGCGGCCACGTGCGCGTCGCCCGTGGTCAGCAGCCCACCGTCGCCGAGCGCACCGAGGTTCTTGGTCGGGTAGAAGGAGAAGGCCGCCGCGTCGCCCAGGGCGCCCGCAGCTCGACCGACCGGCGCGTCCGCCGCGCAGCGCTCGGGGTCCGGGCAGGCACGGCACGGAGCGGCGTAGCGCGCTCCGATCGCCTGCGCGGCGTCCTCCACGACGAAGAGCCCGCGCGCGTCCGCGAGGCGCCGGAGCGCCGTCGTGGGGGCCAGCTCGCCGTACAAGTGGACCGGTAGGAGCGCCCGGGTCCGCGGGGTGACGGCCGCGGCGGCGGCCTCCGGGTCGAGCAGGAAGGTGCCGGGCGCCAGATCGACGAACACCGGGGTCGCCCCCACGGTCAGGATCGTCTCGCTGGTCGCGAAGAACGAGAACGGGGTGGTGATCACTTCGTCGCCCGGGCCCACGTCCAGGGCGCGCAGCGCGAGGAGCAGGGCGTCGGTCCCGGAGTTGAGGCCGACGGCATGGGGGACACCGAGGTAGGCGGCGGCTTCGGCCTCGAACGCCTCGACTTCGGGTCCGAGGACGAACTGACCGGAGTCGAGGACGCGCGCCCAGGCGGCGTCGAGTTCACCGCGCACGTCGGCGGTCTCGGCGGACAAGTCGAGCATGGGAACGGCGTCGGTGGCGGACACGCGGCATGCTAACAACCGCCGTCGCCGAACGCGGGGACGTTCGGTCTGGTAGCGTCGTGCGGTCGCGCGCGCCGCCGGGCCGAGACGATCGGAGACCCGCATGGACCGAACCGAAGAGCCGACCGCGTCGTTCGCCACCCGCGCCGTCCACGCCGGCACCGCCCCCGACCCGGGGGCCGGCAGCCGCGCGCAACCGATCCACGCCACCGCCGGGTACGCCTTCGCCGACGCCTCCGAGGCGGCGGCGCGCTTCGCTGGCGACGCCGTCGGGCCGCAGTACGGACGCATGCACAACCCCACCGTCGATGCCTTCGCCGCGCGCCTGAGCGCGCTCGAGGGGGGCGTGGCCGGGGTGGCGTTCGCCTCGGGGCAGGCGGCCTCGGCCGCGACGCTGCTCGCCCTCGCGCGGCCCGGCACGCGGGTGCTGCTCTCGCGCGAGGCCTTCGGCGGCACCTTCGCGCTGTTCCGCAAGTGGTTGGTGCCTTGGGGCGTGGCGGTCACGACGGTCGCGCCGGAGGCCGACGCGGTGGCCGCGGCGATGGGCGACGACGTGGTCGCGGTCTGGGTGGAGACGATCGCCAACCCGAGCGGCAGCGTCCCCGATCTCGAGCGCGTGGCGGCGGCCGCGCACGCGGGCGGTGCGCCGTTGATCGTCGACAACACGTGGGGGATGGGCGGGGCCCTGTGCCGACCGCTGGCGCTCGGTGCCGACGCGGTGGTCCACTCGGCCACCAAGTGGATCGGAGGCCACGGCGCCTTCGTCGCCGGCGCGCTGGTCGACGGGGGGAGCTTCGCGTGGGACCCGCTCCGCTTCCCCGCGTTCCACGCCCCCGACGCGCGCGGTCGGACCGCGGTCGAGCGCCACGGCGGCGCGGCGCTCGCGGCGCGTGCGAGCGACCTCGGGCTGTTCACGATCGGCGCCACGCTGTCGCCCTTCGCGGCCTTCCTGGCGCTGCAGGGGCTCGAGACGCTGCCCTTGCGCGCCGCGCGCACCTGCGCGACGGCACTCGACCTCGCGGCGTGGCTCGAAGCGCAGCCCGCGGTGCGTGCGGTGCGCTACCCCGGGCTGCCCAGCCACCCGAGCCACGCGACCGCGCGGCGGGTGCTCGAGGGCGGGTTCGGCGCGGTGGTGGCGTTCGACCTGGGCGACGCCGTCGCCGCGCACCGGGTGCTGGACGCCCTGCGGTTGGTCTCGCAGGTGGCCAACCTGGGCGACGCCAAGTCGCTGGCCGTGCACCCCTGGACGACGACCCATGCCGGCATCGACGCGGACGCGCGCCGCGCCGCCGGCGTCTTCGAGGGCACCGTGCGCTTGAGCGTCGGGCTCGAGGCGCCCGACGACCTTCGCGCCGACCTCGCCCAGGCCCTGGCGGCCGGAGCGGCCGCGTGAGCGGCCGTGGCGCCGGCGGGGCACGCGCCGGCGCTGGCGCGCGCCGGCTGGTCCACGAGACCTGGGGCGACCACGCGGCGCTGCTGGCCCGCAGCGAGCACGCCGTCGACGGCAGCGTCGGCGTCGTGCGCCCCGAGGTCGTCGACGTGGCGTCGCCCAACGATCCGCTCCTCCTCGAGCGCGGCGGTCGCCTCGACCACGTGGCGGTGGCCTACGAAGCGTACGGAGAGCTGAACGCCCGCGGCGACAACGCGGTCCTCGTATGCCACGCGTTGACGGGCTCGGCGCACGCGGCCGGGCGCCACGGTCCGCACGACGTGCCGGGGTGGTGGGATCCGTTGATCGGTGCCGGTCGTGCGCTCGACGTCCGCGAGCACTTCGTCGTGTGCAGCAACGTGTTGGGGGGGTGCTACGGCACCACCGGTCCCACCGCGCTCGACCCCGGCACCGGTCGACCCTTCGGGCCGACGTTCCCGCGCTTCACGGTGCGGGACATGGTCGAGGTCCAGCGGCGCCTGCTGGACCGCTTGGGGGTCGGCCGCCTGCGCGCGGTCGTCGGCGGCAGCATGGGGGGGATGCAGGCGCTCGAGTGGGCGATCAGGTACCCCGAGCGGGTCGGGGCGCTCGTCGCGATCGCCATCGGAGCGCGCCACTCGGCCTGGGCGATCGGGCTCAACGAGGTCGCGCGCCGCGCGATCCAAGCGGATCCGGCGTTCGAAGCGGGTTGGTACCCGGCGGGGCGCCAGCCCGAGTCCGGGCTCGGGCTGGCGCGGGCGATCGCCATGCTGTCGTACCGCTCGTTCGATTCGCTCGAACAGAAGTTCGGTCGCGAGCGCCGACCCGCCGAACCGGGGCTGGAGGCGAGCTTCGAGATCGCCTCGTACCTCGCGTACCACGGGGTCAAGCTGGTGCAGCGCTTCGATGCGAACACGTACGTGGGCCTGACGCGCGCGATGGACGACCACGACGTCGCCGACGGCCGCGGTCCGCTCCGCGAGGTCCTCGCGGGGGTCCGCGTGCCGGCCCTCGTCCTCGGGATCCAGAGCGACGTGCTGTACCCGGAGTCCGAGGCGCGCGCGCTCGCCGAAGGCATCCCGGACGCCCGCTACGCGCGGATCGTCTCGCCGCACGGGCACGACGCGTTCCTGATCGAGTTCCCGCAGGTGGCCGCGCACGTGCGTCGGTTCCTCAGCCAGGGGCGCTGACGCGCCCGATCGGTCAGGCGGCCGGCGCGTCGACCGGCGTCGCCTCGGCGTCGTCGGCACCCGCCGCGCCCGCCATCATCAAGCCGAGTCGCTCGGTGGTCGCCTCGGCGGCGCTCATCGCGCCCATCACGCGCCCCTCGTGCAAGACGAGGATGCGGTCGGAGAGGCTCATGACCTCGTTGAGGTCGGCGGACACGAGCAGCACGGCGAGGCCGGCGTCGCGCGCCGCGATCACCTGCTGGTGGATGAACTCGATGGCGCCGATGTCGACCCCGCGCGTCGGCTGCGCCGCGATCAGCACCCGGGGGCCGCGCTCGATCTCCCGCGCCAGGATCAGCTTCTGAGCGTTCCCGCCGGAGTACGAGCGCGCCAACACGCTCGTGGCGCGCGGGCGCACGTCGTACTCCTCGATGATCCGCTCCGCGTGCGCGTCGATCGCCTTGAGGTCGAGCAGCCCGAGCCGTCCGGAGAAGGGCGCGCGGTGGTGGTCGCCGAGGACCGAGTTCCATGCAGCCGTGTAATCGCGCACCAGGCCACGTTCGTTGCGATCTTCGGGCACGTGCGACACGCCGGCTTCGCGGCGCCCCCGGGCGCCGTCCGCGGTGACGTCGCGCCCGTCGAGGCGGACGACGCCTTCGTCGGCCGTGCGCAGGCCGGTGAGCACCTCGACGAGCTCGGTCTGTCCGTTGCCCTCGATGCCCGCGATGCCCACGACCTCGCCGGCGCGCACCGTGAGGTCGACGCCGTCGAGGATCGGCTTGTGCTTGACGGGGTGGCGCAGGTGCAGGCCGGCCGCCTCCAGGCGTACTTCCCCCGGCTCCGCGACGCCCTTGTCCACGCGCAGCAGGACCTCGCGACCGACCATCATGTTCGCCAGCCGCCGCGTGTCGGTCGCGGCGCGCTCGACGGTGCCGATCATGGCGCCGTCGCGCATGACGCTCATGCGGTCGCAGATCTCCATCACCTCGTCGAGCTTGTGGGAGATGAAGACGACCGCGTGCCCCTCGTCGGCGTACGCCTGCAGGAACTCGAACAGGCGGTGGGTCTCCTGCGGCGTCAGGACGGCCGTCGGTTCGTCCATCACCAGGATCCGCGCGTCGCGGTACAGCGTCTTGAGGATCTCGACCTGCTGCTGGAACCCCACCGGCAACTCGTCGATGCGCGCGTCGGGATCGAGGTCGAAGCCGAAGCGCTCGATCAGCTCGCGCGCTCGCTCGCGCGCACGACCGATGTCCAGCACCGGGCCACGGCGCGGCTCGGCGCCGAGCACCAGGTTCTCGGCCACGGTCAGGGTCTCGACCAGCATGAAGTGCTGGTGCACCATCCCGATCCCGGCCTCGATCGCATCGCGAGCGCTGCGCATGACCACGGGATGACCGTCGATCTCGATGCGGCCGGCGTCGGGCGCTTGCAGGCCGTAGAGGATCTTCATCAGCGTGCTCTTGCCGGCGCCGTTCTCGCCGATGAGGGCGTGGACCTCGCCCCACGCGAGCTCGAAGTCGACGTGGTCGTTCGCGAGGACCAAGGGGAAGCGCTTGACGATGTCGACCATGCGCACGGCCGGAGGCATGCGGCATGCTAGCACGCGTCCTGGTGCGTCTTTACGTGCTATCATGACGGTTCGGTACGAGGGGTCGAGCGTCCCCTCACGCCGAGCAGGTCCGCCCAGGCAACCGCCGGCCGGACGTCCCACCGGGTCCGATCGGACCCAGGCACGGGGGCGACACGGTTTCGACGGGGTCCGCCGAAAGCGAGGCTGCGCGCCGCGGACGCAGCTGGCCGCGTCACCAAGCTGCAAACGCCATAACTGGCAACCAGAACTACGCTCTCGCTGCCTAAGGGCTAAGCGACGTCGTCCGGAGACCCTGCTTGGGGTCCGCCGGATCCGACGACCCAATCCAAGCTAGCGACCCGGTGCGGAGCGTCCGCCGGGAAGCGAACCTCTAGGCGCCTAATCGCACGGTGCGCTGGCCGA
>JAABRX010000072.1 GCA_011390675.1 Trueperaceae bacterium | reverse complement strand
AGCGTGGCGGCGTTGACGCCGCGGGCGGAGATCGAGGGGGAGATGGGGGATTCGCACGTGGGGTTGCAGGCTCGGTTGATGAGTCAGGCCTTGCGGAAGTTGACGGGGGTGATGAGCAAGTCGCGGACGACGGTGTTGTTCATCAATCAGATTCGGGAGAAGATCGGGGTGATGTACGGGAATCCGGAGACGACGCCGGGGGGGCGTGCGTTGAAGTTCTACGCGAGCGTGCGGGTGGAGGTGCGGCGGAAGGGGGATGTGAAGGTCGGGGGTGAGAAGGTCGGGAATCGGGTGCGGGTGAAGGTGACGAAGAACAAGGTGGCGCCGCCGTTTCGGGAGGCGGAGATCGAGATCGTGTTCGGTCGGGGGATCGATGCGTGGGGGGATCTGGTGGGGATCGCGAGCGATCTGGAGGTGGTGCAGAAGAGCGGGTCGTGGTTCGCGTTCGGTGAGACGCGGTTGGGGCAGGGGAAGGAGAAGGCGGCGGAGTTCTTGGCGGGGCATCCGGAGTTGGCCGCGGAGGTGCGCGCGCGGGTGCTCGAGGCCATCGGCGGAGGCAAACGCGGCGGTGCAGAGGTCCCCGACGACGAGGCGGACGACGCCCTCAGCGCCTGAGCCACGCGGTACCGTGCGCCATGCCGCACCATGATGCTTTCTGGGGGGTCCACCCCATCGTGCCCACGCCGTTCCACGAGGACGGTTCCGTCGACCTCGACTCCGTTCGCCGCCTCGTGGACGCCACGATCGCGTCGCAAGCGCAGGGCATCGCGGTGCTCGGCTTCATGGGCGAGTCCCACAAGCTCATGGGTGCCGAGCGCCGCGCGGTCCTGAAGACCGCGGTCGACCAGGCCGCGGGCCGCATCCCGGTGTGGGTCGGCGTCCGGGGGCTCGGCACGGCGGCCTGCGTCGAGCAGGTGCAGGAGGCCGAGGAGCTCGGCGCCGGCGCGGTGTTCGTCGCGCCCATCGCGCCTCAGTCCGACGTCGCGCTCGAGCACCACTACCGCACCGTCGCCGCGGCCACCACCCTGCCGATGGCCTTGCACGACTATCCGGACTCGTTCGGCATCACCCTGTCGGTCGACCTGATCGCCCGCTTGGCGCGCGAAGGGGTGGCGCCCTACGTCAAGGCCGAGGACCCGCCGGTGATCGCGAAGCAGCGCAAGGTGCTCGAAGCGGCCGACGGCAAGGTCGGCATCTTCGGCGGGCTCGGTGGGGCCTGGCTCTACGAAGAGCTCGAGGCCGGCGCGGCCGGGGTGATGACCGGGCTCGCGTTCCCCGAGCTGCTCGTCGAGATCGTCGCGCGCTTCGCGTCCGGGGATCGCGCGGGGGCGGCCAAGGTCTTCGACCGGGTCCTCCCGCTCATCCGCTACGAGTTCCAGCCCGGCATCGGCGTGGCGTTGCGCAAGCACGTGTTCCGTCGCCGGGGCATCTTCGCCACCGAGTTCGTCCGTCGGCCGGCGCCAGCGGTCGACGCGGCGACCCTCGCCGGGTTCGAGGCCGTAGTGGAGCGCTGCGGGCTGCGCATCGACACCCCTGGCTGGGTGGACCCGCCGGTCGCGAGCCCAGTGCCCGCTCCGCGTCCGCCGCGGGGATGACCGTCCCTGGACTCGGCGCCGCCGCGTGCGAAGCTGACCTCATGCAGGACCACCGGGTCTTCGGAAGGGGTGCTCGGAGCCACCGGGCACGGGTGACGCCATGACGACCATCGCCCCCGACGCGCCGCAGCCTCTGGAGCGTGCGCCGATCGTCAACGACTTCTCGCTCGTGGTCGCCACCGCGAACGGGACCGGGTCGCAGACGGCGAACCTGACGCTGTTGCGCTCGTTCTTCCGGATGGGCATCCCGGTGCACGGGAAGAACGTGTTCCCTTCGAACATCCAAGGGTTGCCGACCTGGTACCACATCCGCGTCAGCGCCGACGGCTACGTAGCCCGCGCCGAGAGCGCGCTGCTGGTGGCGTTCAATCCCGCCACGGTCGACGCCGACCTGCGCGACCTGCCACCGGGTGGGGTGGCGATCCTGCGCGACGATCTGCACCCGAGCGTCGCGCGCGACGACCTCACCGTGTACCCGCTGCCGGTCAAGGCGCTGCTCGAGGTCAGCCAGGCCAAGGGCAAGGTGCGCGAGTACCTCGCGAACATGACCTACGTCGGGGTCGTCGCCTGGCTCCTCGGGGTCCCGCTCGACGTGGTCGAGGCTGCGCTCGACGTGCAGTTCGGCGGGCGCCGCAAGCTGGTCGATTCCAACGTGCAGGTCGTGCGCGCTGCGTTCGACTGGGCGGCCGAGCACCTCGACAAGCGCGACCCGTACCGGGTCGCCCCCATGAACGCGACCGAGGGGCTGCTGCTCATGACCGGCAACGAGGCCGGGGCGCTGGGCAGCGTCTTCGGCGGCGCCAGCGTGGTCGCCTGGTATCCGATCACCCCGTCCACGTCCTTCGTCGACGCGCTGCGCGAGTACCTGCCCGAGCTTCGCCACGACGCCGACGGCCGGCCGACCTACGCGGTGATCCAGGCCGAGGACGAGCTCGCGGCGATCGGGATGGTCGTCGGGGCCGGCTTCGCCGGTGCGCGAGCGCTCACGGCGACGAGCGGCCCAGGCATCTCGCTGATGGCCGAGTTCGCGGGGCTGGCGTACTTCGCCGAGGTGCCGGCGGTGATCTGGGACGTCCAGCGCGTCGGCCCCAGCACGGGCATGCCCACCCGGACCAGCCAGGGCGACGTCGCCTTCGCGCACCGCCTCGGCCACGGCGACTCGAAGCACCCCGTGCTCCTGCCGTCCTCGATCGAAGAGTGCTTCGAGTTCGGGTGGCGCGCGCTCGACCTGGCGGACGACCTGCAGACCCCCATCTTCGTGCTCACCGACCTCGACCTGGGGATGAACACCTGGATGGGGGAGCCCTTCGAGTATCCGGACGAACCGCTGCGCCGCGGCAAGGTGTTGACCGCCGGCGAGATCGAACAGCACGGCTTCGCCCGGTACGAAGACGTCGACGGCGACGGCATCGGGTGGCGCACGCTGCCCGGCAACGCCCACCCGGCCAGCGCCTACTTCGCCCGCGGCACCGGACACAACGCCAAGGCGGTCTACAGCGAGCGCTCCGACGACTGGGTCACGAACATGGCGCGCCTCGCGCGCAAGTTCGAGACGGCCCGAGCGCGCGTGCCCAGCGCGGTCGTCGACGCCGTGGACGGTGCGACCGTCGGGGTCGTCCACTTCGGCACCACCCGCTACGCGCTCGCAGAGGCGCGCGATCGACTCGCGGCCGAAGGGCACGTGGTGTCGACGCTGCGTCTGCGGGCGCTGCCGGCCGGGCCCGAGGTGCGGGCCTTCTTGGAGGCGCACCCCACGGTGGTCGTGCTCGAGATGAACCACGATGCCCAAGTGCGCGGCATCCTCGCCGCCGATTGCCCCGAGCTCGCGCCCCGGCTGCAGAGCGTCGCGTACCTCGACGGGCTCCCGTACACCGCCGACTTCGTCGCCGAGCGGTTGCGTTCGTTCCTCGCCGCGAAGGAGGTTTGACGTGGATCGCGCGGAGCAACTTCGGGCCAACGCTGCCGGCCTCGCCAAAGCCGATTACCTCGGTTCGACCAGCACCCTGTGCAAGGGCTGCGGGCACAACTCGATCGCGAACCAGATCGTGCAGGTGGCCTTCGAGTTGTCGCTGCGCCCGCACGAGGTCCTCAAGCTCTCGGGCATCGGTTGCTCGAGCAAGTCGCCCGCGTACTTCCTCGGCATGTCGCACGGCTTCAACGCGCTCCACGGCCGCATGCCGTCGGTCGGCACCGGTGCGCTGCTCGCGAACCACACGCTGCGGGCCATCGGCGTGTCCGGCGACGGCGACACGGGGTCGATCGGCCTCGGGCAGTTCAAGCACGCGGTGCGGCGCAACGTGCGGATGGTCTACCTGATCGAGAACAACGGCGTGTACGGCCTCACCAAGGGGCAGTTCTCGGCGACGGCCGACGAGGGTCAGGAGCTCAAGTACGCCGGTACGAACGACTACCCCGCCGTCGACCTCTGCCTCGAGGCGATCGCGGCGGGCTGTGGCTTCGTCGCGCGCTCCTTCGCCGGCAACGCCAAGCAGGTGCGCGAGCTGCTCAAGGCGGCGCTCGCCCACCGAGGCACCGCGGTCCTCGACGTCATCAGCCCCTGCGTGGCGTTCAACAACGACGACCACAGCAGCAAGAGCTACGCCTTCGGTCGCGACCACGAGCACGCCATGCAGGACCTCGGGTGGATCCCCAAGCAGGAAGAGATCGTCATCGAGCCGACGGAGCCGGGGGAGACGCGAACGGTCGGGCTGCACGACGGGTCCAAACTGGCGCTGCGGCACCTCGAGGAGGGGTACGACCCCACCGACAAGGCCACCGCCGTGAAGCGGCTGCTGCGGGCCGAGGCCGACCAGGAGTTCTTGACCGGGTTGATCTACTACGACCCGTCGCGGCCGTCGCTCGCGGAGACCACCGCGATCGGCGACGCGCCGCTCGCGTCGCTGCCCGACGAGGCGCTGCGCCCTGCGCCCGAGGCGCTCGCCTCGGTGCTCGCCCGCTACTGAGGCCGGGGTGCGGCTGGGCGCGATCCCCGAGACCCCGCTCGAGTGGCTGGGGTTGCGCTTGGGCCGCGTCCCCACGCCGCTGATCGACACGCACCTCGCCTTCGCGTTCGCGCGCACGGTGATGGTGGCGGCCCGGGTGGGGGTGTTCGAGGCCCTGGCGGAGGGTGCGGCGTCGTCGGACGAGGTCGCCCGGCGCTGCGGTACCGCGCCGGTGCCGACGCGGCGGTTGGTGATGGCGCTCGTGGGGGTCGGCTACCTGACGCCCGCCGGTGCCGATCGCGTCGCGCTCGGCCGCCACGTCCGACGCTGGCTCACGCGCGATTCGGCGACGTCCGTGGTCGACAAGGTGGCCTTCGCGTTCGACGAGTGGCGCCTGGTCGAAGGGTACGAGGACTACGTGCGCCGCGGCGTCACGTTCGGCATGCACGGGGTCGCCGCCGCTGCGCGTGGTGGGCCGGCGGAGACCGCGGCGAGCGCTCCGGATGCGCCGTCTGGGGACGGTGCGCCGTCCGCGGGGGACGGCGGGGCGGACGCCGACGCCGCCAAAGAGGCCTGGGTGCGCTACCAGCGCGGACTGCGCGCGGTCGCCGTCGTGTCCGCGGACGAGGTCGCGCGGCGCACCCCCGTGCCGGCCGGCGCGCGCCGCTTGATCGACCTGGGCGGCGGGCATGGGCTGTTCGCGGCCGCGATCCTGCGCCGGTACCCCGGGCTGAGCGCGACCGTGCTCGACCTGGCGCCGGCGGTGGACGCCGCGCTCGCCGCGGGGGTGCCGGCCGACCTGCGCGGGCGCCTCGAGCACCGCGTCGCCGACGCGCTGAACGACCCGCTCGGCGACGACGACGTCGACGTCGTGTTCGCCTCGCAGCTCAACCACCACTTCGGCGAGGCGGACAACCGCGCGTTGGCGGTGCGGGTCGCCGCCGCGCTGCGCTCCGGTGGGGTGTACGTCGTCCAGGACCTCGCCCGGCCCGCCGATCCGCGGGAGGCACGGCGCGCCCGCCTGGGGGCGCTGCTCGACCTGTACTTCGGCGCGACGAGCGACGGCGGCACGTACCCGATCGCGGCCATGCGGGCTTGGCAGACGGCCGCGGGCCTGCGCCCCGCGCGCGTGCGCTGGCTGCGGACGCTGCCCGGGCTGGTGCAACAGACCGCCGTCAAGCCGTGAACCGTGGCGGTGGAGGTCAGCGCACCGCGCGCTCGGCGTAGCGCGCGAGCCGCTCGTCGGTGCGGGCGTCGCCGCCGTGCACTTCGAGCGTCACCCCCACGTCGCCGGCCTCGGTGCGCAGCGCACCGAGCGCGAGCGCCGCATCGACGTCGATGCGCCCGACGGCGTGGAGGTCGATCACCCAGCGCTCGACGTCGCGGTGCCGGTGCCACGCTGCGCGGACGTCGTCTTGCAGACGCGCCGCGTTCGCGAACCAGAGCGATCCGGCCACCGCCACCCGCCCCTCGGAACCGGAGGTCGTGACCCGCAGGTGCAGCCGCCCTTCGCGACCGAGGTGGAGGGCGACCGAGAGCGCGACGCCGGTCACCACCGCCAGGTCGATCCGCGGCTCGAGCGCCAGGGTCAGCGCGGTGGTGGCGAGCGCCGTCGTCGCCTGCAGCTTGCCGAAGCGCCAGAGGTCGGCCACCGGACCCCAGCGGAGCAGGTCGGCGACGGCGACCAGCACGACCGCGGCGAGCACGGCGCGCGGGAGGTCGGCGAGCAGCGGAGCGGCCGGGATCAGGGCCAGCACGGTCAGACCGGTCGCGACCGCACCGAAGCGGGTGGTGGCGCCCAACTCGTGGTGCAGCGCCGAGCGTGAGAACGAAGCGCCCACCGGCATGCCGCGGAACAGGGCCACCGCGACGTTCGCGAGCCCTTGACCGAGGAGCTCGCGGCTCGGGTCCCAGCGGTGGTCGGCACGCTGGTAACGCCGCGCGATCGCGGTGGGTTCGGCGAAGCCGACGAGCGCGATGACGAAGGCGCCGAGCAGCAGGTCGGGCGCGAGGTTCCACGGGAGCGCCAGGTCGAGCGTCGGAAACCCGGACGGGACGGTGCCGACGGTGGGGCCGAGCGCGCCGGGCGCCAGCACCGCTGCGACCGTCGCGCCGGCGGCCACCACGAGCACCATCGGGATCCGTGGGGCGTAGCGGCGTCCGAGCCGAAGCGCGACGACGGCGACGAGCGTGGTGGCGAGCGCACCCCAATGCCAGTCGCTCGGCGCGAACAGCGCTCGAGTGGCCCGGCCGAGCAGGCGGGCACCCTCCGCCTCGGTGCCCAGTGCTCCGGGCAGCTGCGAGGCGGCGATGAGCAGACCGGCGCCCCACGTGAACCCACGGAGCACCGGTCCCGACAGCGCGTACGCGAGCGCCCCCGCGTGCAGCAGCCCGAGCGCGACCCGCACGGCGCCCACGAGGAGCGCGAGCAAGGCGGCCGCGGACGCGTACGCGGCGGTACCGGCCGGGACCCACGGTGCGAGCGTGGCGAACACCAAGACCGCCGACATCGCGGTGGGTCCGGTCTGGAGCGCCGGACTCGACGCGTACAGGGCCGCCGCGAGCGGTGCTAACGCCGCCGCGTACAGACCGTGGTGGGCCGGCAGTCCGGCGAGCTCCGCGTACGCGAGCGCTTGCGGGATGAGCACCAGCGCGACGCTCGCACCGGCGACGAGGTCCGCGAGGGGGGGGAGGCGGCGGTGCATCGCGAGGGATGGTACCGCGCGCGCTCCGAACGGCCTCGTCGAGGGCGCACCCGAGCGATAAGCTCGCCCGCATGTGGCTCTCCGTGTACGTGCCTTCGGTGATGCTCGCGATCGGCGAAGGCATGCTCGTTCCGGTGCTGCCGCTCTACGTGGCCGCCCTGGGAGCGCCGTTCTGGCTCGTCGGTCTGGTCCTGGCCGGGGAAGCGCTGGGCATGCTGATCGGCGACGTGCCCGCCGGCGCGGTCCTGCGGCGGCTCGATCGCAAGGTGACCATGCTCGCGGGCGTCGCCGTGGTCGGCACGGCCGTCACCGCGATGGCGTTCGTCGATGGGGTGGTGGCCGTCCTCGTGTTGCGGCTGCTCGCCGGACTGGGCACGGCGCTATGGGGCATCTCGCGCCACACCTTCTTGACGACGGCGGTCCCGGCGCCGCAGCGCGGTCGCGCGATCGCCGCCTTCGGTGGAGCCCAGCGGGTCGGCCTGCTCGCCGGTCCGGCCCTCGGTGGCGTCGTGGCGGCCACGGGCGGCTACGACGCCGCCTTCTTGGTCTACGGCGCGATCGCCGCGGGCGCCTTCGCGGTGTGCGCGGTCTTCCTCGAGCGCGCGCAGCGACCGAGCGCGGTGCCCACGCGCCACGTGGGCTCGGTCGGTGCGCTCGTCGCCGTGGTGCGCGAGCAATGGCGCGTCCTCGCGGTCGCCGGCGCCGGGCAGTTCATGGCCCAAGGGATCCGCTCGGGGCGCAAGATCGTGCTACCGCTGTTCGGCGCGACCGTGCTCGGTCTGTCGGTGGAGCAGGTGGGCTGGATCGTGTCGATCGGGGCGGCGTTCGACGTGGCGATGTTCCCGCTGGCCGGTTGGGTGATGGACCGGTACGGCCGCAAGCACGCGATCGTGCCGAGCTTCCTGATGCAGGCGGTGGGGATGGCCCTGGTGCCGCTCGCGGGTGGGTTCGTCGGCCTCGCGGTGGCGTCGGCGTTGATCGGCTTCGGCAACGGCATGGGTTCGGGGACCATGATGACGGTCGGGGCGGACCTGGCGCCCGACGACGCCGTCGGCGAGTTCATCGGCGTGTGGCGCCTGGTGGGTGATGGTGGCTCGATGGGCGGCCCCGTCCTGGTGGGTGCGTTGGCCGACCTGTTGACCCTCCCCGTCGCGACGGTCGCGATCGCCACGGTCGGCGTGGGGGCGGCGTTGACCTTCGCCTACGGAGTACCCGAGACGCGGCGGGCGCCGGTGCCCGTCGCCTGAGCGACGACGCGCAGCGCCGCGGGTCGTGGTCCGGCCCCGCGCACGTGGCGGTCCCAACACGGACGGCACACCAACCTTCGCCGTGGGCGGCGGTAGCGCGGTAGCCGGGCGCCGCAGCCGTCGCAGACGAGTGCGAACGGGGCGGGCGGCAGGCGCACGTCGGTAGCGTCCGCGCAGCGGCGGGGCGCTGCGCCGATCGCGAGCGCCTGACGACGCCAGGTCGGACCGTGGCCCGCGCCGGGCGTGAGCGCGTGCGCGACCTCGTGGAGCAGCGTGTCGCGCACGATGGGCTCGTCGTTGAGCAGCGTCAGGGGTTTGGAGAGCGAGATGGTGCGGCTGCCGTAGTGGCAGCAGCCGAGGCGGCGCTTGGCGTGGTCGAAGCGGAAGCGCCAACCGTCCAGTCCGTGCTGGAGCAGGAGCTGGTGCGCGAGGGCACGAGCAGCGTCGGGGTTCACGCACGAAGCGTACGTCGGCGGCGGGCGGGCGCGGCTGCGTGGTAGGCGCCGGCCGAGGTGCGCTCGGCGGCCGCCCTGCGGCACCCGCACGGGTGAGCGGTCCGGGGCTCGGCCCCGACCCCCCCGCACGCGAACTCGGCGAGCGCGGTCAGTTCTCGATCTTGCCCCGCCAGGCGCCGGTCGCTTGGCCGCGCGCTTCGATGAACTCCTTGAAGCGCTCCAGGTCGCCCTGGATCCTGCGCCCGACGATGCCGAGCGCGGCGCCGGCATGCTCGACCAGCGTCTCCGGCTCGTACTCGAGCTGGAGCATCACGCGCGTCGTGGCGTCGTCGATGTGGTGGAACGTGACGACGCCCGCGTTCTTGGCGCCGGTACGGCTCGTCCACGCGACGCGTTGGTCGGGGACCTGCTCCGTGATCTCGGCCTCCCACGATTCGGTGCGGCCGGCGATCTCGGCGCGCCATGCGAGCATCGTGTCGCTGACTTGGCGGACCTCCTCGACGCCCTCCATGAACTCTGGGAACGTCTCGAACTGGGTCCACTGATCGTAGGCGGCGCGGATGGGTACGTTCACGTCGATCGAGCCTTCGAAGGTTGCCATGAGGGACCCTCCTTTCGCTCACGCTACCCGGCGTGAACGTCAGGGTGGTTTCGTTCGTCACGTCGTTCGCGTGTGGTGGGCGGTGAGGGGCTCGAACCCCCGACCCCCTCCGTGTAAAGGAGGTGCTCTACCGGCTGAGCTAACCGCCCATGTCGTGGTGGCGCGCGCCCATCTTGTCATGCGAGCTGGGTTCCGGCACCGGTTCGCACGGCACGCCTCCCCGCTCGCGCGGACGGGTGGCCGTCGGCGACCCCGCGATCGCCTGAGGCGAAGGAGCGCCACGCAGGCTCCGGGGCCCACGTGGCGCTCCCGACGCTGCGTGACCGGTCACGCAGCTTCGAGCAGGCGCTCGGGGCGAGAGCTCATTCGTCGGCGAGGCGGTGCGTCACGACGGGCTGATCGGCGAGCAAGCTGCGGTAGTAGGCGCAGTCGGTCCGATCGGGTATCAGGAGCCCGATCCACGTGTCCTGGTCGCTCATCCGGCCGCGCATGACGAGGCGCTCGCCCGGATTGCACACCCGGGAGTCCGCATCGGCGACCCAGGTGAACACGCCCCGCTCCAGCTGGTACGTGCCGCTGAAGTAGAGGTCGCGGTCGGAGCGCAGGTCGTCCATGCTGTCGAAGTTCCGGTAGGTGCCGTCGGCGTCGAAGCGGTGGTACGTGCCCGCTCCATCGTCCCAGGCGGTGTCGGCGATCGTCGCCAGCGTGAGCGCGTCGCGTTGCTCGGCCGACAGCACGCGGGTGATGCCCACCAGCCAGCCGGACTCGACCACGTAGACGGTGGTCGAGCGCAGCGGCGCCATTCCCTCCGGCACGAAGTCGCCCCACATGCGTTCGGCGGCGATCACCACCTGGCCGTGGCCCAGGACGGCGATTACCTCGGTCTCGATCCGGACGTCGGCCCGGACCAACTGGTTCACCCGGATCTGCGTGTCCGTCCCACTCGCCGTGCGCCAGAACAGGTCGTGTTCGGACCAGGTGGCGTTGCTGGCCAGGAGCCCGGTGGCGGTCGTGATGCGGCCCGCCGAGAGCGCCTCCGCGAAGCGCTCCACCACCCGCTGCGACTCCGGCGGCTCCTGGGCTCCGCCGACGGCCAGGAGCGTGAGGACGAGGACGAACACCACGTTCTTGCGAAGCTTCGCGTGCATGAGCGCGTCCCTTCATGGGCCGGCGGGTCGCACCCGATCCGCCGGGCGTCACCGCCGCGTGGTCGACGCGGCGCGCGCGCATCCAGGGTGGGGGTGTCCGAGACCGACCGGCTCGAAGGCTCGCGGGTCGGTGATGGGGTGACGGACCGCGGGTGCGCGTGCCAACGCTTCGCGGAGGTCGAGCATCGTGGGAACGGTTGCAGGGGTCGCGATCGCGCTCGTGCCGACGCCCGTGAAGGTGAGAGGACCAGCCCGGCCAAGGCGCCCGCGGGCCCGGTCGTCGCGCCGTGCCGCACATCACCTCCCGATGCCTCCGAGGATAGCACTGGTACGTTCGGTGCGGAAGTGATGGGGGTCGTCGTCCGCGCGCGCGAACGACCGGTCCCGTGTGCGTTGGATGCGCGTCCTCGCGGGTCGTCCGGCCAGCCGACCGCACACGAAACGAAGCGGCGGGGCTTGCGCCCCGCCGGACGTGGTGACCCCTACGGGATTCGAACCCGTGCCGCGACCTTGAAAGGGTCGTGACCTGACCGCTAGTCGAAGGGGCCTCGTTGGTGGGTCGTGTAGGGCTCGAACCTACGACCCGCTGATTAAAAGTCAGCTGCTCTGCCAACTGAGCTAACGACCCAACAGCGCTGGCGAGCATACGTGCCACGCCCGGTAGCCGTCAACCGCACGGGGAACGCGCGGCTCACCACGAACGCTTCGCGAAGGTGCAAGCGTACCTGCCGACGGCAACGTCGGGCCCTATCGTGAGAAGGAACGAACCGCACGCTCGCGCTCTGGAAAGGACGTGAAGATCTGTGAACTTCCTCCTCTGGCTCCTGTTGGGCGCTGTCGCGGGCTGGATCGCCAGCCTCATCATGAAGACCAACCAATCGCAGGGCACCATCATCGACATCGTCGTCGGGATCGTCGGCGCGTTCCTCGGCGGGTGGCTGTTCCAGACCTTCGGTCAGTCCGGGGTCACCGGGTTCAACTTCTACAGCCTGTTGGTCGCCGTGGTCGGCGCGGTGGTCCTTCTCTTCCTCGTGCGCCTGGTGCGCCGAGGCACCTGAGGTTCTGCGGCCGCCATCCGGCCGCGGCCGCCCTCGCCTTCTCCCCCCCGCGGACCGCACCGCGGGGGGATTCCCATGACCGATGAACGCCGGGCGCGACCGTCGCGCCCGGCGTCGTCCATGGGTTGCCCGCGGGGGTGCCCGCGGGGGTGCCCGCGCCCGCGGCCGAGCAGCCGTGCCGTTCTTGTGGGCCCTCTCGACCCTTGTTAGACTCGGGGGCGTCATCGGTCGTGAAACGCCGCACGAGTTCGCTGGTGCGGCACGACCACGGTCCCGCCTGGGGGGAGAGAGGCCACACCTTGTACGAGAACCTGCTCATGCTGTTCCTCGCGGCCGGCTTCATCGCCGCCGCCGCGCTCGTCGTCGGGGCGCTCCTGGGCCCCAAGAAAGGCACCGAGGTCACGTTCGCGGCGTACGAGTCGGGGGTCCCCGCATCGGGTTCGGCGCGTGAACGCTTCCCGGTCCATTTCTATCTGGTCGCGATGCTGTTCATCATCTTCGACATCGAGACGGCGTTCTTCTTCCCGCTCGCCGTGCGCTTCGGCATGGCGCCGCAGTTCCTGTTCGTGCAAGCCATCATCTTCGTGGCGATCCTCGGCGTCGGGTACGTGTACGTGCTTCGTAAGGGCGTCCTGCGATGGAAGTGAGCTGACGTGGCCCGCGACAACATCTTCGAGAAGGACGTCATGGAGCTGGAGAAGGACGGCATCCTCTTCAGCACGCTCGGCAAGCTCGTCGCGTGGGGACGGTCGAACAGCCTCTGGCCGGCCACCTTCGGACTCGCCTGTTGCGCGATCGAGATGATGCAGTCGACCAACGCCCGCAACGACATGGCGCGCTTCGGCTCCGAGGTCTTTCGCGCGAGCCCGCGCCAAGCGGACGTCATGATCGTCGCCGGGCGCCTCAGCAAGAAGATGGCGCCGGTGATGCGCCGCGTGTACGAGCAGATGCCCGACCCCAAGTGGGTGATCTCGATGGGCGCCTGCGCCAGCTCGGGCGGCATGTTCAACAACTACGCGATCGTCCAGAACGTCGATTCGGTCGTCCCCGTGGACATCTACGTCCCCGGCTGCCCGCCGCGGCCGGAGGCGCTGATCTACGCCGTGATGCAGCTCCAGAAGAAGGTGCGCGGCGACGCCTTCGACGAGCAGGGCGTGGAGCTGCCGATGGTGGAGGGGTGGTCGCGGTGAGCGCCGCCGGCATCCCCGCGCCGCGGGTCGGACCCCGGGTCCAGGCCCTCGGCGACGCGCTCGCCGTGCTCGGTGCTCAGCGCCTCGACCAACTGGCCGGGGCGTACTTCGTGGTCGAGCCGGACGCGCTCCACGACGCGGCGAGCACGGCCCGCGAGCAGGGTTTCGACCTGCTGCTCGACGTCTTCGGCATCGACTGGCTGACGTACCCGCAGCACCGCGGACCGCGCTTCTCGGTCACGTACCACGTGCATTCGATCGATGCGAACGAGCGCTGCTGGCTGCGCGTGCACGTCGACGACGAGGTGGCGCTGCCCACGGTCACCGATCTGTGGCCGGCGGCCGGGTTCATGGAGCGCGAGGTCTACGATCTCTACGGCATCGCCTTCGTCGGGCACCCCGACCTGCGCAAGCTCGTCACCCCGGAGGACTTCGAGGGTCATCCGCTGCGCAAGGACTTCCCGATCGGTGAGTCGCCGACGCTGTTCAACGACGGCCGCTTCCTCGATCCCGCCGCGTTCCGTGCCGGCATGATCGGCATCTCGAGCGGGCGCACCGGTTGGGTGGGCGGCGCCCGCCGCGGCGTGACGTCGAACGCGATCGCGCCCGTGGACGACGACAGCCCCGCCAAGGGCGGCAGCCCCGCCAAGGGCGGCAGCCCCGCCAAGAGCGGGGGCGACGCATGAGCCTGGAGCGGACCGGCTACGCGATCGAAGAGCTCGGTCGCGAGACGCGGGGCGAGTTCGAGACCAAGCTCATGCGCATCAACGTCGGTCCGCAGCACCCGAGCACCCACGGCGTGCTGCGGTTGGTCGTCGACCTCGATGGCGAGCGCATCGTCCGGATCACCCCGCAGGTGGGCTACCTGCACAGCGGCTTCGAGAAGACGATGGAGCACCGCACCTACCAGCAGGTGGTCACGTACCCGAACCGCATGGACTACGCCCACGGCTTCGGGCACGAGCTCGCCTACGTGCTCGCCGCCGAGCAGTTGCTCGATGCGCAGGTGCCGGAACGGGCCCAACGGGCGCGCGTGATCCTGACCGAGCTCAACCGCATCGCGAGCCACCTGCTGTTCATGGGCACCGGCATCCTCGACATGGGGGCGCTGACCCTCTTCTTCTACACGATGCGCGAGCGCGAGCAGATCCTCGACCTGCTCGAGATGGTCTCGGGCGTGCGCATGAACTACGGCTACTTCCGGGTGGGCGGGCTGTACCAGGACCTCCCCGAGGGCTTCGAGGCCAAGACCCGCGCCTTCCTCGACGGCTTCCCGAAGATGATCGACCAGTACGCCACGCTGTTCGCCAAGAACCCGATCTACCTCGGCCGCACGCAGGGGGTGGGCGTCATCCCCCGCGACGTCGCGATCGCCCACGGGCTGACCGGGCCTTCGCTGCGTGCGAGCGGGGTGGCGCTCGACCAGCGCAAGGCCGCCCCCTACTCGGGCTACGCCGACTACGACTTCGACGTGCCCACGAGCACGGCCGGCGACGCCCACGCGCGCTTCTCGATGCGCATGCTGGAGTTGGAGCAGAGCCTCAAGATCGTGCGGCAAGCGCTCGACCGGCTCGAGCCAGGCCCCGTGCGTGATCCGGACCGACGCATCAGCCTCCCGCCGCGCCAGGAGCTCGAGACCTCGATGGAGGCCGTCATCTTCCACTTCAAGCTCGTCACCGAGGGCTTCCACCCGCCGCCTGGCGAGGCGTACGTCGCCACCGAATCGGCGCGCGGCGAGCTCGGCTACCACCTGGTCAGCGACGGCGGTTCGATGCCCTACCGCGTCAAGGTGCGGGTCCCCAGCCTGGTCAACCTGCAGTCGCTCGAGCCCGCGTGCGTCGGCGGCCTGTTCGCCGACATGGTCGTGAACATCGCGACCCTCGACCCCGTCCTCGGGGACGTCGACAAGTGAGCGCCATGACCGAACTCCCCGTCCACCGCCCGTTCTTCGAGGACAAAGCGGAGCTGCTCGCCGAGGTCCTCGGTCGGTACCCCGAGTACGGTCGCCGCAGCGCGCTCATGCCGCTGCTCTGGGAGGTGCAGCGCGCCGAGCGCCACGTCTCCGAGGCGCGCCTCGAGGAGATCGCCGCCATCGTCGGCGTCACGGCCACCGAGGTCAAAGGCGTCATGAGCTTCTACAGCACCTACCACGAGCATCCGGTCGGTCGGTACCACCTGCAGGTGTGCCGCACGCTGTCGTGCGCGCTCGCCGGCGGCGACGAGCTCTACGCCCACCTGTGCGAGCGCACCGGCCTCGTGAACGGGGAGACCGACGGCGAGGGGCGCTTCTCCATCCAGAACGTCGAGTGCCTCGGTTCCTGCGGCACCGCTCCGGTGCTGCAGGTCAACGACGCGTACTTCGAGCGGGTCACCCGCTCGCAGGTCGACGCGCTGCTCGAGGCGATGCGCCGCGACGAGCTCCCGGAGCCGACCCGCGAGCGCGGCGGCGACAACGCCGGCCCCGAGAAGGCCGAACGCGCCGAAGGAGGTGCCGCGTGACCACGGTGGCGGACCGTCCCAAGCCGATCACGAGCCGCTTCGATCCGCGCTTCGAGGTCACGCTCTACAAGTACGTGGGCGTGGAGGGCGCGCACACGCTCGACGCCTACCGCGCGCACGGCGGCTACGAGGCCGCCACCAAAGCGATCACGACCATGACGCCCGTGCAGGTGGTCGACGAGGTCAAGGCGAGCGGCCTGCGCGGCCGCGGCGGCGCCGGGTTCCCGACCGGCCTCAAGTGGTCGTTCATGCCACCCGTCGACGATCGCCAGCGCTTCATCGTGTGCAACGCCGACGAGTCCGAGCCGGGCAGCTTCAAGGACCGGTACTTCCTCGAGGACGACCCGCACCAGGTGATCGAAGGGATGATCATCGCCGGGTACGCGATCGGCGCGACCCTCGGCGTGCTGTACGTGCGCGGCGAGTACTACCACGCCTACCAGCGCTGCTGGGCGGCGATCGAAGAGGCACGCGCCGCGGGCGTCCTCGGCACGGGCGTCCTGGGCACGAGCTTCGATTTCGATCTGATCCTCCACCGCGGTGCGGGCGCCTACATCTGCGGCGAGGAGACGGCGCTGATGAACTCCTTCGAAGGGCTCCGCGCCAACCCGCGCCTCAAGCCGCCGTTCCCGGCGCAGGCCGGCGTGTACAACCGGCCCACGACGATCAACAACGTCGAGAGCTTCGCCAGCGCGGTGCACATCATCGCCAAGGGCGCCGCCTGGTACGCCGCGATGGGGACGGACGACAGCAAGGGGACCAAGCTCTACCAGCTCTCCGGCCCGGTCCACCGCCCCGGCGTGTACGAGCTCCCGATGGGGGCGACCTTCCGCGAGCTGATCTTCGACCTCGGCGGCGGACCCACGGAGCCGGCCAAGGCCTTCATCCCCGGCGGATCGAGCACCCCGATGCTCCCGTGGAGCGAAGCGAATCTCGACCTGCCGATGGACTACGGCTCGATGGCCAAAGCCGGCACCATGCTCGGCACCGGCGGCGTCATCGTGATCCCCGAGTCCAAGTGCATGGTCGATGCCATGTACAACGTCGTCCGCTTCTACGCGCACGAGTCCTGCGGCAAGTGCACGCCCTGCCGAGAGGGCGTCGCGACCTGGCTGCCGAAGATGTACCAGAAGCTCCTCGCCGGGCTCGGCACCCGCGAGGACCTCACGCTGATGGAGGAGATGGTGCGCAACCTCCGCGGAACCGCGT
>JAABRX010000071.1 GCA_011390675.1 Trueperaceae bacterium | reverse complement strand
GGAGAAGCACCACGCGCTCTCCGACCTGATCACGCTCGACCGCGAGCGCTGCATCCACTGCAAGCGCTGCGTGCGCTACTTCGAAGAGGTGCCCGGCGACGAGGTGCTCGACTTCATCGAACGGGGTGGCCACACCTACATCGGGACGCTCGAGGACGGTCTGCCCAGCAACTTCACCGGCAACATCACCGACATCTGCCCGGTCGGTGCCCTGCTCGACGCCACCAGCCGCTTCCGCGGTCGCAACTGGGAGTACGACCACACCGCGACCACCAGCCTCGACGACGCGTCGGGCAGCGCGATCGTGGTCGACGCCCGCACCGGCCGCGTCGAGCGCGTCAAATCGGGCCACCATCCGCAGATCAACAAGACCTGGATCGACGACGGCACCCGCTTCGGCCACGAGTACGCCGACGCCCCCGACCGGGTGCGGCGCCCGTTGGTGCGCCGCGGCGACGAACTGGTCGAGGCCACGTGGGCCGAGGCGATGGCCGTCGTGAGCGCCCGGCTCGAAGGGATCGCGGGCAAGGACGTCGCGATCGCGCTCCGCGCCGACGCGACGCTCGAAGAGGGGGTCGCGGCGCGCGCGCTCGCCGACCACTTCGGCAGCGGCCGGCTCGACCATGCGCCGCGCCCAGCGGGCGGCGTGATCGCCCCGAACGGCAACGCCAAGCTCGAGGAGCTCGCCACGGCCGACGGCATCTTCGTCGTCGGCGACGTCACCGAAGAGGTGCCGACCGTCGACTTGCGCATCAAGGACGCGCTCAAGGGGGTCGCGCCCGCGCCGCTGTTCGCCCACGGCGCGCCGATCGCCGACCTGCGGCTCAAGGAGCGCATGCCGCGGCGCACCGGCGTCCTGACCGTCGCGGCGCCCTACCGCGTCGACCTCATGCGCTTCGCCGCCCGCGCCGCTACGTACCCCGCCAACGGCGAGGCGGCGCTCTTCCGGGCGCTGACCGCGCTCGTCGAGGACGCCGACGCCACGCCGGACGAGAGCGCGTTGGGCATGCCGCTCGACATGGCGCGCGCGGCCGTCGCCGGCCTCGTCGCGGCCAAGAACGGCGTGGTGGTCCTGGGCGGTTGGGTGCTCGCCGACGCCGCCGCGACCGCCGCCGCCTACGCCTTCTGCCGGGCGGTCGGCGCCAAGCCGATGCCGCTCGGACCGATGGCGAACAGCCACGGGCTCGAGGCGATCGGCGTCACGCCGAGCCACGCGCGCTACGGCTACGCCGGCATGCTCGCCGGCGACGCCAAGGCGCTCGTGCTCTCCAACCTCGACCCCGCCGTGGACGCGGTGGTCGCCAAGCACCTCGAGGGGCTCGACCTGTTGGTCGTGCACGCGGCGTTCCGCACCGCGACCGCCGAGCTCGCGCACGTGGTCCTGCCCGCCGCCACGGGGTACGAGAAGGAGGGCACGGTCGTCAACCTCGAAGGGCGCATGCTGCCGGTGCGCGCCGCGCCGATCGACAACGGCGAGGCGACGGACCTCACCGGCGTGGTCAAGGCCCTCGGTGAGGCCCTCGGTACGCGCCTCGAGGGGCGCAGCGTGCGCAGCGCCCGGCGCTTCCTCAAGAAGTCGGTCGGCGTCGACCTCGACGCGCTGCCCGACCTGGGCGCGATGCTGCCGCACAAGCGGTCCGCCGGTGCGCCCAGAGCGACCGTCGCGCCCGCGGCGCCGCCGGCGCCGCCCACCGGTGGACTGCGGGTACCGACGATGGTGCGCGCCGAGGTGCTCGACCGCAACCCGCACCTGCTGGCCGCGACCGGCGGGCTCAAGCTGCGCGTCCACCCGCAGGACGCGGCGCGCGCCGGCGTCCACGACGGCGACCTGGTGACCGTGCCGGTCGACCGCGTCCGCCGCACCTTGATCGTCCAGGTGAGCGAGGCGGTGCCCGAGGGCCTCGCGACCGTGCCCGCCACCCCCGACGAGCCGATCGGGCCCGCCCACGTCGACCTCGCGAAGGTCGCGGTCGAGCGCCGGTCGCTTCAGGTCGCCTGATGGAGGCGCTCTGGGTCGTCTTCCTCAAGGCCCTCGCGATGTGCGTGGCGCTGCTGGGCGTGTTCGCCTACATGACGCTCATCGAGCGCAAGCTGCTCGGGCGCATGCAGCACCGCTACGGCCCCAACCGCACCGGCCCGTTCGGGCTCCTGCAGCCCATCGCCGATGCCCTCAAGTCGATCTTCAAGCAGGACATCACGCCGAGCGCGGCCGACAAGTTCGTCTACGTGCTCGCGCCGGCGATCTCGATCACCTTCGCGCTCGCGGCGTTCGGCGCCATCCCGGCCGGCCCCGCCGGCAGCCTCTTCGGCCTCGATCCGTGGGTCGCCGACCTCGACGTCGGGCTGCTGTACGTGCTGGCCGCGACGTCGATGGGCGTCTACGGGATCTTCCTCGGCGGCTGGGCCTCGAACAGCAAGTACGCGCTCCTGGGCTCGCTGCGCTCGGCCGCGCAGATCATCAGCTACGAGCTCGGCCTCGGCCTCTCGGTGCTGACGATCATCATGATCGCGGGCACGCTGAACCTGCGCCAGATCGTCGAGTTCAACGTCTGGTCGGTGAGCCCCTGGCTGTGGGCGCCGCTCGCGGTCGCCTTCGTCACCTTCTTGATCAGCGGCATCGCGGAGGTCAACCGCACCCCGTTCGACCTCCCGGAAGCCGAGCAGGAGATCGTCGCCGGCTACCTGACCGAGTACTCGAGCATCAAATGGGCGCTCTACCAGATGGCGGAGTACGTGAACATGATGACGGCCTCGGCCTTCATCGCCACGCTCTTCCTGGGGGGGTACAAAGGCCCCGCCTTCCTGGACGCGGTGATCCCCGGCATCTCCCAATGGCCCATCGTCTGGCTCGTCGCCAAGATGGCGATCTTCATGTTCCTGTTCATCTGGCTGCGCGCGACGCTGCCGCGCTTCCGCTACGACCAGCTCATGCGCTTCGGGTGGATCTGGCTCTTCGAGATCGCCCTCGGTGCTGCGCTCCTGACCGGGGCGGTGATCGCGTTTGTGCTCTGACCGCGCCCCCACCCACATCCATCGCCGAGGAGGCCACCCGTGAGCGTGCTCGAGATCGCCAAAGGCATGGGTGTCACGCTGTCGCACCTGTTCAAGAAGCCGGTGACCGTCCAGTACCCCGAACAGCGCGCGCAGATCGCGGCGCGCTTCCGGGGCCGGCACCACCTGCTCCGGCACCCCGACACCGGGCTCGAGAAGTGCATCGGGTGCAGCCTCTGCGCCGCCGCCTGCCCGGCCTACGCCATCTACGTCGAGGCCGCCGAGAACGATCCGGCGGACCCGACCTCCGCGGGCGAGCGCTACGCGTCGATCTACGAGATCAACATGCTGCGCTGCATCTTCTGCGGCATGTGCGAGGAGGCCTGCCCCACCGGGGCGGTCGTGCTCGGGCACGAGTTCGAGCTCGCGGACTTCAAGTACCAGGACTTCGTGTACGGCAAGGACGACATGCTCGTCGGCGTGACCGGCGGCAAGTGGCAGCGGCGCGAAGCGGCCAAGAAAGGCACCGACGTGCGGCTCGGCTTCACCGCCGGCCACCGCGTCGAGCTCGAGGGGGTGGAGGAGGGATGATCGGCTTCGCCGTGCTCGCCACCATCATGATCGTGGGCGCGCTCGGGGTGGTGCTGCTGCGGCAGCCCGTCCATGCCGCGCTCTCGCTCGTGGGGACGCTCCTCGCGCTGGCGATCACCTACGTGACGCTGCAAGCGCACTTCCTCGCGGCCGTGCAGGTGATCGTCTACGCCGGCGCGATCATGGTGCTGTTCCTGTTCGTGATCATGCTGCTCAACGTCGGCGACGTGACCGGACCCAAGCGCTCCCTCCCGGGGTTGCGCTGGGCCGCGTACGCGGCCGGCGTCGTCGTGGCCGCCGCGGTCGCGGTCGCCGTGCTCCTCGAAGGGCGCCCGCTCGGAGACGCGGACGTCGTGCGCGCCGCCCTCGACGGTGGGGGCGCGGGCGCGATCGGCGACGTGCTCTTCGGCGACTTCCTGCTCGCCTTCCACCTGGTGGGGGTCCTGCTCCTGACCGGC
>JAABRX010000070.1 GCA_011390675.1 Trueperaceae bacterium | reverse complement strand
ATGTCCGGCGCGGTCCAGGGCGACCTGGGCGAGTCGCTGCGGCGCCGCGGCGAGGCCAACCTCGACATCATCCTCCAGCGGTTGCCCGCCACCATCCAGTTGGCGTTCGCGGCGCTGGCCTTCGCCGTGCTCGTGGCGGTGCCGCTCGGGCTCGCCGGCGGCATGCGGCCGGGCAGCGCGGTCGACCGCGTGGCGCGCGCCGTCGGGCTCGCGGGGCAGACGATCCCCAGCTTCTGGCTCGGGATGCTGCTCATCGTGCTCTTCGCCGTCACCCTGCGCTGGCTGCCCTCCTTCGGCCGCGACGGCTTCTCCTCGATCGTGCTCCCCGCCGTCGCGCTCGGCTTCGCCGGCATGGGGCAGCTGGTGCGCCTGACGCGCTCCGCGGTGCTCGACGTGCGCCGCGCCGACTACGTGCGCACCGCCCACGCCAAGGGCGTGCGCGCGGCGACGGTGTCGCTGCGCCACGTGCTCCCCAACGTCGCGATCCCGATCATCAGCGTGCTGGGGATCCAGTTCACCTATCTTCTGGGCGGCTCGGTCTACATCGAGGTCGTCTTCGCCTGGCCCGGCCTCGGCTCGCTGCTCGAGGCCTCGATCCGCGACGCCGACTTCCCGCTGGTCCAGGCCATCACCATCTTCATCTCGCTCTTCGCGATCAGCATCCACCTGCTGACCGACCTGGCGTACGGGCTGCTCGACCCGCGCCTGAGGCGCGCGTGACCCGCGTGCCCGCGGCCCGCGGCCCCGCCGGTGCGCGCGAGCCGGTGCCCGACGACCTCGAGGGCAAGGCCGATGGCCACAGCGGCGAGTCGCTCTTCGCGCCGCGCCGCCTCTGGCGGCTGCTGCGGCGCGACACCGCCGGCATGACCGGCTTCCTCATCGTGCTGGCCGTGATCGCCTCGGCCGTGTTCGCCCCGTGGATCGCCCCCTACGGCCCCACCGAGGGCGACTTCATGAGCGCGCGCCTGCCGCCCGCCTGGTTCGACGAAGGCTCCGGCGCCCACCTGCTCGGCACCGACCAGTTGGGTCAGGACGTCTTCAGCCGCATCGTCTACGGGGCGCGCGTCTCGCTGCTGGTCGGGGGCCTGGGGGCGCTGATCGCGGTCACGATCGGGGTCACCTTCGGCCTGCTGGCGGGCTACTTCGGCGGTTGGTTCGACAGCCTGGTCACCGGCGTCACCAACCTGCTGCTCTCGATCCCCTACCTGGTGCTGGTCATCGTGATCGCCACCGTGCTCGGGCGCAGCCTCACCAACGTGATCCTGCTGTTCGGCGTCACCGGCAGCCCGCTGTTCGTGCGCGTCGCGCGCGGCGAGGTGCTGCGGCTCAAGCGCCTGACGTACGTCGAGGCCGCGATCGGTCTGGGGGCGTCTTCGCGGCGCATCATCCCGATGCACCTGCTCCCGAACCTGGTGGGGCCGCTGGTCACGCTGGCGACCTTCGAGGTGTCGGCGATGATCTTCTACGAGTCCGGCCTCGGCTTCCTGGGGCTGTCGGTGCCGCCCGACGTGCCCAGCTGGGGCAACATGCTCGCGCTGGGGCGGCAGTTCCTGACGATCTACCCGTGGCTGGCCATCTTCCCGGGCGTCGCCATCGCCATCACGGCGCTGGGGATCAACCTGTTCGGCGACTGGCTGCGCGACGCGGTCGACCCGCGCGCGAACGAGCGCGAGTGACGCTCGCCCGCCCCCCGCTCGGGCTGCTGCTCGACATGGACGGCACCCTGGTCGACACCGAGCGGCTCTGGTTCGAGGCCGAGCAGGCGGCCGTCGCGCGCTTGGGCGGGCATCTGCCGGAGGACGCCGCGGCGTCGCTCCTGGGCCTGGACACCCAGGCGCTGGTGGCGCGCCTCGTCGCCGAGTACGGCGTCGACGCAGGACCCGCCCAGCTCCTCGCCGCGATCGAGGCGGAGGTGGGTGCGCGCCTGGCGAGCACGCCCGCCTGCGCCGGCGCCGGCGCGCTGGTCGCGGCGGCGCTGCAGCGCGGGGTGCGCTGCGCGGTGGTCTCGAACTCGACGGCCGCCGTGATCGAGGCGTCGCTGGCGCCCCACCCCTGGGCCACCGCGCTCACGCTGCGGATCGGCGCCGACGCCGTCCGGCACCCCAAGCCGGCCCCCGACCTCTACGCCTTGGCGCTCGCGCGCTTGGGCTTGGGCGCCGCCGACTGCGTGGCGGTCGAGGACAGCCCGACCGGCGTCCGCGCCGCGGTCGCCGCGGGCCTCACCTGCCTCGGCGTCGCCGCCGACCCTGCCCCGCGCGCTACCCTCCAAGAGCTGACGCCCCACGTGGTGGGATCGCTCGACGAGGCGCGCGTCTGGCTCGCGCTCGGCGACGCGCCCCCCGCTGCCTGAAGGAGGCCCGACCATGCTCCCTCCCCCCGAACCGAAGCTGCCCCAACCCGACCTGTTCGTCGACGGCGCCTTCGCGCCCGCCGCCGATGGCGCGCGCCGCGCCATCCTGTGCCCGGCCACCGGCCGCACGCTCCTCGAGGTCGCCGAGGGCGACCACACCGACGTCGACCGGGCCGTGGCCGCCGCCCGCGCCGCCTTCGACCACGGTCCCTGGCCGCGCACCACCCCACGCGAGCGCGCCGCCCTGCTCGAGCGCGTCGCCGGGCTGCTCGAGCGCGACCGCGACCGCATCGCTCAACTCGAGACGCTCGACACCGGCAAGACGCTCGCCGAGAGCGGCGACGACGTCGCGCAGGTCGCCGACGTCTTCCGCTACTTCGCGGCGCTGATCCGCGTCGACGGCGGCCAGGTCAACCGCGCCGAGGGCGCGGTCCTCAGCATCACGCTAGCTAGGCCCGCCGGGGTGGTGGCGCTGATCACCCCCTGGAACTACCCGCTGCTGCAGGCCTCGTGGAAGGTCGCGCCCGCGCTGGCCGCCGGCTGCACCTTCGTGCTCAAGCCGAGCGAGCTGACGCCCCTCACCACCCTCGCGCTCGCCGAGCTGCTGGCCGAGGCCGGCCTCCCCGCCGGCGTCGCCAACGTGGTCACCGGCGCGGGCGCCGCGGTGGGCGCGCCGCTGGTCGAGGACCCGCGGGTCGACATGGTCTCCTTCACGGGTGGGCTCGCGACCGGCCGGCGCATCGCCGCCGCCGCCGCGCAGCGCGCCGCCAAGGTGGCGCTCGAGCTGGGCGGCAAGAACCCCAACATCGTGCTGGCCGACGCCGACGTGGCGCTCGCCGCCGACCACGCGCTCGAGGCGGTCTTCTTCCACGCCGGGCAGGTCTGCTCCGCGGGTTCGCGGCTGTTGGTGGCGACCGAGGTGCACGACGAGCTGGTCGAGCGCCTCGCGGCGCGCATCGCGCGCATCCGCCTCGGGGTCGGCTGGGACCCGGCGACCGAGATGGGGCCGCTGATCGGCGCCGAACACCTCGCCAAGGTCGAGGGCTACGTGTCGATGGCGCAAGAGGAGGGGGCGACGCTGCGGCTGGGCGGCGGCCGCCCGAGCGGCGAGGCCTTCGCGAACGGCTGCTTCCTGGAGCCGACGCTGCTGCTCGACCTGCCGCCCGAGGGGCGGGTGGCGCGCGAGGAGATCTTCGGACCGGTGCTGACCGTCGAGCGCGTGCGCGACCTGGACGAGGCGATCGCCCGCGCCGACGCCACCGACACCGGGCTCGCGGCCGCCGTCTGGACGCGCGACCTCGCCACCGCGCTGAGCGCCGCCGAGCGCCTGCGCTTCGGCACGGTCTGGTGGAACGACTTCCATCCGTACTTCCCCGAGGCCCCGTGGGGCGGCTTCAAGACCAGCGGCGTCGGCCGCGAGCTCGGCCGCAGCGGGCTGCGCGAGTTCCAGGAGGAGCAGCACGTGTACCTGAACGGGCGGCCGGGGCGCAGCGACGCCTTCGGGCGCGGGAACGCATGACCGGTCGGCGGCGACCGATCCTGAGTGCGAGCTTCCACCGATGACGCGAACCGACGATCACCCCGCCGTGGTTCGTCTCCTCCAGGATACGGACGCAACGGCGCTCCTGCGCTTCGAGGAAGAGAACCGCGCCTTCTTCGAGGCGACGCTGCCGCCGCGGCCCGCGAGCTACTACGCGCTCGAGCACGTGGAGCGGACCATCGCCGCGAGCCTCGAGGAGGCGCGCGCCGGGACCGCCTACCTGTACGTCGTCGTGGAGCCCGACGGCACCATCGTCGGGCGCGCGAACCTCTTCGACGTCGCGCGCGGCCCGGTCCAGGGGGCCGAGCTGGGCTACCGGATCGGAGAACGGCACCAGGGGCGAGGCCACGCTACGCGCGCGGTCGCCCACGTGATCCGCGAGGCGTTCGAACGGTGGGACCTCCACCGCGTCGAGGCCTCGACGGCGGCCGCGAACGTCGCGTCGCAGATCGTGCTGCTGCGCAACGGCTTCCAGTTCTGGGGGCGCGCCCGTCGCAGCCTTCGCGTGCACGGCACCTGGATCGACAGCGTCTGCTTCGAACGGCACCGGGACGAAGGCTGACGGAGGCTAGCTCCCGTCGGCCCCGTGCCGGTAGACGGGCGCCGTCGAGGCCGGCAGCGGGGTGCGGCCGCGGATCAGGTCGGCGGCCTTCTCGGCGATCATCATCACCGGCGCGTAAATGTTGCCGTTCGTGATAATTGGCATCACGGAAGCATCGACGACCCGCAGGCCCTCCAGCCCGTGCACCTTCATCGTGGTGGGATCGACCACGGACATCGCGTCGGTGCCCATCTTGGCCGTGCACGACGGGTGCAGGGCGGTCTCGGCGTCCTTGGCCACCCAGGCGAGGATCTCCTCGTCCGTCGCGACGTCGGGGCCGGGCGACAGCTCGCCGCCGTTGAAGGCGTCGAACGCCGGTTGGGTGAGGATGTCGCGGGCGGTGCGGACCGCCTCGAGCCATTCCTGGCGGTCGTTGGGCGTCGAGAGGTAGTTGAACTGCAGCGAGGGGTGCTCGCGCGGGTCGGTCGAGACGATCTTGAGCTCGCCGCGCACGTCCGAGAACATCGGCCCCACGTGCACCTGGTAGCCGTGGCCCGTGGCCGGCGAGCTGCCGTCGTAGCGGATCGCCAGCGGCAGGAAGTGGAACATCAGGTTGGGCCAGCGGACCTGCTCGTTGGAGCGCACGAAGCCGCCCCCTTCGAAGTGGTTGGTCGCCCCTGGACCGCGCCGGAAGAAGAGCCACTGGAAGCCGACCCACGGTCGGCGCCACCAGGCCAGGTACGGCGCCATCGAGACCGGCTGCTTGGAGGCGTACTGGATGTAGACCTCGAGGTGGTCCTGCAGGTTCTGGCCCACGCCCGGCAGGTCGGCCACGACGTCGATGCCGAGCGACCGCAGGTGCTCGGCGGGCCCCACGCCCGAGAGCTGCAGCAGCTGCGGCGTGGCGATGGCGCCGCCGCTCAGGATCACCTCGCCCGCCTCGACCCGGTGGCCCTTGCCCCGGTGCTGGTACGCGACGCCGGTGGCGCGCTCTCCGTCGAACAGCACGCGCTCGACGAAGGCGCGGGTGCGCACCGTCAAGTTGGGCCGGTTGCGGATGGGGCGCAGGTAAGCCTTGCTCGCCGACCAGCGGCGACCGCGCGAGATGTTGCGGTCGAACGCGGCGAAGCCCTCCTGCCGGTAGCCGTTGACGTCGTCGGTCAGCTGATAGCCGGCCTGTTGCACCGCCTCGAAGAAGGCGCCGAACAGGGGATTGGTGGCGGGCCCGCGCTCGAGGACCAGCGGCCCCTCGCCGCCGCGGTAGTCGTCGGCGCCGGCGGTGCAGGTCTCCATCTTCTTGAAGTACGGCAGGCAGTGGGCGTAGTCCCAGGACTCCATGCCCGGGGCTTCGGCCCAGCGATCGTAGTCCATCGGGTTGCCGCGCTGGAAGATCATCCCGTTGATGGACGACGAGCCGCCCAGCACCTTGCCGCGCGCGTGGTAGACGCGCCGCCCACCCATTTCTGGCTCCGGGTCGGAGCGGTATTTCCAATCGTAGAAGCGGCTGCCGATGGGGAACGGGAGCGCGGCCGGCATGTGGATGAACACGTCCCAGGGCCAGTCGGGCCGGCCCGCCTCGAGCAGCAGCACGCGCGTCGTGCCGTCCTCGCTCAGTCGGTTCGCCATCACCGCGCCGGCCGAACCGCCGCCCACCACCACCACGTCGTACCGCTCGTCCGGCATGCGCCCTCCGATCCGCCGGGCGCCGAGGCGTCCGGGCGGGTCAGGGTACCAGCCGGGTCCGGGACGGGACGGTTTGGTGGGGGAGGGGCGCCCATCGTTCCACGCGGCTTCGGCGAGCGCTGCGGTCGCGCATGGTGCGGGGCCCAGCCTCACGCTCGGCTCGTGCCGGTTTCGTATTGGCTATGGCCCCGCGTGTGCCGGCCAGCGAACGCCGCTCGCCGCACCATGGGCGCATGGTTCGCTCCCCCTTGCGCACCCCTCACCTATGGCCTATGCGTTGGCCGATACTCGATGGCGGAGAGGGAGGCCGATCGCCATGTCCGACGAGCGCCGTGTGCACCTGTTCCGCAACGGTCGAAATCAAGCGATTCGCATCCCGCGCGACTGGGAGTTGGACGCCGATGAGGCGCTGCTCCGCCGCGAAGACGGGGTGCTGACGGTCGTGCCCGTGCCGCGAAACGGGTTGCTGGCGTGGCTGGCAACGCTCGAACCACTCGACGTTCCGTTCCCGGACGTCACCGACGACGACCTTCTCCCGCTGGACGACCCCGAAGCGTGACGCGCTTCCTGCTCGATACCGACACGCTTTTGGCGCTCCTGCGCGATCCCGGCGGCGCGGTCGCGCGCCGCATCGCGGAGGCCGGCGAGGAATCCGTCGCGACCTCGGTCGTCGTCGCAGGCGAGCTCCGATTCGGTGCAGTGCGGTCCGGCTCTGCTGCGCTCGTCGCGCGCGTCGAGACGCTGCTCTCGACGATCCCCGTCCTGGCGTTGGACGAGCGCGTCGGACGCGCCTACGCGGACGTGCGTCGCACGCTCGAGGTCGCCGGCACCCCCCATCGGGCCGAACGACCAATGGATCGCGGCGCATGGCGTCGCCGAGGACCGCACGGTCGTGACGGGCAACGGTCGCGAGTTCGAGCGCGTTCCGAGCCTGGGCGTGGTCGACTGGCGCTGAGGGGGGCTTCGTTCGCTCCCAGTTCGCCTTGCGCACCCTGGTCGCCTTAGGAGCCTTCATGACCGACGCCGCCCACTGCCCGGAACCCGCCGGCATCCCCCCGACCGGCTACCGCGCCCCCGCCGCCACGCGCCTCGGCCGCGTCCGCCTGCAGGTGGCCGACCTCGAGCGCTCGCTCGACTGGTACGGGCGGGTGCTCGGGTTGCGGGTGGTCGAGCGCCGCGGGTCGGTCGCCACGCTCGCGCCGAACGCGGGCGCGCCGATGCTGATCGAGCTCGTCGAACGCCCGGGCGCGGCGCCGGCGCGCGGGAAACTGGGGCTCTTCCACGTCGCCTTGTTGCTACCCGACCGCGCGGCGCTCGGCGCCTTCCTGAAGCACCTGGCCGCGATCGGCGAGCGCGCCGGCGCCGCCGACCACCTGGTGAGCGAGGCGCTCTACCTCTCCGACCCGGACGGCCTCGGCTTCGAGGTGTACGCGGACCGCCCCCGCAGCGAGTGGCGCGTCCAGGACGGCGAACTGATGATGGGCACGCTGGCGATCGACGCCGAGGGCCTCGCGCGCGCCGCCGGCGACGCCGACTGGGTCGGCATGCCAGCGGGGACGGTCGTTGGCCACGTGCACCTGCACGTCGCCGACCTCGACGTGGCGGAGCGCTTCTACCACCAAGGGCTCGGGCTCGACCGGATGGTGTGGAGTTACCCGGGCGCACGCTTCCTGGCGGCGGGCGGGTACCACCACCATCTGGGGATCAACACGTGGTCGCAAGGCGGCTCCTCGGGCGATGGCGACGCACGCCTCCTCGACTGGACGGTCGTGCTTCCGGGCGCGGGCGACGTCCTTGCCGCGGCCGCCAGCCTCCGGGAAGCCGGTTTCCAGGTCGACCCGGACGGTCGCGCCGCCGATCCGTGGGGCACGGTCGTCCGCGTGGTCGCCGAGGGCGACGCGAGCGCGTAGGCGCGCGGCGATCCCCACGCGGTACGCTCTCGCGCCGATGGACGTCCTCTTGGGGCCCCGATGAACACCGAACGCGCGATGCGGTCCCACCGCCCAGCGCTCGGCGCTCCAGCCGTCGACGCGGCCACCGTCGGCGCGCAGCCCCGTGGTGCGCCGACGTCGCCACCGACCCCACGGCCCCTGCTCGGCCTGGCGCTGATGCTCGGCGGCATGGTCGTGCTGCCGGTCCAGGACGGACTGGCCAAGTACCTGTCGCAGACGCAGCCGGTGGACGTGGTGGTGTGGGCGCGCTACACCTTCCACCTGCTGTTCCTGCTGCCCCTGTTGGCGCTGCGCTTCCATTGGGTCGACCTGGTGCCCAAGCGGCCCGGGTTCCAGCTGCTGCGCGGCGGGCTCATGTTGGCCGCGTCGCTGCTCTTCTTCGGCGCGTTGGCCCGACTGCCGCTCGTCGACGTGCTGGCGCTCTTCTTCGTGTCGCCGCTGGTGGTGACCGCACTGGCGCCGATCGTCCTGCGCGAGCGCATCGGATGGCGGCGCGTGCTCGCGGTGGTCGTCGGCTTCGTCGGGGTGTTGGTGTTGCTGCGGCCAGGACTCGGGGCGTTCGAGCCGTTCGCTCTGGTGGGGCTGGCGGCGGGCGTGGTCCACGGCGTCTACCTGCTCGTCACCCGCAAGCTCGCCGGCACCGCACCTCCGCTCGTCACGCTCACGTACAGCGCGCTCCTCGGCACGGCGATCCTGTCGGCCTGGGTCCTGCCGTCGTGGTCAGCGCCCAGCCCGCGCGAGCTCCTGATCATGGTGGCGCTCGGCGCAGCGGCGACGCTGGGCCACTACCTGGTCGTCAAGGCGTTCGACTACGCCCCGGCTGCATGGCTGGCGCCCGTGGGTTTCGCCGAGATCGTGGGCGCGACGCTGGTGGGCTTCTTCGCCTTCGGCGACCTGCCCGACGCCGTCTCGTGGGTGGGCATCGCGGTGATCGTCGGCAGCGGGCTCTACATCTCGCTGCGCGAGCGGCGCCTGGCGACCTGACGCGGGCGTCTGCTACCCTCACGCCACCCCAAACCTAGGAGCCGGCCATGCCCACGCCCCCCGCGACCGAAGGCGCTCCGTCGAGCCATCCCCTGGCCCCCGCTGCCCTGCTCGCGCTCGCCGCGCGGGTCGAGGGCGACGGCCGCTACAACGTCGCCAAGCTGCTGCGCGCCGCGTCGACCGCGCGGGTGCAGCGCGAGGCCGACGAGCGCTTGGCCGACGCTCCCCGCGACGATGCGCTGCGGGCCGAGCTCGCCCGAGTGGCCGACGCGCTGGCGGACGACGCGCTGCTCGCGCCGCTCGCCGACCCGCTGCGGGTGGGGCTCGCGCGTTGGGCCGACGGCGGCGTGCCGCTCCTGGCCGACGTCGCCGACCCGCGCGTATGCCGCCGCTGCGGGCACGTGACCGCGGACGCGCCCGAACGCCCGTGCCCGCGCTGCGGCGCCGACCCCGACACCTTCCTCATCCAGCGCCCGGTGTGGTGGCTCGAGCGCCACGACCGCGCCACCGCGCTCGCCGCCCTCGAGCGCACCCCCACGGTGCTCCGGGTGCTGCTCGCGCAGATCCCGCGGGACGCCTGGAGCTTCCGCCCCGACCCCGCCACCTGGTCGCCGCACGAGGTGATCGCCCACCTCCGCGACGCTCAGTCGGTGCTCGCTCAGCGCGTCGAGCGGATCCTGGGCGAGGACGATCCCGACCTGGAAGCGCAGCAGGTCTGGGCGTGGAACGCCGCATCCCGCGATGCGCCGACCGACGACGTATTGGACGAGTACGAATCGTCGCGCCGCGCGGTGCTCGAGCGCCTGCAGGCGGCGCCGGCGGAGGCCTGGGGGCGCACCGGGCGCCACCGCGAGTTCGGGCGGTTGACGCTCACGCAGCAGGTCAGCTACTTCGCCGCCCACGAGCCGACGCACCTGCGGCAGGTGCTGGCGTCGGTGCCGCCGAAGGCGTAGGCACGTTCGCTACCCGACGCCGCCGTCTTCCGCTGCCGTGCCAGCATCGGCCATGACCCTCCCCACCCCGCTCGTGCCGCGCCGCCCCGTTCCCGCGCTCGACGTGCCGCTCGTCGGCGGCGGCCGCTTCGTTCTCGGCGAGGCGCCGGGCGACGCGTTCGACCTGCTCGTCTTCTACCGTGGGCTGCACTGCCCGGTGTGCGCCAAGTACCTGCTCGAACTCGAGCGCCTCGAGCCCGAGTACGCGGCGCGAGGCGTCAAGGTGCTCGCGGTCAGCAGCGACGGCGAGGAGCGCGCCGCGCGCATGGCCGAGAAGGTGCGCGCCGAGCGCGTCCGCTTCGGGTACGGCCTGACGCTCGCCGAGGCGCGCCGCTGGGGGCTGTACGTCAGCCGCGGCAAGGGCGTCACCTCGATCGGCATCGAGGAGCCCGCGCGCTTCAGCGAGCCCGGCGTCTTCTTGGTGCGCCCCGACGGCACGCTCTACTACGGCGCGGTGCAGACGATGCCCTTCGCGCGCCCGCGCTTCGACGACCTGCTCACGGCCGTCGACTTCTCGATCGAGAAGGACTACCCGGCGCGGGGGGAGGACGTGGAGCCGGCGTAGGGACGAGGGGCATGCCGGGGCTCCCGACGTCGTCGTCGAAGGTGACGTAGGTCCGTTCGGAAGCGTCGCCGGTCGCGCGCATGCAAGGCAAGGCGTCGGGTAGAGCTGAGCGGCACTCGCGTCAGCCTCCGACGACCTCGTTCAACCCCTCGATGACGTCCAACAGCTGCAGGTCCGTGGCCCGGCCCAGCAGTTCCCCCAACCGATCCACGGCCAGCGTACGGATCTGCGTGGTCTTGACCCACGAGCGTTTCGGTAGGTCGAGGCCGACCAACTCGTAGCTGAGCGGGAACCCGGCGCGCGGCATCTGGCTGGTGACGGCCATGGCGATCACCGTGCGCGACCGCGCGTTGAAGACGTCGTCGCTGATGATCAAGACGGGGCGGCGTCCCGCTTGCTCCGAGCCACGTGGGCTTCCGAGGTCGGCCCAGCGGAGGTCGCCACGGCGGATCGTTTCCTTCAGTACGGCGGCCACGACGCGGCGTCGGACTCGAGGTCGGCTTCCGCCAAGGCGACTTCCTCTTCGGGATCGAGCTGCGCACAGGCGTCGGCGAGGCGCCGCCGGCGCAGCCGAACGAGGTGTTCGGCGACGGCGATCTCGATCGCTTGGCTGCGGCTTGGGTACCGCGCGTCGCGGACGAGGAGATCGACCTGACGCACCAGCGCATCGTCCAGGCTCACGGCCACCTTCGACTTCACGGGTCACCTCCAGGTATGACTCTAGGTCGTACCTCTGCCGTGGTGCAAGCGGCCGTGGAAGGGGATGGGTCGGCTTCTGCCTAGGTGAAGGATCCGCGAATCGCGACCCGTCCCGACCGCGTGGTTCACCGCGTACCCGACGCGGTCACCCCCGCCCGAGCACCGCCAACGCCTTCGCCGCGCTTCGCTCGATCGTCGCGATCGGATCGCTCGGCGCGTCGTGCTCGACGATCACCCACGGCACCCCGTTCGCCTGCGCGGCCGCCAGGACGCCGGTGACGTCGAGGTCCCCGTCGCCCACGTCGACCCAGGGTGGATCTTGGTCCCGGACGAGGTCCTTGAGGTGCAGCCGCTTCACGCGGCGGCCCCAGCCGTGCACGCCGGCGACGGGGTCGCGCCCGACCGCCGCCCACCAGCCGGTGTCGAGCTCCAGGCTCACGTGCTCCGGCGCCGCCGCCTCGAGCAGCGCGGTCAGGCCGTCGCCGCCTTCCATCGCGGCCAGCTCGAAGTCGTGGTGGTGGTACGCCAGCGCGAAGCCCTCCTCGGCGAGCGCGCGACCGTAGCCGTCGAGCTCGCGACCGAGCACGCGCCACCCCGCCAGGTCGTCCGGTCGGTCCTCCGGGGCCAGCCACGGCACCACCAGCAGCGGCGTGCCCAGCGTGCGGTGCGCTTTGATCAGCGCGGTCAGGTCCGAGCGGAAGGCAGTCAGCGGCACGTGCGCCGACGCGAGCGTCAGGCCGGCGTCCGCCAGCGCGTCGCGGAGCTGCTCGGGGGCGACGCCCTGGGTGCCCACGGCCTCGACCCCGTCGTAACCGGCGGCCGCCACGGCGGCGAGGAGCGCGTCCAACGGTAGTTCGCTGTTGCGGACGGTGTAGAGCTGCAGGCCGAGCGCGGGGGTGGTCATGCGGGTGCCTCCTGGGTCCAACCGAGTTCGGCGAGGTCGTCGGGCGTGAGCGGCGCGGGGCGGTCCGGTCGGCTGTCGATCTCTACCCGCGCACCGGTGCGCAGGGCGGTCAGGCCCCCCTCGAGCACGTCGAGCACGTGGGAGGCGAGGTTTCCCGAGGCGCGGGGAGCGCGGCCGGCGCGGTGCGCCGCGGCGAGGTCCAGCGCGCCGATGCCGCGCGCGTTGCTCGCGAACCCGGGCACGGCGGGGACCTCGCGCCAGGCGTCGTCGGTGGCGGTGCGCACCCGCACCGGTCCTTTGAACGTGTTGGGGTCGGGCAGCGCCAGCGTGCCGCGCTCGCCGAAGACCTCGATGCGCGGCAGCTCGGACGCCTGGACGTCGAAGGTCGTCAGCAGCGTCGCCCGGGCGCCCGACGCGAAGCGCAGCAGCAGCGTCACGTGCGTCGCGACGTCGACCGGGAAGCGCTCGCCGGCGCGCGGGCCCTGGCCGATCGTCCGCTCCGGCCAGGTCTGGCCGCCGTCGGCGAGAACGCTCGCGACCGGTCCGAACAGCGAGACCAGCGCCGTGACGTAGTAGGGCCCCATGTCGAGCAGCGGCCCCGCGCCCGGCTGGTAGAAGAAGTCGGGCGAGTGGTGCCAGCGCTCCGGCCCGCTCGAGACCATGTGCGCCACCGCCGCGAAGGGGCGGCCGATGGCGCCCTCGTCGAGCGCGGCGCGCGCCGTCTGCAGGCCGACCCCGAGGAAGGTGTCGGGCGCCCCGCCCAGCGGTTGGTCGACGCGCGCGGCCAGTTCGACCAGCGCGCGCGCCTCGGCGGCGGTGGCGGCGAGGGGCTTCTCGGCGTATACCCCCTTGCGCGCTTCGAGCGCCCGGCGGTTGACGTCGTAGTGCGCGGCCGGGATCGTCAGGTCGACGACCAGGTCGATGTCCGGGCGCGCGAGCAGCGCGTCCGGATCGAGCGCGTGCGGGACGCCGAAGGTGGACGCGAGCGCCCGTGCGCGCCCGACGTCGAGGTCGGCGAGCGCCACCACGCGCGCGCCGGGCGCGCGCGTCAGGTTCTTGAGGTACGCGCTCGCGATGGTGCCGCAGCCGATGACGCCGATGCCGATGTCCATGGCTATCGAGTGTAGCGCCGGCGCGCGCGGGACGGGAGTACCGGCGTCCCCGCGGTCCGGGCGTCTACGGTCGGAGGTGTGGGCGCCGGCGGGCGCTCCGGAAAGGCCCTCATCATGCGTCGCGTCGCCGCACTCGTCTTTCTGCTGCTGGTCCCGCTCGCCGTCGGTCAGACCGCGCCGGCCGCCCCGTCCGCGGCCGACCTGGCCGCGATCGACGCCTTCGTCCAGGGCCGCATGCGCGCCCATGCCATCCCCGGGGTGGCGCTGGCGATCACGTACGGCGGCGAGGTCGTGCACGCCCGCGGCTTCGGCGACGCCGGCGACGGCGAGGCGATGACGGCCGACACCCCGCTCTACATCGGATCGATCGCCAAGGCCCTTACGGGTGTGGCCGTGCTGCAGCTCGTCGACGAGGGCCGTCTCGAGCTCGACGCGCCGGTGCGGGCGTACCTGCCGTGGTTCGAGGTCGCCGACCCGGACGCATCGGCGCGCATCACCGTTCGGCACCTGCTCGGCCACGCCAGCGGCCTGTCCGACCTGCGCTACCGCGACCAGCCCGGGCTCGCGGACGACGCCACCATCGAAGAGGGCGTCCGCGACCTGCAGCGCGCGGTGCCGATCGCGGATCCGGGCGCCGCGTTCCACTACTTCAACCCGAACTACGCGACCCTCGGCCATCTGGTCGAGGTGGTCTCGGGCGAGCCGTACGACGCCTTCCTCCATGCGCACGTGCTGGACCCGCTCGGCATGGACCGCACCTTCACCGACCCGGACGCTGCGCGCGCCGCCGGCCTGGCACGCGGGCACCTGTTGGCGTTCGGCGTGGCGTGGCCGCGCGAGCAGCGGTTCCGCGACTTCAGCCTCCCCGCCGGCTACGTGATGTCGACCGCGAACGACATGGCGCGCTTCCTGCTCGCGATGAACGGCGGCGGTGTGCTGGACGGCGAACGGGTGCTGTCGAGCTCGAGGATGCTCGAGCTGCACGCCCCCTCGGCCCCCAGCGGCTACTACGCCGCCGGTTGGTTCGTCGGCACGCATCGCGGGCACCGCATCGTGCAGCACGGCGGCACCAACGAGTTCTTCAAGGCCGAGGCGGCGCTGTTCCCCGACCTCGATCTGGGCGTGGTGCTGCTCGCCAATCAATCGTCGCTGCCGTCGGCGATCCTCGCGTACGGCGACCTCACCAACGGGGTGCGCGACCTGTTGGTGGGCGAGGCGCCCGCGTCGCCGCCGATCGGGATGCGGGCGATCGGCTGGATCCTGGCGGGCGCCTTCGCGGTGCAGCTCGCCGTGATCGCGCGCGACGCCCGGCGCCTGCCGCTCTGGCGCGAACGGGCGCGGGACTGGCGGGCGCCGCGCGTCGCGCTGGCGGTGGCGCCGCACCTGCTGCTGGTGCCGGCGATCGCGCTCGCCGCGGTCGCGCTCATCGAACGCTTCCTGGGGCGCGGGGTGGCGCTCACGCAGGCCTTCGACTTCGTCCCGGAGGTCGCGATCATGATGGCGGTGGGCTACCTCGCGGACCTGTCGTTCGCGGCGTGGAAGGTGGCGGCGTGGACTCGCGGGCGGGGAACCGCGTCGCTGCGCACGGCGCCCGGCACCGGCGAGCAGTAGCCTGGAGCCATGCGCTGGCCCCCGCTGCGCCCCTTCCTGGCCGTGCTCGTCCTCGCCGTCCTGCTCGGCGGCTGCGGAAGCACGGTGCTGGTTCCGGGTTCCTTCGTCGCCGGCGGTGCGCGGCCGGCGCTCGTCGTGCCGCCCCCGGATCACGACCCCACCGTGCCCACGCCGCTCCTCGTGGTGCTGCACGGCTATCAGTCGAGCCCCGACCAGGTCGAGGAGCTGTTCCCGCTCGCGACCGCCGCCGAGGTGCTCGGCGTCGCGGTCGTGCGCCCGCAGGGCGCGATCGACAACTTGAGCCGGCGCTTCTGGAACGCCTCGGAGGCATGCTGCAACCTGAACGACTACCCGGTGAACGACGTCGGCTACCTCACGGATCTGATCGACGAGATCTCGGACCGGATGGCGGTGTCCGAGGTGATGCTCTTCGGTCATTCGAACGGCGGGTTCATGGCGTACCGGCTCGCGTGCGATTTTCCCGAGCGCTTCTCGGCCGTAGTGGCGGTCGCCGGCGGGCTCGATACCGGACCGGTGCCGACGTGTGGCGTCGGAGGGCCGGCGCGGGTGTTGCACATCCACGGGACCGAGGACCGCGTCATCAAGTACGACGGCGGGAGCGTCTCGGACCTCCCGATCCCCCTCATGCCCAACGACATCCCGCCCTACACGGGCGCGGAAGCCACCATCGGCGCGTTCATGGAGGGCGCGGGGTGCGACCTGCTCGTCGCGGGCACGCCCTTCGACCTCGATCAGCGGGTCGACGGCGCGGAAACCGTGCCGCTCGAGGCGTCCGGCTGCCTCGACGGGCGGCGCGTGGTGCTGTGGCGAATGGAGGAGTCCCGGCACGAGCCGCGGCCGGGGGCCGGGTTCGCGGCGCGGGTGCTCTGGTTCGCGCTCGGGTGGTGAGGGTGCGGGTCGCTCAGGAATCCCGCCACGACACGACGTTCAGGTCCGGTACCCGCGCGAACGCCCCGCGGTCGTCGCTGACCAACCCCAAATCGTGCGTGAGGGCGATCGCCGCGATCGCGAGGTCGTTGGCGCCGATCGTCGTTCCGGCCGTGCGCAGTTCGGCGCGGAGCCGGGCGTAGGCGTCGACGCAGGCGTCGTCGAACGGCAGGGACGGGAAGGGCGCGCAGAACGCATCGACCACGTCGGCGGCGCGAAGCGGATCGATCGTGAGCCGCGCTCCGAAGGCGAGCTCCGCCTTGACCACGGAGCAGAGGAACAGGCCGGCGGGTCCGTGCGCTTCGAGGCGCGCAGCGACGTCCCGACGGCCACGGAGGACGTCGATGCAGACGTTGGCGTCGAGGAGGAGCATCTAGAGCGGCTGCCGATCCTCGGACGGCGGGTCGTCGATCGTGGGCCAGGGATCAGGCCATGCGCCGACCACGCGGTCCAGCCAGCCTTCGGGCCACGCCCGCTGCGCGTCGCGGGTGACGATCTCGGCGAGGAGCTTCGAGACGCTCGTACCCTGCTCGCGGGCGCGCGCCCGCAGCGCGGCAGCGACGTCGTCCGAGACGTACAGGTGGAGTTGCGGCACGAGATGGCCTCCTCGAGGCACATATAGCACATAGAGCATGGCTTCATGACCTCGGCCGGCACCGGCTTCGGAGGGGTCGAACGTCCCGCGACCGGATCCCGAGAATGGTTCGAGGATCGTGGGACGTACGGGTCGCGACGACCGGGGCGCCCCGGGACCCGCTCGGGAGGTCGACGGATGAACTACTTCAAGCTCCTCGGTCTGGTGTTCGGGTTGGCGGCCATGCTGAAGCCCGTTTACATGCACGTGCTGCCGTGGGACGAGAAGTCGTTCCTGGCCAAGACCTACGCCGCGAAGCGGCCCGCCTGGATCGTGCCGGTCGCGCTGGTGGGGCTCGGCTTGGTGGCCCTCACGTGGTACCTGCACTTCACGGCCGGCGTCCCGTACTCGTGGATCCTGGCGGTGCTGTTCTCGCTCACGGCGGTCAAGGGCGTGGCGCTCCTGTGGGACTACGAGCGCTTCCAAGCGTGGGTCGCGGGCATGCTCGACAAGGACCGCGGCCGCGGGGTCGTCCTGGTCGACGTGGCCGTGGGGGCGATCGGCTTGGCGATCGTGCTGCTGGCCTGGTTCGTGTACTGAGGCGGACCCCGGGTCCGGCCCGAGGAGTTCAGCCCCGCCGCGCCTTCGCCCCCGCGTCGACCAACCCGCGCAGCAACCCGCCGAACACCAGCGCGTGCATCGGCGTGACCAACAGCCAGTAGGCGCGCCCGGCGAGGCCGCGCGGGCGGAAGGTGGCGGTCTGGCGCAGGACCGGTTCCTCGTCGGCGCCCCGTTCGATCTCGAACTCCAGCCACGCCTCGCCCGGCAGCTTCATCTCGGCGTACAGCAGGAGGCGGCCCCGCTCGCGGTTGGCGACCAGCACCCGCCAGAAGTCGAGCGCGTCGCCGGCGTGCAGCTCCGTGGGGTGGCGGCGGCCGCGGCGCAGACCGGTGCCACCGACGAGGCGGTCGAGCAGCCCCCGCAGCCACCAGAGCCACTGGGCGTGGTACCAGCCGGTGGCTCCGCCGATGCGCCACAGACGACCGATCACCTCGTCCTCGGGGTCGTGCAAGGCGCGCCGACGGGTGTCGTGGTAGACGGCCTGGGTGGGCACCTGGACCAGCCGGTCGAGCTCGAGCGCGCTGCGGCTCGAGACGACGGCGTCGGTCCACGACGACACCACCGACTGCTGCTCGATCTTCTGGAAGGCGAGCCGGACCGCCTCGTCGTAGGGGATCGGGTCGAGCGGAACGATGCTGCGGATGCGGTCGTCGCGGACGAGGACGTCGACCTTCATCGAGTCGACCAGGTTGCGGGCCAGCGCGAAGCTCGTCGACGTCACGAAGTAGAGCCAGTACGACGACAGCCGCGGCGTGAGGACCGGAACCGGCAGGACCCAGCGCCGCAGGCCGCGCACCGCGGCGTAGCGCAGCAGCATCGTTTGGTAGGTGAGCACCTCGGGGCCGCCGATGTCGAAGGTCTCGCCCACGGCGCGCGGCTCGTCGAGCACGCCGGCGAGGTAGCCGAGCGCATCGCGCACGGCGATCGGTTGCGTGCGCGAGCGCAGCCACTTGGGCGCGACCATCACCGGGAGCTTCTCGGTGAGGTCGCGGATGAGCTCGAAGCTGGCGCTGCCCGAACCGACGATGATGCCGGCGCGCAGCACCGTGACCGGCACCGACCCCTCGCGCAGGACGTGTTCGACCTGGCGGCGCGAGGACAAGTGCGCCGAGAGGGCGCCGTCGTCGCCAAGGCCGCCCAGGTAGATGATCTGCCGCGCACCGGTGCCGCCGACGTACTCGGCGAAGTTGCGGGCGGCGCGCGCCTCGAGTTCGGTGAAGTCGCCGTCCGACGAGAGGCTGTGCACCAGGTAGTAGGCGGCGTCGAGCTGCTCGGGGAGGTCGGCGGCCGTGAGCGGCTCGAGCAGGTCGGCTTGGTGCACCCAGACGCCGCGCTCCGGGTCGTGATCGACCGGGAAGCGCTGCGGATCGCGCACCACGCAGTGCACCCGGTGCCCTGCCGCGAGCAGCAGCGGCAGCAGGCGCATGCCGATGTAGCCGTTGGCGCCGGTGAGCAGGACCCGCAGCGAGCGGCCGGGTACGGAAGGGGTCGGGCGCTCGGCGGCAGGCATGCGGCACCCTACGCGCCTCGCGACGGTCGTGCCGCGCGCCGGCACACGAAGCCGGCCTCAGCGCACCTGCTGCAGGTCGAGCTGCAGGACCGACGTCGACGGGCCCGTCTGCCGCTCGAGCACCAGCCGCGTGAGCCATCCGCTCTGAGGGTCGTACACGTAGGTCAGGCGCTGCGTCGCGGCCGTGGCCACGACCACGACCGAGCCGGTGTCGGCGTGCTCGACCCTGGCCCGCACGCCGGTGATGGTGTCGTCCTCGAGCACGGCGCCCGGGGCGAGCGCCCGCAGCCACGGTACGGACGCGTACACCCCGCCGTAGCCGCCGGCCGTGAGCACGTCCTGGTCCTCGACCACGTCGGGGATGGGGCCCATCATGCTGGCGGTCTGCCGCACCATCCGCAGCCGCAGCCAGTACGGCGCGCGTTCGACCACCTCGAAGTCTTGCTGGCAGGGGATCTGGACCGGCTGCGTGCCGGGGTACGTGAGCGTGAGGCTGCATGCGTACGTGAGGCCCGACGCCCGCGCGACCGCGTCGGGCAAGGGCGTCGGGGCGGGGACGGCCGGCATCGTCATGGTGCCGATCAGCTGCCCGTACGTGAGCAGGCTGCCACCGGCGCCCGTCTCCACTCGCCCGCCGGCGCCGATCACCGGCACCGCCGAACCTTGCGCTCGCCCGCTGTGCACCAACAGCAACCCGCTGGCCGCTTCGTACGAGGCGTGGTACCGCGCGCTGGCCGAGGAACTCGAGACGTAGATGGCGTCGAAGGTCTGGCCCCCCAGCGGGTAGGGGCCGCGCAGCACGCGCAGCCCGGCGTGGCGCACGCCGAGGACGTCGGCGAGCCGCACGGGCGGCACCCAGTAGTCGGCGCAGCCGTCGCGCGACACCACGCCGGTCGCGCCCGAGGCGATCACCGCGCCCGTCGTCAGGTCGCGGACGTGGCTGGTGACCCGGAGCACGCACACCTGGTCGTCGAGGTACAGCACGTCCACCTGCGCGTAGCCGTCGCCGGCCGCCGTCGGGACCTCGACGTTGGCGACCCGGTTGCCGGTGTTGGGGTCGATCCAGCAGTCCTCGACGGCCGGGTCGCAGTCTTCCTTCCACTGCGCCTGGACCAGGCTGCCGCGGACGCTCGCCGACGAGGCGTAGTACATGAGTCGGGTCCCGGCGCCGATGGCGCGGCCTTCCTGGACGTGCTGCAGCCGTGCGGCGTCGGTGGCCGATGCCCGGGCCGTGTCCGCGGCGAGCGCCACGCTGCCCCATGCGACCGCCAGCACGGCGCCGAGGGCGATCCGAAGGCCGCCGCAGCCGCTCATTGGGACGCGAACACCGTGCGCAGGTAGGCGAGCACTCGGTCCAGATCGGCTTCGGCGTTCACCCCCGTGCCGCTCGATGCGACCAGCACGGTCTCGCCGCGCTGCTGCAGGGTGAAGCTCAGGCGCGTGCGCTGCGCCGCCTGGAAGATCAGCGTCACCGCGAGCGTCGAGGTCGACACCAAGGTGACCGAGGTGTCGCTGATGCTCTCGACGGTGTAGAAGCTCATCTGCGGCGCCGGTTGCAGGTTGGGCCCGAGGGCCGCGATCTCCGCGACCATGTCGGGCGCGTCGGCGACGAAGGTGACGAGACCGCGGCCGGCCGCGGGGACGCAGCTCGCGAGCACCAGCGTGAGGGCGAGGAGGGCGGCGGACGCACCACGGGGGAGGGCGCCTTGGACGGCTCGGGGGCGGTCTGAGTTCATGGCGGAGACCCTAGCAGGACGCGCATAATCCACGGTTAATCCCGTCAGGCGTGCGCGTCGACCTTGCGGACGGGGGCGGCACGGTGCATCATGCACCATCGTGCAAAGAATCCTGATCTGCTGCCTCGTCGTGCTCGCTTTCGCCTCCGTCCTGGCCCAGGGTTCGGGCACGGCCGTCTATTCCGAGCCCTTCGGTCCCGACGCGCACCCGCTCTACGCGTTCGGTGGCGTCATCCGCTTCGGGCCGCAGCAGGGCGACCCCTGGACGGCGCTGCTGCGCGAGGGTCAGCTCGAGATCGGCAACACGAGCGACCCGACCGTCCTGCGGTACTACTTCCTGGATCCCGACCGCGTGCCCGGCTGGGAGGGCGAGCCGCTCGCGGCCCGCGTCCTCGTCGGGGGCACCTACACCGAGGCGCCGAGCGCCGGCCTGATCTACGGCGTCGACCTCACCACCCATGCGTTCGTCGCGCTCGTCCGCACCGGCGGCGCCGGGTACGGCATCTACGTGTTGGACGGCGACGGCTACCGCGCGATCGCCACCGGCGAATCGCCCGCCCTGGTCGACGGCGCGATGGTCGAGCTCGCGATCGTTCCCGAGAGCGGTGGCCTCGGCTTCTACGTCGCAGGCGAGCGCGTGTTCGAGGGCCCGCCGGCGCAGGGCGTGGGCGTCGGCGTCGTGGCCGCCGGCACCGGGCGCTTCCGGTACGACGACTTCGTGCTCGAGCGGCGTTGACCGCCGTCTTGACCTCCGAAGGCGTGGACGACCTGCACTCGTACGCGGCCGCGACCGCCCGCCTCAGCCCCTGAGCGCGAGCTCCACCAAGCCGTCCGCCAACCCCTCGAGCCCCTCGCGCAGGGCCAGCTTCGCGCGCCAGTCGGTCGGGACCCCCTCGGCGCCGTAGTGCGCGCCCGCCAACTGCCCGGCGATCGCCGCGGTGGTGTCGGCGTCGTCGCCCAGGTTGGCGGCGGCGAGGACGCAGCCGCGGTAGTCGTCGGTGCT
>JAABRX010000069.1 GCA_011390675.1 Trueperaceae bacterium | reverse complement strand
GTCAAGCAGCAGATGGACGCCAACCAGCGCGAGTACTACCTGCGCGAACAGATGAAGGCGATCCAGAAGGAGCTCGGCGGCGACGAGGCGTCGGAGGCGGCCGAGCTCCGCGAGAAGGTCGAGGCGAAGGAGCTGCCGGAGCACGCCCAGGAGCGGGCGCTCAAGGAGATCGACCGGCTCGAGAAGATGACCCCCGGTTCGCCCGAGGCGACCGTGGTGCGCACCTACCTCGACGTGCTCCTCGAGCTCCCGTGGTCCGAGGCGGACGACGAGGTGCTCGACGTCGCCCACACCGCCACCGTGCTCGACGAGGACCACCACGCGCTCGAAGAGCCCAAGGCCCGAATCCTCGAATCGCTCGCGGTGCGGCAGCTGACCAAGCAGCGCGACGTCAAGGGCGGCCGGGCCGCGATCCTGTGCCTGGTGGGGCCGCCCGGCGTCGGCAAGACCTCGCTCGGCAAGTCGATCGCGCGGAGCATGAACCGCGCCTTCGTGCGCATGAGCCTCGGCGGGGTGCGCGACGAAGCCGAGATCCGCGGCCACCGGCGCACGTACATCGGGTCGCTCCCCGGACGCATCCTGCAGGGGATGAAGACGGCCGGCAAGGTCAACCCGGTCTTCCTGCTCGACGAGGTCGACAAGATGACCGCGGACTTCCGCGGCGACCCGTCGTCGGCCCTGCTCGAGGTCCTGGATCCGGAGCAGAACGACACCTTCACCGACCACTACCTCGAGATCCCGTACGACCTGTCGAAGGTGCTCTTCATCACCACGGCGAACAGCCTCTCCACCATCCCGCAACCGCTGCTCGACCGCATGGAGGTCATCCAGATCGCGGGCTACACGCTCGCCGAGAAGCTCGCGATCGCACGCACGTACCGCGTGCCGCGCCAGGTCGAGGAGCACGGCCTGGAGGGGAACCTCGCGATCACCGACGAGGCGCTGCGCAAGGTCGTCACCGAGTACACGCGGGAGGCCGGGGTGCGGCAGCTCGACCGGCTGATCGCCAAGCTCGCGCGCAAGGAGGCCAAGGCCTTCCTCGAAGCGGCGTGGGAGGGCGAACGCGTGGTCGACGCCGAGCGCACCCGCGAACTGCTGGGGGTGCCGCCGTTCCTCGAGGAGGCCACCGAGAAGGTGCCGCAGGTGGGGCTCGCGCACGGCCTCGCCTGGACCTCGGTGGGCGGCGTCACCCTCGACATCGAGGCGGTCGCCGTGCCCGGCAAGGGCAAGGTCGCGCTCACCGGTCAGCTGGGCGAGGTCATGAAGGAGAGCGCGCAGGCGGCGATCGCGTACCTCCGCCGCCACGCGGCCGAGTTCGACCTGCCCGCCGACTTCCACGAGACCCGCGACCTGCACGTCCACGTCCTCGAGGGGGCCACCCCCAAGGACGGCCCCTCGGCCGGGATCGCCATGGCCACCGCGGTCGTCAGCGCCCTGACCGGCCGCGCGGTGCGCGGCGACGTCGCGCTCACGGGCGAGATCACCCTGCGCGGTCGGGTGCTGGCGATCGGTGGGGTCAAGGAGAAGCTGCTCGCCGCCCACCAGGCGGGGATCGCGACCGTCATCCTCCCCGCGGCCAACGAGGCGAACCTCGAGGACGTCCCCGAGGCGGTGCGCTCCGAGCTCGAGGTCGTCACCGTGCGCACCTTCGACGAGGTGCTGCGCCGCATGCTCGTCGCGCCGAGCGACGGCCCCGAGGCCGCCGCGCCGCCGCCGGCGCGCGCCGTCGCGCCGACCCCGCCGGCCGGACGAGCATGACCGTCTAGGGCCCGAACCAGGCCTGGGTCAGTCCGTGGCGGCCGGGTAGCGGGCTCGCGCCAACACGCCGTCGCCGACGGCGTCGATCCGGCCCGAGCCGGCCGCGAACGCCAGGCTCTCGCCGCACGCGAGCGCGTGCACGCCGCTCGCGTGGCGCACCTCGACGGGTCCCCCGCCGAGGTGCGTGACGATCTCGAGCGATGCGGGGCCGACGGTCCAGGCGACCCCGCCCGCGGCGGCGACCCGCTCGAGGACGAAGGCGTGGGTGCGCGCCAGCTCGGTCCGACCGGCGGCCACGGCGCGCGGCGAGGGCGCCACCGAGGCGCCCGGGGTCAAGTGGGCCACGTCGAGGCCGCGGTCGACGTGCAGCTCGCGCGGACGGCCGTCCGCGCCTACGCGACCGTGGTCGTAGAGCCGGAAGGTCAGGTCGGAGGCCTGCTGCACCTCGTACGCGAGCACGCCACCCCCGAGCGCGTGCACCGTGCCGGCCGGGTTGACGACCACGTCGCCGCGGGCGACGTCGAGCCGCCGGAGCAGCCGTTCGATCGTCCCCTCGTCGATCGCGGCCTCGACCTCGGCGCGCACCACGGGGCGGGCGAACCCCCACCAGACGTAGGCGCCGGGTGCGGCTTCCAGCACCCACCAGGCTTCGGTCTTGCCCAGGTCGCCGCCCTCCCCCGCGATCTCGCGAGCGTACGCGTCGTCCGGGTGGACCTGCACCGACAGCGGCACGGCGGCGTCGAGGAGCTTGACCAGGAGCGGCATCCGCGCTCCGTGCCGCGCGAAGGGGGCGGTGCCCACGAAGGCGGGCCCGTGCGCCATGGCGATCTGCGCCAGCGTCCGGCCGCGCCACGGACCGGCCCCGACGCGCGTGTCCGGACCGGCCAGCCACGCCTCGCCGACCGGTGCGTCCACCCCCTCGGCCGGGGCGCTCGGGCACCAGGCGGGCAAGCGGTCGCCCCCCCACGGGCGAGCGCGGAGTTCGGGCACGAGCGGGAGCGGGGCCTCGAGCCCGGTCATGCGATCCCTCGCTGGGGGCGGGCGCGGGCTCGCGGCGCGGTCGCGGGGGTGGCGGCGTCCCATGGAGCGTCCATGCCGCCAGCGTAGTATGCGAGTCGGCCGATGACGGAAGCCCTTGCCCACCTCATCAACGACGCAGGGCCCCTCGCTCCGCTCTACTACGTGCTGTCGTTCGTGCTGACGGCGCTCCTGCCCTTCATCCCGACGCCGCTCGTCGCGGCGCTCGGCGGCGCCGCGCTCGGCACCGTACCGGCGGTGCTCTACGGCCTGGTCGGGATGGCGCTCGGTGGCTTCGTCGCGCTCAACCTCTCCCGGCGCATCGGGCGTCCGCTCATCCTGCGCCTGGTCAGCCCCAAGGCCTGGGCCGAGTGGGAGGTCTTGGTCGGCATCCGCTCGCTCTGGCTGTGGGGCGTCATCTTCTTCGTGCTCAACGTCGACTTCGCGGTCGTGGCGGCCGGACTGTCGCGGCTTCCGCTGCGCCAGCTGTGGCTGACCGCGATGATCGCCCGCTTCCCATGGTTGCTCGTGAGCGCCTGGTTCGGCGAGGTCCTGTTCGTCTCGGACACGGTGATGCTGTTGGCGCTGTTCGGCCTCGTCGGCGGCATGGTGGCGTTCCAGAAGCTGCGTCCGCGCTTCCGCCACTGGCTCGTGCGCTGGGCCCCGCCGCCCGATCCGCACGCCGACGACGCCGATCGGCGCTGACGCCGGTCTGATCGGACGAAGCTCGCCTCAGCTCGCCGCGGGGGCGTCCTCCCACAGGCGCCCACCGTCGAGGTGGGCGCGTCGGTCGGCGCGGGCCGCGACGAGCGCGTCGTGCGTCACGAGGACGACCGCCGCGGCATCGGCCGCCGCGGCGGCGAGCAGCGCATCGACGACGGCGTCGGCGGATGCCCGATCGAGGCTGCCGGTCGGCTCGTCGGCCAGGACGACCGCGGGGCGCGCGTACAGCGCCCGCGCGACCGCCACCCGCAAGCGCTCGCCCCCCGAGAGGGTGCGCGGGCGGGCATCGCGGCGCCCGGCGAGGCCGACGGCCTCGAGGAGGGCGTCGCCACGGACGGCGTCGACCCGCCCCTGCACCCGTCCGGGCAGGGTGACGTTCTCGTGCGCGCTCAGGTCGGCGAGCAAGTGATGGTGCTGGAACACGAGCCCGACGCGCCCGTTGCGGGCGCGAGCGGCCGCGTCCGGCGCCAGGTCGTGCACCGCGACGTCGCCCCACCGCACCTCGCCGGCGGTGGGGCGGTCGAGCCCGGCGAGCAGGTGGAGCAGCGTGCTCTTCCCCGACCCCGACGGCCCGGAGATCGCGACGACCTCGCCCGCCGCCACCTCCAGGTCGACGCCGTTCAGAACGTCCAGCGGCCCCGCCGGCGTCGCGAAGCGACGCGTCAAGCCACGGGTACCGAGCACGACGGACACGCCGTAGTTTAGTATGGACAGCGTCCCCCGGCTGCCTCGCGCCCGCGAGGTGCCCCTACCGACGGAGGCCCGATGAGCGACCCTCGACCCACCGACGACGTCCTCGCGTTCCTCGCGACGGTGCCCTTGTTCCAAGGGGCGCCCGTGCGGGCGCTCGAGATCGTCGCCGGCGTGGTGCGGCCGCGGCGCTTCCCGACCGAGACCGTGTTGTTCCAAGAGGGCGACGCGGGCGACGCGCTCTACGTGTTGTCCGCCGGCCTCGTCAAGCTCTCCAAGGTCGATCTGGGCGGCCACGAGAAGACCCTTGCCCTGCTCCAACCGCCGGAGTTCTTCGGCGAGATGGCGCTGCTCGGTGAAGCGACCCGCAGCGCGACCGCGATCACGCTCGCGCCCGTCACCGCCTACCTGCTGTTTCGCGACGACTTCCAACGCCTGTTGGCCGAGTACCCGACGATCAGCCTCAACCTGACGACCACGTTGGCCGAGCGGCTGCGGGGTATGGACGACGAAGCGCAGGTCCTGTCCTACAAGGACGCTCAGGGTCGGGTCGCGTACGTACTGCTGCGGCTCTACCGCGCCGGCGTCATCGAGTTCGAGGAGGGGCGCGCCCTCGTGCGCTTGACGCACCAAGACCTCGCCAACCTGGCGGGCACGTCGCGCGAGACCGTCACGCGCGCGCTCAAGGCGCTGGAAGCCGAAGGGGTCATCGAGACCCGCCCGAAGGAGGTCTTCCTCGTCGACCCCGATGGGCTCGAAGAGGTCCTCCACGGCATCCGCTGACGCCCGAGCCTTCCCGGGGCCTCGGGGCCTGGAGCATGCGCGCGTCCTCAACCTCGCCGGTGGCGACGTCCGGGCGGCGCTCGACGCCTGCCGAGCGACGCACGGCGACGCCTTCGTCTTCGGCGTGGGCGCCATCCGCTTCCACTGGTTCCTCGCCGCCGACGCGTTCCGCTTCGTGCTCCAGGACGCCGCCGATGCGTTCGGCAACGCCGGCGCGTACGGGTTCCTGGAACCCATCGGTGGCACCGGCGCGCTGATCGCGACCGACGACCCGCTCCATCTGGAACGCCGGCGCGCGCTGCAGCCCGCCTTCCACGCGCGCGAGGCGGCCGCCTGGTCGGTGCTCGCTGACGAGGCGATGGCCGGGTTCGTCGCCGGCGCGGTCGAGCGGGGCGCGGGCGCGCTCGTGCCCGACCTGCGTCCGGTCGTCCTCGACGTCGTCCTCGACGTCTTGGTCGGGCCGGCGACGCGCCGTCGCCACCCCGGGCTGGCGACCGACCTGGCGGCGATGATGGCGTTCGCCAACTTGCCGATGCTCGCCCAACAGGTGCGGCTCCCGATCCCGGCGACCCCGTGGGCCGCGTTCCTCGCCGCGCGGCGGCGCGCCGACGATGCGGTGCTGGCCGAGATCCGCGCGCGACGCGCGGACGCGGTCGACGAACGGGGGGGCGTGCTCGACTGGTTGCTCGCCGGCGACGCCGACCCCGCGACCCGGCTCGGTGAGCGCGAGCTGCGCGACCAGATCGTCGGCCTCTTGTCCGCCGCCTTCGACACCACGACGTCGGCGATCGCATGGACCGCGTTGCTGCTGGCGCGCGCCGACCTGCGCGCTCCCGTCGCCGACGAACTGGCCGAAGCGTCGTCCGCCGCGCTCGGGCCGATGGGCGACGGCGTGGTCAAAGAGGCGCTGCGGCTCTACCCGCCGGCGTCGGCCATCCTGCGCAGGGTGCGCCAACCCGTCGCCTGGGCGGGGGCGCCGCTTCCGGTCGGTGCCCGCGTCGGGCTCTCCGTGTGGCACCTGCATCGCGACGACGCCACCTGGGCCGAGCCCGAGCGCGCCGAACCACGGCGCTGGACCGAGCGCTCCGGCCCGTGGGCCGCGCCGCGCGATCCGTTCGCGTACCTCCCGTTCGGCCACGGGGGCCGGCGCTGCATCGGCGAGGGGCTGGCGCGCACGCTGCTGCATGCCTTCGTCCGCCAGGCGGTGCCGCGGGCGACCTGGTCGCCGCTCGACCCCGCCGTCCGGCCCGAGGGGACGACGCTGCTCCCCTCCGGAGGCTTGCGTCTGCGGTGGCATCGGACCTGATCGCTTCGGGGCACCGGTCGTCAGCGGTCGGTCGTCAGCGGTCGAGCTCGGCGACCGCGTCGCGCAACGACGGTCCGTGCAGGACGTCGTCGTGCTCGAACGACGGCGCGGGGACGCCCGCCGGCCGGAGTCGGTACGGAACGATCTCGGCGTGGTCGATGCCGCGCCGGAGGCCGGTGACGGACTGGATCACGACCGCGTGGCTGACGACGATCACGCTGCCCCGGCTGCGGTAGCGCTCCAGCACCCGCAAGACCCGGTCGCGGACCTCGTCGACGCCCTCCCACGGTGCGTCTCCGGCGCTCGGTCCGAGACCGTCCTGGGCTCGACGGAGCAGCTCGCTGTCGATGTCGCCCAGCGGGTCCTTCTGCGGCAGCCATTCGTGGAGGTCGTACTCGACGTAGAGCGGTTTGTTCAGCGCCCGCGACAACAGGGCGCCGGACTCGAGCGCGCGGGCGTACGACGAGCACAGGATCGCCTCGGCGTCCTGCAGACGGTAGTCGCGCGCGATCGTGTCGATCTGCAACCGTCCGAGCGGCGACAGCGGGGCGAAGGACGTCGCCCAACCGCGCACGCCGCGCGACGCGACGACGTCGTAATCGGTCTCCCCATGTCGCACGAAGTAGACGTTCAACGCTTCCTCTCCACGGGGCCACGGAACGCCGAAGCCCACGTCAGGCACGCTAGCAGGGGGGTCGGGTGGCGGCGGTGCGAAGTCGTACACCGAGGCCGCACGCGGTAGCATTCGGTGTGCTCCACGCTGCTGCTCGCCCCGCTTCCGGACCCCTTGCCCCGTCGGTTCGACCGCCGTGCTGAACCTCTACCGCCGCGCCGTCCTCGGCGCCGCCGGCGTACCGGGCGTCGAGACGCTCGCGCGCCGTCATGGCTGGCGCTTCGGGGTCGGGCGCTTCGTGGCGGGCGAGACGCTCGCGGACGCTTTGCCCGCGCTTCGCGCCCTGACCGACGACGGTCGTCGCGTGCTCGTGGACGTGCTGGGCGAGTACGTGCGCGACGTCGAGGCCGCGCGCGCCATGGGGGCCGCCGTGGCGGCGACGGTCGCAGGCCTCGCCGAGGCCGGGATGACGCCCGTGGTGAGCGTCAAGCCCACGCAGCTCGGCCTCGGCCTCGATCCCGCCCTGGCGCGCGACCTCGCCGGCGGCGTGGCGCGCGCCGCCGAGCAGGCCGGCGGGCGCGTGTGCCTCGACATGGAAGACCACCGGTACGTCGACCGCACGCTGGCGCTGCTCGCCGACGTGCGCGCCGACGGGGCGCCCCACACCTCGACGGTCCTGCAGGCGTACCTGCACCGCACGCCGGCCGACCTCGTGGCCCTCCTCGCGGCGTCGCCCGCAGGGTCCGAGGTGCGGATCGTCAAGGGGGCGTACCACGAAGGCGCCGACGTAGCGCTCCAAGAGCTCCCGGCCATCCGGCGGGCGTTCGTCGCTGCGTGCGAGACGGCGTGGCGCGCGGGCGCGCGGGTCAACGTCGCCACCCACGACGAGGGGTTGATCCTCGAGACCACCGCCTTCGCGCGCGGCGCCGCGGTCGCGGCGGACCGGTACGAGCTGCAGCTGCTCTTCGGCGTCAAGCCGGCGCTGCAGCGCCGGCTCGTCGCCGAGGGGCACCCGGTGCGTGTGTACGTCCCGATCGGTGCCGATTGGTACGGTTACTTCAGCCGTCGCCTCGCCGAACGCCCCGCGAACGCCGCCGTCGTCGTGCGCGGACTGTTCGGCTGACCGTCGCCCCACCGCCCGTCGCGCGCTGCCTCAGGAGGTCGCCATGACCGCAGATCCCACCACCGTCGTCCCCTACGCGCCCGAGCCCTTCACCGACTTCGCCGTCGGCACCCACGCCGAGGGGTACCGCGCGGCGCTCGAGCTCGTCGCCGGGCGGCTGGGCGCGACGTGGCCGCTCGTGATCGGAGGCCGACGCATCGCCACGGATGGCACGTTCCCGTCGGTGGACCCGTGCGCCCCGGACCGGATCGTGGGGTACGCGGCCGCGGCGGGCGCCGCCGACGTCGACCGCGCGTACGAGGCCGCGGAGGCGGCCTTCCCGGTCTGGTCGCGGTGGACCGCCGCGGAGCGCGCCCGCGCCCTGCACAAGCTCGCAGCGGTGCTCCGGCGGCGCAAGCTCGAGCTCTGCGCGTGGGAGACCTACGAGGCGGGCAAGAACTGGCGAGAAGCCGACGGCGACGTCGCGGAGGCGATCGACTTCGTCGAGTACTACGCGCGCGCCGCGCTGCGGCTCGACGAACCGCTGGCGACCCATTCGTGGCCGGGCGAGCACAACGTCACGACCCTCGAGCCGATCGGGGTCGGCCTCGTGATCCCCCCGTGGAACTTCCTGCTCGCGATCCTGGTCGGCAGCACGATGGGGCCGGTCGCCGCGGGCAACACGGTCGTCCTCAAGCCTTCGCCCCAGACGCCGATCATCGCCGGCGTGTTCATGGAGTGCCTCGCCGAGGCGGGATGGCCCGACGGCGTGGTCAACCTGATCACGGGCGCCGACGCCGAGATCGGCGACCGCCTGGTCGACGACCCGCGGGCTCGCTTCATCAACTTCACCGGATCGGTCGCGACCGGCTTGCGCATCCATCAGCGCGCCGCGGTCGTGCACCCCGGCCAGCGCCACCTGAAGAAGACCTTCATGGAGCTCGGTGGCAAGGACGCGCTGATCGTCGACGAGACGGCCGACCTCGACGTGGCGGTCACGGCCGCGGTGCAGGGGGGCTTCGGGTTCAACGGTCAGAAGTGCTCGGCCATGTCGCGCCTGATCTTGGTCGACGCCATCCACGACGAGGTGCTCGAGCGCTTCGTCGCAGCGGCGGCGCGGCTGCGCGTCGGGCGCGCGATCGACGATGCCGACGTCACGGCCGTCATCAGCGAACGCCAGTTCGACAAGGTCGTCGAGTACGCGCGGCTGGGCGCCGAGGAGGGCCGGATCGCGCTCGGGGGCGGACCGGCCGAAGAGCGCCCCGACGGGGGTTGGTACGTGGCGCCGACGATCGTCGCCGACGTGGCGCCGACCGCCCGGTTGGCGCAGGAGGAGGTCTTCGGACCCGTGGTGGCGGTGCTGCGCGCGCGCGACTTCGACGACGCCTTGCGCATCGCGAACGACACCGACTTCGGCCTCACGGGCGGCCTGATCAGCCGTTCGCGCGAGCGACTCGAGCGCGCCCGGCGCGAGTTCAAGGTCGGCAACCTCTACCTCAACCGCAAGATCACCGGCGCCCTCGTCGGCGTGCAGCCGTTCGGTGGCTTCAAGATGTCGGGCACGAACAGCAAGGGGGGCGGCCCGGACTACCTGCGCTTGTTCGTCGAAGCGCGGACGGTCACCGAGCGCCTCTGAGCCTGACCCGCCCGGGCGGGCCGTTTCGGACGGCCTGGCCGCGTCGGACGGATGTCCGTCGCGGCCGGGTCGCCGATGCGCGACGATGGAGGCACGATCGCGTGCGTACGTCGCGGGGCACCCGTCGCCCCTCGTGCGTCCGCGCCGCCCAAGGAGGGCGTCATGGTGAAGCGCCGGATCCTGGTCCCGCTCGACGGCTCCGATTTCGCGCCGATCGCGTTCCGCACGGTCGGCCGCCTGTTCGACCCCGCGTCGACCTCGGTGACCCTCGCGCACGTCGCGCCGGTGCCGGAAGGGGTGTACGGTCCGCTGCCGCGCCCATCGGTGATCGGCGGTTGGGCCGAGACCTTGCACACCCCGTGGCGCGACCGCGGCGACTTCGACCACCCGATCTACGAGAGCCAGGTGTGGTCGTCGACGCGCGAGGAGATCATCGACGCGCTGGACGACGACGTGCGCCGGCTGGCCGACGCCGGCTTCGACGTCGCGCTCGTCGTGCGCTTCGGCGATCCCGCGCAGGAACTCGCCGACCTGGTCGACGAGGAGGACATGGACGCCGTGGTCATGGCGACGCACGGCCGCAGTGGCTTCTCGCGAGCCGTGTTGGGCAGCGTGGCCGAGAAGCTGCTGCGGATGGTGCGCGTACCGGTCGTGATGGTGCGCGGTGAGCTCGTCGACGACGCACCCCCGTTGGTGCCGATCGGCTGAGCCGCGACCGTGAACCACGCGGAAGCGCCCGACCACCAGATGCTGGGGTCGGGCGCTTCTCTTGCCGTCCTGGACGGCCTTCGTTGGAGCCAATGGTCGGATTTGAACCGACGACCTGCCGATTACGAATCGGCTGCTCTACCGCTGAGCTACATTGGCGCGAAGCTCGGGCGCCGACGGGCGGCGCCCTTCGCGTTCGATGGTGGCCAAGGGCAGATTTGAACTGCCGACACCACGATTTTCAGTCGTGTGCTCTACCAACTGAGCTACTTGGCCTCGTGGCGGAGCCGACGGGATTTGAACCCGCGACCTTCTGCGTGACAGGCAGATATGCTAACCGCTACACTACGGCTCCGCGTTCGCACGAACGTCGTCCCGCACGTGGTGTACGGGAGGCGAACGAGCGAACGCAAGGATACCCGCGCCGGTCGAGCGGTGTCAACGGCGTTCGGCCACCGCGACGGGCGCCGAGGGACCGACGCCCAAGCGCGCCAGCGCCGCACGGATCCCCTCGGGCCCGTACCCCAACGCTTCGTGCTGCGCCACCGGATCGCCGTGCGGCACGTGTTGATCGTCGATGCCCAGGCGAACGAGCCGGGGCGCACCACCGCGGTCGCTGAGGAACTCCGCCACGGCCGCGCCGAACCCACCGTGCAACACGTGGTCTTCGACCGTCACGAGCGGCGTGCCCGAGTCGGCGAAGCGCTCGAGCATCGCGGCGTCGAGCGGTTTCACGAAGCGCGCGTTCACGACGGCCACCCTCGGGTCGCCGCCCGCGGCGGTCAGGGCGTACGGCAGCGTCGCGCCGAACGCCAAGACGGCGACGTCGGTGCCGTCCTTCACGACCTCCCACGTGCCCCAGGGCACGTCGTCCCACGCGTCGACCGGGGCGTCGGGCGCCGGCACGACGCCGCCGCGAGGCCAGCGCACGGCGATCGGGCCACCGCGCTCCAGCGCTCCGCGCAGGATCCCGCGCATCTCGCGCGCGTCCTTCGGCGCGGCGATCTGCAGCCCCGGCACCGGCCGCAGGTAGGCCAGGTCGTAGACCCCCTGGTGCGTCATGCCGTCGGCGCCGACGAGGCCGGCGCGGTCGATCGCGAAGACCACGTCGAGCCCCTCGAGGGCGACGTCGTGGATCACCTGGTCGTACCCGCGCTGCAGGAACGTGCTGTAGATCGCCACGATCGGCTTCTCGCCGCGCAGCGCGAGGCCGGCGGCGGTCGTGACCGCCACGTCCTCGGCGATGCCGACGTCGAGGTAGCGCCGCGGGACCTCGCGGGAGTACCGCACCAGCCCCGAGCCCTCGCGCATGGCCGGTGTGATCACCCAGACGCGGTCGTCGTGCTTCGCCAGGTCGATGGCCGCGTCGCCGAAGGCGTCCGACCACTGGTACCCCTTGCCCGCGCTCACCGGGTTGATGGGGTCGTACTTCCCGGCGCCGTGCCACGCGATCGGGTCGGCCTCCGCGACGCCGTACCCCTTCCCTTTTCGGGTGAGCACGTGCAGCATGGTCGGCCCCTCGAGCTCGCGGATCTTGGCGAGGTAGAAGGCGAGTTGCTCGACGTCGTGCCCGTCGATGGGGCCCACGTAGCGCAAGCCCATCGCGTGGAAGGGGTTGTTCGACGCAGGATCGAAGAAGCGCCGGGCGGCCTTCTTGGCGCGGCTACCGAACTCGGCCAGTGGCGACCAGAGGTCCTCGAGCGCGGCCTTGCCGCGCGATTCGGCACGCTGGAACCAGGGCTGCACCTGCAAGCGCCGCATGGTGCCGTTCAGCGCCCCCACGTTCTCGCTGATCGACATCTCGTTGTCGTTGAGCACGATCGTCATGCGCGTCGCCTGGTGGCCGATCTGGTTGAGCGCAGCGAGCGCCATGCCGCCCGTGAGCGCGCCGTCGCCGATCACCGCGACCACGTCGTACGGGGCGCCGCGCGCGTCGCGCGCCAACGCCATCCCCAGCGCCGCCGCGAGGCTCGTGCTGGCGTGCCCCACGGTCAAGGCGTCGTCGGCAGACTCGCTGCTGGTCGTGAACCCCGCGAGCCCGCCGCTGGTGCGGATGGAGCGCATGCGCTCGCGCCGGCCGGTGAGGATCTTGTGCCCGTAGGTCTGATGCCCTACGTCCCACACGATTCGGTCGCGGGAGCTGTCGTGCACGGCGTGGAGCGCGACCGTTAGCTCGACCGCTCCGAGGCTCGAGGCGAGGTGCCCGCCGGTGACGGCGCAGACGTCGATGATCTCGGCACGGAGCTCCGCCGCCAACTGCGGCAGCTCGTCGCGCCGGAGCCGGCCGACGTCGGCCGAGGATTGGATGTGGTCGAGCAAGCCCATGCGACCTCCGGGAACGGCAACCAGGAGACAGGCTACCGCTTCGCAGGCGGGCGAATCGTGAGCAGGGTCGCGTCGCTGGGCGTCAGGGTGCGTCGACGTCCGAGGTGAAGTTGGTCTCGATCAGGAACCACCCGTTCTCATGCCGTACGGTGCCGACGTTGGGCCCGAACCAGAGCGTCTGCGTCAGCTCCTCGGCGACCGCGCCGTCCTCGTCGAAGGCACGGGTGGTGAAATCGATGACGAAGACCTCGTACGCGCTCGTCCCGACGGTGACCGTCCGCCGATCGACGACCGTGTAGACGTACTCGACGGTCTGGGTGAAGCGCCGCCCCTCCGGCCGGCTCGCGCCCGGGAAGACGCCCTCCACGGTGGTCGACCCCGACCAGATCGCACCCACCCGCAGCTCACCGGCCGCGGGCAGCTCGCGGATCGGGGGTTCGAACGTGAAGGACCCGCCCGGCCTCGTCTGGCGCCGCAGGTACACGCCGTCGTCGCGGAACTGGCGGTAGAAGCCCGCGTCCTGTCCCCCTCCGACCAGGCGGAACAAGATCCACACCTCACCGTCGAGCACGGTGGGCCCCTCGACCGTCACCAGGTACCGCGGTTCGTCGAGCCGGGCTCCATCGGGGAGGTACGACCAGCGGAGGCCGGTCTCCTGCGGGAAGAACGATGGGGTACCGGTGAACTGCTGGACCTCGACGCGCCCCGGGTCGGCGGCAGGGGCGCAGGCGACGGTCGCGACGGCGAGCGCCACGACCGCCAGGAGCGCGAGGGCATGGGTTCGAGCGGGAGCGGTCATGACCGGCATGCTACCGTCCGCCGCGCACCTCGGCCGCGGCCGCCGCGCGAACCGACGCGTAGACGCCGGGGTCGCCCGGGTCCAACTCGCCCAGCAACGCGCCGTAGGCGGCCACCCACGTCGCGGCGTAGGCCACGAGGACGGCGTCGAGCACGGGCTCGAGCAGCGGCTCGGGCCAACCGTCGGTGCCCAGCGTCAGCCGTTCGACCTGCGCCGTACGCGTCGCCAAGATCTCGGCGACCAGCTGCGTCTCGGCGTCCTCCACCCCCAGGATCAGGCCGACGAGGTCGTCGCCGAGCGCGTGCCGCGCCTCGAAGGCGGACGCGGCGACGAGCGGAGCGTGGTCGCCGGACGGCACCGCCAGCGTCTTCGCGACCCGCGCGAAGACCTGTTGCACCCATCCTTGGAGGGCGCCGCCGCCGCGCGCCGTGACCAGGAGCGGCACGCGCTGATGCAGCCGCCACGCGAGCGCCTTGGCCGGGTTGAGCTCGGTCGGGACGGTCGTGGCGCAGGAGGTGGCGATCGCCACCAAGCGCTCGTCGAAGGCCGCGAGCCTCTCGGTCTGCCCCGTCGCGTGGGCGAGGAGCCGGACCACCTCGAACGTCGCCAGCGGTCCGTCGTTCAGGACCACGTCGGGCTCCGGCGGTCCACCGCCGAGCACGGCGGCGGCCGCGGCCTCGTCGTGGGCCCCCAGCACGACGACCTCGGCGCCCGTGGCCTCGGCGGTCAGGCGCCACAGGGCGACGTCGTCGCCCGCGAACCCGCCGTCGACAAGGACCTGGGTGCCGCCCACGACCATGCGACCGTCGACCCAGGGGGCGACGAGCGGGACGAGGACCGCAGCGGGGCCGGTGGCCTCGAAGCCGATCGGCCGCGGCCGGGCGCGGTCGTCGACGGTGCCGCCGTGCGGCATGCGGAGAAGCGCCTCGAGGAGGCCGTGGGGGTCGCGGGCGTGGAGGGTTCCGGGATCGTCGAGCATCGGCGCGAGCCTACCAGCGGCGCAGGCGCCGGCCCACGTCGCGGCGCACGTGCGCCCCCGGGAACCGGATGCGGTCGACGGCGGCGTACGCGCCCGCAGCCGCGCCCGCGACGTCGGCGGCGACGGCCGCGACGCCGAGCACGCGGCCGCCGGCGGACACGAGCCGTCCTTCGGGGTCGCGCGCGGTCCCGGCATGGAAGACCGTCACGTCGGGCCCGAGGTCGGCGGGGATCTCGATCGCGACGCCGGTCCGCGGCGTGCCCGGGTAGCCCTCGGCGGCCATGACCACGCAGGCGCATGCGGCGTCGCTCCAGACGGGCGCGACGTCCGCGAGCCCACCGGTGGCCGCAGCGAAGAGCAGCACGTACGCGTCGGAGCGCAACAGCGGCACGAGCGCCTGGGTCTCGGGGTCGCCGAAGCGCACGTTGTACTCGAGGAGCTTCACGCCGCGATCGGTCCGCATGAGCCCGAGGAAGAGGGTGCCGACCATCGGTCGCCCCTCGGCGCGCAGGCCCGCCAGGGTCGGCTCGATGATCGTGCGTCGGACCTCCGCGAGCTCGGCCGGGTCGAGCAGGTTCGCCGGGGCGACCGTCCCCATGCCGCCCGTCATCGGCCCCAGGTCGCCGTCGAAGGCGGCCTTGTGGTCGGCCACCTGCGGCCACACGTGGTACGCCCCACCGTCCGTGACGACGAGGAGGCTCACCTCGTCGCCGTCGAGGAAGGCCTCGACCACGACCTCCGCCTCGCCGGCCGCGAAGAGGGCGGCGACCGCCGCGTGGCCCTCGGTCGGGGTCGCCGCCACCGTCACCCCCTTGCCCGCGGCCAATCCGCTCGCTTTCACGACCACGCGGCCGTCGGCGAGCGCCGACAGGGCGTCCACCGCGGCGTGCGCCGTGGCGGCGTCGGCCGCGGTCGTCGCTTCGGCCGTGGGCACCCCGTGGGCGCGCATGAACGCCTTGGCGTGGGCCTTGGAGGCTTCGAGCCGGGCGGCGGCCGCGGACGGGCCGTACGTCGCGACGCCCCGGGACCTCAGGACGTCGGCCACGCCGGCCGCGAGCGGTGCCTCGGGCCCGACCACGACCAGGTCCACGTCGCGCGCGACCGCGACGTCGGCGAACGCGTCCAGGGCAGCGGGCGCGGGGAACCCCGGCGGCAGCGGCAGGTGCGGGCCGAGGTCGAGGGTGCCGGCGTTCCCCGGCGCGAGCACGACCTCCGCGACCGCCGGCGAGCGCGCCAGCGCCCAGGCGAGCGCGTGCTCCCGACCACCGGAGCCGAGGACCAGGACGCGGGCCCCGCTCATGGCCGTGCCTCGCCACGCAGCACGCGCCGCACGGCCTCCGGGTACGCGAGGTGCTCCTCCCGTTGGACGCGCTCTTGGAGCGCGTCCTCGGTATCGCCGGGCAGGACGTCGACGGTGCGCTGGACGATCGCGGGGCCGGTGTCCACGCCGGCGTCGACGAAGTGGACCGTGCAGCCGGTGCGCGGAACGCCGGCGTCCAGTGCCTGACGCACGGCGTGCAGACCCGGGAAGGCGGGCAGCAGGCTCGGGTGCACGTTCAGGAGGCGCCCCGACCAGGCGGCCACGAACTCCGGCGAGACGATCCGCAGGAAACCGGCGAGCGCGACCACGTCGATGCGGTGCGCCACGAGCAGCGCGTGGGCGCGCGCTTCGAACGCGGCGCGGTCGAGGGTGCCGTCCGGTCGGCGCGGGTACGGGAGGTGCTCGGCCGCCGCGCCGGCGCGGCGCGCGCGGTCCAGCGCGCGCGCTCCCCGGCGGTCGGAGATCGCCAGCACGACCCGCGCGAGCGGCTCGTCACCGGTGGGCGGGAAGGCGTCGAGGAGCGCTTGCAGGTTGGTGCCGCTACCGGAGGCGAGCACCGCCATGCGCGCGGACCGGTCCAGCGGGAAGCCCTCAGGCACGATCGCGCGCGACGACGGGGTTCTGCAGCGTGCCGATCGCGTCGATGGTCACCTCGACGGTGTCGCCCGGGTCCAGTGGCCCCACGCCGTCCGGCGTCCCGGTCAACACCAGGTCGCCCGGCTCCAGCGTGAGGAAGCGGCTCACATACGCCAGGATCTCCGGGACCGAGAAGATCAGGTCGCTCGTGCGTCCGTCCTGGCGAAGCTCGCCGTTGACCCGGACCTGGACGCTCAGGTCCGAGGGATCGAGGTCGGTCTCGAGCCAAGGCCCGACCGGGCAGAAGCCGTCCGACGACTTGGCGCGCACCCATTGGAGGTCGTGGCGCTGCGCGTCGCGTGCGGTGACGTCGTTGGCGATCGTGAACCCGAGGACGTAGTCCAGGGCGTCCTCGGCGGCGACGTCGCGCATGGTGCGCGCGATCACGACCGCGAGCTCGCCCTCGTGGTGGAGCTCGTTCGTCCAGGACGGCATGGGGATGTCGTCGCCCGGGTTCGAGAGGGCGTTGAGGGCCTTGAGGAACAGCCCCGGCTCCTGCGGGAGCGCGTCGACGCTGCCGCCCATCTCGGCGACGTGCTTGGCGTAGTTCTTGCCCACGCAGACGATGCTGCGCGGTTCGCACGGGGCGAGCAGGGTGACCTCGGAGAGGTCGACGACGTGGCCGCTCGGGCGACCGACCATCCCGGTGAGCTGGTGGACGCGGCCCCCCTGGACCTCGCCCCAGTGGACCCCGTCGAAGCTGCGGTAGCGGACGCGCTGCATGCGGACCTCCTCGGCTCGGTGTGCGACCGCGCCGTCGTGGAGCGCAGTCTACCCGTCGCTGCCGGCGGCGACGCCGGGCCCTGCGCGTTCGTCGGGCGCCTCACGGTGCTCCAGGGCGGCGATCGTCGCCTCCCACGTGGCCATGGCGGCCAGCAGCTCGACCTCCACCGCGTCGTGGCGACGACCGAGGTCGACGAGGTCGGCAGCGTCGGCCTCCCCCACGGCGACGCCGGCGGAGGCGGCTTCGATGGCCGCGACGGCCGCCACGAGCTCCGCTTCGAGGCGCTCGACCTCGGCCTCGTGGCGTTCGAGGTCCCGACGCAGGCGCCAGGGGGAGGGACCGTCGGGCGTGGCCGTCGGCGCCGCGACGGCGGCGGGCGCCTCGGCGGCCGCGGCCGCCGCCCGGCGCTCGGCCTGCTTGCGGGTGTAGAAGGCCCAGTCGCCCTCGTAGTCGACGAAGCGACCGTCGGCGACCTCCCAGACGCGGGTCGCGAGCCCGGCGAGGAAGCGACGATCGTGCGAGACGAACAGGACCGTGCCCTCGTACGCCTCCAGGGCCGCCTCGAGCGCCTCGATCATCTCGACGTCGAGGTGGTTGGTCGGCTCGTCGAGCACGAGCACGTTGGCCTCGCTCAGGGTCAGCTTGAGGAGCGCGAGGCGCGCCCGCTCCCCACCCGAGAGGTCGGCGACGCGCTTGAACTGGGCATCGAACGGGAACAGGAAGCGGCCGAGCAGGTCGTGGGCGCGCACGTCGCCGACCATCTTGTGGAGCTCCTCGAACAGCGTCGCCTCGGGGTCCACGCCGGCCAGGTCCTGGTCGTAGTACGCCACCCGGACGCGGGTGCCCCAGGCGATGCGCGCGCCGGGGTCGTCCGATGGCCGCACGCCCAGGAGCACCCGCAGGAAGGTGGTCTTCCCCGCCCCGTTCGGACCCGTGATCGCGACCCGCTCGCCACGTCGGACGACGACCTCGACGCCGCCGAAGAGCGGCTCGGCGTACGCCGCGCTCAGGCGCTCGGCGTGCAGCACCAGGTCGACCGAGGGTGGGCAGGGGAAGGTGAACCGCGTCGTCTTGGCGTCAGGGCGCGCCTCGTCGAGCATGTCGGACTCGTAGCGCTCGACGCGCCGCTCCATCGCCTTCGCCCGTCGGTGCAGCTTCTCGTTCTGGCCGGCCCACTGCTTCATGCGCGCCGCCGCGACCGCGAGCCGGGTGTGCTCCTTGGCCTGGTTGGCGCGGGTGCGCGCCTCGATGCGCGCCTGCTCGGCCCGCAGGGTTCGGTACGTGGACGGGTTGCCGGGCGCCACCCGGAGCTCGCCGCGGTCGACCTCGGCGGTCCGATCGCAGGCGCCGTCGAGGAACGCCCGGTCGTGCGATACGAGGACGGCGGCCCCCGGGTAGCGGCCGACGAAGCCTTCGAGCCACGAGCGCATGGCGAGGTCGAGGTGGTTGGTCGGTTCGTCGAGCAGCAGCAGGTCCGGTTGGGCCATGAGGAGGCGGGCGAGGCCGAGGCGCGTGCGTTCGCCGCCCGAGAGCCGATCGACGCGGTCCGCTTCGCGGCCGGCGAAGCCGAGCGCGTGCAGGACCGCGTCGCGTCGCGCTCGCCGAGCGTAGCCGCCGCGCCGCTCGAAGTGCTCGTGCAGCGGCTCCCAGCGCGCGAACACCTTCGGGTCGTCGAGGCCGGCGGCCTCGAGCGTCGCCAGGTCTCGCTCCATCGCGTCGAGCTCGGTGAAGGCGGCGTCGGCGATCTCGCGGACCGTGCCGCCCTCGCCGAAGGTCGGGTCCTGCGACAGCACCCCGAGGGTGACGTCGGAGCGCAGGTGCACCTCGCCGCCGTCGGGGACCTCGCGTCCGGCCAGCAGCCGCAACACCGTCGTCTTGCCCGCCCCGTTGCGGCCGATCAAGGCCAGCCGCTCCCCGGGGCGAAGCTCCAGGTGGACGCCGTCGAGCACGGTCTGCTCTCCGTAGTGCTTGTCGACCTGATGGAGGGCGGCCAGGATCACGTCCACGAGGGTACCCGACCGGGGCGGTTCGGGGCTCGCGCGCGCGACGCCCACGCCCGCAACGCGCGCGCCCCTCGAACGCTCGTGCGTTCGAGGGGCGCGGTGATGCGGGCGCGGTGGCGCCGGGGACGATCAGCTGAAGCGGATGTTGGCCTCGGTCTCGAGGTCGAACGCGTGCAGGAACCCGAGGTCCGCGAGCAGTTCGATCTGGTCGCCGGCCGCCACCTGCGCGTGCGAGTCGATCCGCGCGACGATCGTCTGGTCGCCGCCGACGCTCGCCATGATGTGGGTCTCGGCGCCGAGCGGCTCGACGACCTCGACCTGGGCCTTGATGATGTTCTGGCCCTCTTGGATGGCCGTGTTGCCGCGCAGGCCGAGGTTCTCGGGGCGGATCCCGACGTAGACCTTCTTGCCTTCGGCCGCCTTGATCTTCTGCGCCATCTCGCCTTCGGGCGCGAGATCGAACTGCGGCGACTTGAGGTGCCCACCCTGCACGCTGCCGACCATGAAGTTCATCGCCGGCGAGCCCATGAAGCCGGCCACGAACTTGTTCACCGGCTTGTCGTAGAGGTTGATCGGGCTGTCGACCTGCTGGATGAGGCCGTCCTTCATGACGACGATGCGCGTGCCCATCGTCATGGCCTCGACCTGATCGTGGGTGACGTACACGGTCGTGACGCCGAGGCGGCGGTGGAGCTTGCTGATCGAGGCGCGCATCTCGACGCGCAGCTTGGCGTCGAGGTTCGACAGCGGCTCGTCCATCAGGAACACCTTGGGCTCGCGCACGATCGCGCGGCCGAGGGCGACGCGCTGCCGCTGGCCGCCGGAGAGCTCGCGCGGGCGCCGCTCGAGCAGGTGGTCGATCTGCAGGAGCTGGGCCGCATCGCCGACGCGGCGTTCGATGTCGGCTTTGGGGGTCTTGCGCAGCCGCAGGCCGAACGACATGTTCTGCTGCACGTTCATGTGCGGGTACAGCGCGTAGTTCTGGAACACCATCGCGATGTCGCGGTCCTTGGGGGGCACGTCGTTGACCACGCGGTCGCCGATCGAGAGCGTCCCGTCGGAGATCTCTTCGAGCCCCGCGATCATGCGCAGCGTGGTGGTCTTGCCGCAGCCCGACGGGCCGACGAAGACCATGAACTCTTCGTCCTTGATGTGCAAGCTGAAATCCTTGACGGCGGTGATGTTCCCGAACCGCTTGTAGATGTTCTCGAGCAGGACCTCGGCCATGGGTAGCTCCTCCGATCGGACTCTGGGATGTGGCGGAAGCGTACCACGCCCCTCCACCACGTCCCTTGCGGGTAGACCACGATTCGGTCTACATTCGGACTCATGATGCGCCTCGAGAACCGCGTCCGTTCGGTCAGCTACCTCAAAGCCCACGCCGCCGAGGTCCTGCGCGACCTCGCCGAGCGGCAGGAGCCATTGATCGTCACCCAGAACGGCGAAGCCCGCGCCGTCCTGCTCGACGTCGCCGCCTTCGACCAGCTGCAGGAGACCGTCGCTCTGGTCAAGCTCATGTCGCTCGCCGACCGCCAGCTGACCGACGGGATGGTGCAGACGGCGGCGGACGCCGTCGCCGCCTTCCGGGGCGCCGCCGAGTGAGCGCCCAGGTGCTGTTGACCGACGGCGCCGCGCGCGATCTCGACGAGCTCTACGCGGCTGCCTACGATCGGGGGGGCGGGTCGCGTGCGGACCTCTTCTTGGACCGAATACAGGACGTCCTGACGAGCCTCGAGGCGACGCCGGAGCGCGGCCGGCCGCTCCCGGAGCTCAAGCGGCTGGGCATCGCCACGGGACGCCAGCAGCGCGACGACGACCTGCGGGTGCTCTACCGGCTGCACGAAGAGGCGGTGTTGGTCGTGGCGATCGCCCCGGTCGAGCGTTCGTGGCAGGCGCTCCTGCAGCGGCGCCTGCTCGACTCCTGAACCCGTCGAACGGCCCACATCACGACGACGCCCCGCGAGCGGTGGTCGCGGGGCGTCGGTCGTCTCGGGTGGTGGAGGCGGCGGGAGTCGAACCCGCGTCCGGAGCCCCCTACAGCGGGCGTCTACGCGCGTAGCCGTCGATCGGTCGTCGGCGCACGGCAGGCTCGTCGGCCAGCGCACCGTGCGATTAGGCGCCTAGAGGTTCGCTTCCCGGCGGACGCTCCGCACCGGGTCGCTAGCTTGGATTGGGTCGTCGGATCCGGCGGACCCCAAGCAGGGTCTCCGGACGACGTCGCTTAGCCCTTAGGCAGCGAGAGCGTAGTTCTGGTTGCCAGTTATGGCGTTTGCAGCTTGGTAACGCGGC
>JAABRX010000068.1 GCA_011390675.1 Trueperaceae bacterium | reverse complement strand
CACTCGAACGCGTCGCCGTCCTGGTGGACGAAGGCGTCGACCATCAGGAACGGGTAGCGATGGGGGAGGAGGCGGCGCACGTCGACCATGGCCGCGAGTCTACCGCCCGCCGCGGGCGGCCCGCCGGTCCGGCGGTGCGCGACCGGGGCGGCGCGCGTCAGGGCAGCGACGGCAAGGCGCTGCGGTGGGCGCGCAAGCGCGTCAGCAGGTCCGTGGCGAGCGTCAGCGACCGCAGGTCGTCTTCGAGCGTACCGATCGGCGTGGTGCGCCCGCGGACGCGGGCCAGGAAGTGCGTCATCTCCTTGCGCAACGGGTTGTCCTCGTACACCACGTACCGGTCCACGTGCACGTGGCTCCCCTCGGCGACGTCGCGTTGCGGTCGGTACACCGCCATCTCGGTGTGCGGTGCCCGGCCGAAGTCGAGACGGAAGGTCTGGTGCGCCTCGGCGACCACCAGCGTGCGCTCCGCGTCCGGCGCGACGCGGCTGGCGAGGAAGCGGGCCACGCACCCCCCTTCGAAGCGCACCTGGGCGGCGCAGACGTCCTCGTGCTCGCCGTCGCCGACCGTGTGGCCCGCCACCGCCACGTCGATCACCGGCGCGTCGACCAGCCCGAGGACGATGTCGATGTCGTGGATCATCAGGTCGAGGACGACGCCGACGTCCTGGATCCGACCGTTCGGCGCGAGGCGTCGCGCCTCGATCAGGTAGGGCGTGCGCACCTGCTCGCGCAGCTGCTCGACCGCCCGGAAGAAGCGCGTGATGTGCCCCACCTGGAGCACGAGCCCGCGGGCGCGGGACAAGGCGGCCAGCTCGCGCGCGTGCACCACGCTGGTGGCGACCGGCTTCTCGACGAGCACGTGGACACCGGCGTGGAGCAGCCGCCGCACGAGATCGAAGTGGGTGCTGGTGGGCGACGCGACGCTGACCGCTTCGATCGGTCCGGCGGCCAGCAGCGCGTCGAGGTCGGCGTAGGTCGCGCAGCCGTACCGCTCGGCGGCATCGGCGCGGCGCGTTGGGTCGGGTTCGACGATCCCCACCAGCTTGGCGTCGGGAAGCGCGGCGTAGACGTTCGCGTGGTACCGCCCCATCACGCCCGCTCCGACGACCGCGACGCGCATCGGGACCACGTCGCTCACGTCGCGTCCGAGGCGGGGCGTGGAGGGGTGGCGAGGAGGTGGCGCATGGCGGTGACGTGGGTTCGGTGGGAGCCGCGGTGGACGCGGACGGTCCCTGCGATCGAGCGGCCGATCAGCGCGAAGTCGCCGAGCGCGTCGAGCGCCTTGTGGCGGACCGGTTCGTTCGCGAAGCGCAGCGGCACGTGCGGCCCGTCGCGCCCGAAGAGGATACCACTCCCCGTGTCGGCCCCCTTCAAGAGACCGGCGGCGCGCAGCCGCTCGAGGTCTTCGGCGAAGGCGAACGTCCGGGCCGGCAGCACGTCGGCGTACTGGTCCGGTGCGCCGGCCCAGCGCTGCATCCCGATCGCGGGGTGGGGGAAGGCCACCGCCACCTCGAGCCGCTCCGGGCCGGGATCGATCTCGACGACCGCATCGCCGGCCTCCCACCGCCACGGTGCGCTCGGCCGCAGCGGCTCTGGCGTGGGCGGTGGCGCCCCGAGCTCCGCGACGATCGGGCGCCACGGTGCGGCGGAGCCGTCGAGGATCGGCAGCTCGTCGGCGTCGATCTCGACGACCACGCCCGACCAGTACCCCGCCACGCGCAGCGCGGCCATCAGGTGCTCGACGGTCGCCACGCGCACCGCGCCGGCGCCGAGCACGGTGCAGTGGTCGGTCGCCACGACCTGGTCGACGTGCGCCGCGACCGTGCCGGCGGCCGTTCGGAAGCGCAGCGGACCGTCGGCCCGGTACAGGCGCACCCTCGCCCGGCGGCCCGAGTGCACGCCCACGCCCGTGACCGCCGTGCCGCTCACTCGCGCTCGACCGCCCGGCGCGCACGCAACGCCGCCCACAGCTCTTCGAGGCGGCCGATCAGGTAGCGCTCGCGCGCCCACCGCTTGATCGGTTGCGCCGGGTACCCACCCCAGGCCTCGCCGGCCGGGACGTGCTTGGTCACGCCGGCGCCCCCCGCGATGCGGGCGTCGTCGCCCACGCTCAGGTGGTCGCCGATGCCGGCGGCACCGCCGACCACGACCCGGTCGCCGAGGCGCGTCGAACCGGCGATGCCCGTCTGCCCCGCGATCAGCGTGTCGTGCCCGATCTGCACGTTGTGCGCGATCTGCACGAGGTTGTCGACCTTCACGCGGTCGCCGATCGTCGTGTCGCCCAGGGTGCCGCGATCGACGCAGGCGTTGGCGCCGATCTCGACGTCGTCGCCCAGGACCACGGTGCCCAGGTGGTGGATGCGCACCGCGCCCGCGTGCCCCACGGCGTAGCCGAACCCGTCGGACCCCAACACGGCGCCGGCCTGGATGCGGCAGCGCGCACCGAGGCGGACGCCATCGGCGACCACGACGCGCTCGCGCAGCTCGCTCCCCGCCCCCACGATCGCGCCCGCGCCCACGACGGTGCCGGGGCCGACCTGCACGCCGTCGCCGAGGTGGGCGTGGGCACCGATCACGACGCCGGCGCCGATCGCGACGCCGCGCCCGAGCCGGGCCGTGGGGTCGATGGCTGCGGTCGGGTGGATCCCCTCGTCGGCGACGGGGGGGCGTGGGTCGAGGCGGCGCGACAAGCGCGCGAGCGCGAGCCGCGGATCGCGCACCCGCCAGACGGCGGGTCCCTCCGCGCCCCGGTCCACCCCGGCGCCCTCGGCGTCGCGGTCCGCGACGACGACCGCGGCCACGCCGGCCGCGGCCCAGCGCGCCCAGGCCTCGTCCGGTGCCGCCCCGGCCAGCACGACGACGGCGCCGCCTGCGGGCGCGGCCACGTCCGCCCCGGGAGCGGCGATCGAATCCGCTCCGAGCAGCCGCACGATCGGTCGATCGGCTCCGGTGCAGGTGGCGTCGAGCAGGCGGATGGCTTCCGCCTGCAGCAGCGGTGCGACGTCGTTCATGGGGTCTCCTCGGTCGGGGTGGGCTCGTCGGCGGGGGGCACGACGTCGAGCGTCAGATCGACGCGCCCCGTCACGTACCCCGAGAGCGCGAGGCGCTCGAGGCGCACCCAGTCGCCGCCGTCGGCGCGCGCCTCGACGACCAGGTCGCCCCCGCCGGGGCGGTCGCGCAGGAACGCGAGCAGCTCATCGAACGTCAGCGGCGCGTCGTCCGGGTCGGGGGGGCCGTCGCCGTCCGCTTCGCGCGGGAAGGTGCCGCCGCGCACGACCAGTTCGACCCGACCGTGCAGGTCTTCGGGGAGCCGCACGTCCAGGGCACGGACCTCGCCGGGGCGACGCCAAGGCTGCAGCCGCAGCAGGAGCGGCACCACGGCGCCGGCCTCGACGGTCCCCGGGTTGACGGTCGCGCGCCGCACCTCGACGTCGCGGCGCCGGTCCTCGAGCCGCACGAGCAGCGCCAGGCGCGTCGGTCGGGTGGCTTCGAACGGGTTCGAAGCGAGGAGCGCCAGCGGTCCGCCGGCGAGGCGGGCGGCGGCGGTCGCGACGTCGCCGGCGGCGACGACGGTCTCGGAGAGGCGCAGCCCCGGACCGGCGGAGAAGGCGACGTCCCAGTGCACCGTCGCCGTTCCCTCGCCGGCGCGGGCGCGCACCCGGTCGAGCGCCTCGAGCGTCGCGACCGCCACGAGCGTCGGCCACAGCGCCTCGTCGCGCACGACCTCGAAGCGGAGCGCTTCGGTGGCGTCGCCGTAGGCCACGGTCAGGGTCACGGGCAGGAGATCGGCCACCGCCCCGAGGCGGCCGCCGATCGCGGACGGACGGTCTTGGTCGATCGCTCCGATGCTGCCTTCGGCGGTGTTCGCGAGCTTGAACGGCACCGTCCGGTTCGCCACCACGGCCGTGATCGCGGCGCCCGCCAGCGGCCAGTCGACGGGCCCGATGCCGAGCACGGGGTGGCCGAAGGCGAGCACGCGGTCGCTCACGATCTCGGTGACGGTCCCGATCGCGCCGATCTCGACGTCGCCGCGCACCCACTGCACGGCGACCGCCGAGCCCGCCGTCGGAGGTTCCGTCGCGACGGCGAGCCCGCCGCCCCCCTGCACCGCCTGGATCGGGGTCGCGCCCCGCGCCAGGACGCTGCTCTGCAACAGCGCCAGCGCCCGCGCCCCGAGCCCCGACACGAGCAATGGGGTCGCCACCGGCACCGCTCCGTGCGCAGCGAGCGCCGCGGCGGTCGCGCCGGTCCCGCTGGCGTCGCGCATGGCGCCGATCGGGGTGACCAGCGCCAGGCCGCCGTCCGAGTCGGGGAAGACGTAGCCGATCGCTCCGAGCAGCCGCTCGTCGGGTCCCGCGCCCAGCACCACCGGACTGCCGCTCATGCCGGCGGACACGCCCCCGCCCAGGTCGACCACGCCGCCCGAGGCGCGCACGAGCACGAGCGGGAACCCGAGGCCGAACCCGTCTTGCAGCGCGAGCACCTCGACGTCGAAGCGCTCGACGCCCGCGGGTCCTTCGGTCAGGCCGTACCCACGCATCCCAGGCTCGATCGCCGCGAGCGGGACCGCGGGCCAGGTGGTGGGCGCGGGCGCGCGCTCCTGGGCGAGGGCCCCCGGCGCCCACGCCAGGGCGAGGAGCGCCAGCACGAACGCGGAACGCCCCAAGGCGCCGCGCGTCACGCTCACCCCCTCACCCGGGTCCGCTCACCGCGGGCCGCTCACCGGCGCAGGAAGGTGTCCGAGATCAGCGCGTCCTGCAGGACCGGGATCATGTCGAGCGCCTGTCCGGTGCCGAGCGCCACGCAGTCGGTGGGGCTCTCGGCGACGGACACCGGGATGCCGGTGGTCTGGCGCAGCAGCTCGTCGAAGTTCCGCAGCAGCGCGCCGCCGCCGGTCATGATGATCCCGCGGTCGATCACGTCCGACACCAGCTCGGGCGGCGCCATCTCGAGCACCCGCCGGACGCCGTCGGCGATCTTCTGCACCGGTTCCTTGAGCGCCTCGACCGTGTCCTCGGTGGTCACCCGGATGGTCTTCGGGAGCCCGTTGATCAGGTCGCGACCGCGCACCTCGATCTCGCGCACGTCGTCGGCGTG
>JAABRX010000067.1 GCA_011390675.1 Trueperaceae bacterium | reverse complement strand
GATGCCCTTCCCCTTGACGTAGATCAGGACCGTCGCGGTCCCGAGATCGACGCCGATCTCCTGCCAGAATCTCATCGCTCATCAGCTCCAGACGTTGCCCCGCGCTGCGGCGCTCGCGGCCGCCATCGCGGTACGCGCGGCAGTATACCCGCGGCCCGCCGCTCCGCCCGGTCGGCCCCCGGCCGCGGCGTCATCCGTACCGCACGCGGGGCGCCTGCGCCCCGTGCTCGTCGACCGCTCGAGCATGCCGAGCGGCGTCGGGCGCGACGTCGAGGCTGGTCATCGCGTCCGGCGGGAGCTCCGCGAACGGGCGCGCGCCGAGCTCCTCGAGCCGAACCACCAGGTCGCCCGTGCGCGACCAGCGGCTGACCAGCGCGGTGGCGCGCCGCGTCTCCATCGCCACCCAGCCCGCTCCACCGTCCGGTACGGCGGCTGCGGCGCGGGCCGCGGCGCTGTCGCCCCCCACGACGCGCAGCGTGCGGGCACGCGCCACGCCCAGCGCGAACGCGACCCCGACCCGGGCGCCGGTGTAGGAGCCCGGGCCCACGCCCACGCCGATGCCCGCCAGGTCCTCGACGGCGACGCCATGCGCTTCGAGGAACGCCGCGACGGCGGGGACGAGGCGGGCGCCAAGATCGCGGCCGACGCGCTCCGAGACCCGCACGGTGCGCGCGTCGGCCGGCCACCAGAGCGCCAGCGCCAAGAGCGGCGTCGCCGTGTCGATGCCCAGGCGTGGGCGCGTCACGCGGGTCCGCCCTCGGGTCGGTGCCAGATGGCGCGCCGCTCTTCGCCCACGCGGCTCAGTTCCAGATGCCAGGCCTCCGGATGGTGGTCGAGCAGGGCGAGCCCCCACTCGACGACCACGGCGCGCGCGCGGTCGAGGGCGTCGCCGAGATCGAGCGCGGCGTCGAGGTCGAGCGCGGGATCGAGTCGGTAGGCGTCGACGTGGACGAGCGGTCCCTGCGGGGTGGGGTACTCGTGGACGAGCGTGTAGGTCGGGCTCGTGACGTCCGCGCCGCTGCCGAGGGCGGCGGCCAAGGCGGCGACGTACGTCGTCTTGCCGGCACCGAGCGGACCGGTCAGGATCAGCAGCGCTCCGGTCGGCAGGTGGGCTGCGGTGGCGGTGGCGTGCGCGCGGGTGGCGGCGAGATCAGGGAGATCCATGCTCGCGGGCCTCTCCGGCGGCCTCGCGCAGCAACGCGACGAGCACGGCGTGGTCGTCGCGCAGCTTGCGACCGATGCTCGCCCCCATCCCCGGGCTCGTCGTCCAGACGATCGCGTGCCCGACGTCCTCGAGCGGCGCGACGAGCGTCGGTGGGCCGCCGGCGTCGAGCACGGCCACCTCCGGCGTGCCGTCGCCCAGATGGTCGCCGAGACGCGTCCACGTGGCGCGGGCCGCTTCGAGCGAGCGAGCGAGCGCCGCGACGTCGCTCCCCGGCGCCGGTCGACCCGCTCGGATCGCGCCGTCGGCATCGAGGACCACGGCGCCCGCGGTGCCGTCGAGGTCGAGGTACGGAGCCCACGCCGCCGTCAACCGTTCCCCCGCTCCCGGCTCGCCCGCCCCGGCAGCGGGCGGAGCGGCGCCCTCGACGGGCGCCGGTGGCGTCCCCTCCGCGACGGACGCCGGAGCTTCGTCGGCGCCCTCCGGGCCGCCGAACAGGGCGTCGAAGCCCCCGAGGACGTCGTCGAGGAGGTTGCCCGCGACCAGTTGGTCGGCGATCGCGCGGGTGGCCTCGTACGCCTCTTGCAGCCCTTCGATGCGCGTTTCGGCCTCGGCGAGCGCCGTGAACAGGCGCGCCTGCAACCCGAGCGAGACCCGGCCCACGGCGGCGCGTTGGCCGTCGAGGTGGGTGAGCACCCGGCGCGCCGCCGCGACGTCGTCGTTGTTGAGCAGCGCGACGCGCCGGAACCGCGTCAGGGCGTCGTCGAGGCGTGCGCCGAAGGCCTCGAGCCGCTCGGCGACCTCCCCCTCGACGTCGCCGATCAACGCCTCCAGGCGCGCGACGGCCGGCTCCGGATCGCCGTCCCCGTCGACGGCCGCCCGTGCGTCGACGACGGCGGCATCGAGATCGGCCGTCCTCGGCGTGCCGGCGGGTGCCAGGCGCCGCGCCTCTTGGCGGGCGCGCAGGTACCGCCGCCGGGCGTCCATCCGCCGCTCGTCGCCGGCCGCCTGGACCTCGGCTTCGAGGGCCGCAAGGTCGGGGAAGGCGCCGTTCTCGAGCGCGCGCGCCGCGGCCTGCAGCGTGCGCAGCAGCGCGTCGGGTGCTGCGTCGCCGACGGAGCGGCCGAGCTCGTCGAGCCGCCGGGCGCAGGCGGCACGGGCGTCGTCGAACAGCTGGTCCACGATCGACCCCAGCGTGCGCACGTGCGCCGGGGTGAGGTCGGACATTCCCTCGAGCGCGGTGAGCTCGGGTTCCAGCGCGTCGCGCCGCGCCTGCAGCGAGGGCAGGTCGGGCAGCTGCCCGAGCCGGGCGGCGAGCTCGCGGGCGCGCGCCCGCAGGCGCTCGAAGCGGTCGTCGCTCGACTCGGCCAGGGCTCGTTCCCATGCGGCCTCGGCATCCCGCCCCTGCTCCAGGGCGCTCGGGTCGACCGCGTCGTCGTCCAGGAGCGCGCGCGCTTCGCTCAGCGCGCGTCGAGCGCGCCCGAGGGCGTCGTCGGCCGTGCCATCCACGCCTTCGGGCGTTCGGGCGAGCGCCGCGTCGAGCCGACCGCGCAGGGCGTCGCGCTGACCCAACAGCTCGATGCGACGTCGCTCCGCGTCGGCTGCGGTCCGTTGGGCCGTCGCTGCGCGCTCCGCGATCTCGGCGTGCAGGTCCCGCGCGGCGGTGACGTCGTCGAGCGCCGGGAGCGCCTCGTGGACCACGTCCAGCACGACGTGGATCGCACGCCGCACGTCGGTGACGTCGGTCGCTTCGGAGAGCCGGTCGAGGTCGTCGCGCAACGCCTCGAACTCGCGCTGCAGAGCGTCGCGCCGCGCGGCCTCCTCGGCCTTCAAGGCGTGTTCGAGGGCGATCAGGTCGCTGGTGGCGGGCCGTCCGTCGGCGTGCGCCGTCCGCACCGCGGCGAAGGCCTCCTCGTGGATGGGGGCGTAGCGGACGACCTCCGCGTACCGCGTGGCGAGCGTCTCGAGCGTGCGCCGCTCGCCGTCGACGTCGAGCGCGCGCAGACGTTCGCTGATCTCGGGGGCGAGGGTGCTGGGATCGATGCCGGCGACCTCCGCGGCGACCTCGTCCAACTCCTCGAGCCCGGCGGTGCCGGCGCCGTCCGCGGCCGCGTCCGCGGCCGGCGGTCCTGGGCGCTCGCGTGGGCGCCGCTCACCGTCGCGCCGAAGCGTGCGGCGCCCATCGCCTCGACCGAGGTCGGGCGGCGCCTCGCCCTCGTCCAGGACCGACGACTCGACGAGCTTGCGCAGGTCGCGAGCGAGCTTCTGGGCGCGCTCCACCTCGCCCTCGGCGATCGTGCGCTGCGCCTGGGCGTCGCGCACCGTCGCGACCAGCGACTCCAAGCGTCGCACCCGGTTGCCGCCCAAGCCGGCGACGACCTCCATCGACTCCTCGAGGTCGGCGAGGTCGCGCGCCTGCAGCACCAAGTGGTCCTCGAGCTTGCGGTGGACCACCTCGAGCTGCGCTTCGGCGTCGTCCAACAGACCGGTCGGGTCGCGCCCGGCGCCGAGTTCGTCGTCGACGAGTTGGACTTGGGCCCGGAGCTTGCGGACCTCGGCCCATCCGAAATACAGGTTGAGCGGCCGCAGCGCGGCGCGGAGCGCGGCGATCCGGTCGCTCTCCGCTGCGAGGACCGCGGGATCGCGAACGGCGGTCGCTGCGGCCGTCGTCGAGGCGTCCGAAGCTGCGCGCTGGGCACCTGCGTCCGGCGCGGACGGGCCCGCCGGCGCCGGTTCCGGGTGCGAAGCACCCGCGACGGGATCGGCGGGCGCCTCGGCGACGAACGCCTCGAGTCGCTCGATGATCTCGCCGATCGAGGCGCGGGCCTGCTCGGGGGGGCGCCCGGTCTGCAGCTGGCGGAAGACGCTCCCCTTGAGCAGCGTCTGCGCGCCTTCGGGCGTCAGCGTCTCCGGATCCGCGCCCACCGCCGCGAGCCCCTCGCGGAGCACGCGCGAGGCGATCCGCGGCGCCATGAGCGCCTCCAGCTCGCGCACGAGCCCTTGGTACAGCGGGTTCGGCGTCACGGCCGCGCCCGCTCGGGACGGTCGTCGCTCAGAGCTCGTCGTCCCAATCCACCGTGGCGGCCGTGCCGGCGGTGGCGGACGTGGCCTTCGCCGAGCCGGTCGACGCCCGCCCGGTGCCGCCGCGACCGCGGCGGCCGCCGAGCAGACCGAACTGGCGGGAGATGCCGACGAGGCCGGCGGTCGCGAACCCGACCGCGAGCAACGTCGTCGTCGCCCACACCGTCTGGGCGGCTGCGCTCGAGAAGACCGAGAAGGCGGCGAGCGGCAGCAGCGCATCGACGTCCGCGAGCGCGGCCAGCACGCCTCCGAGCCCGACGAGGCCCTCGTAGAGCGCCGGGACGAGCAGCAGCAGGAGCGCCACGCCGATCGCTTGCCAGTGGCGGTTGCCGCCGCCGAACGCGACGTTGAGCAGGAACAGCGGGATCAAGGCCAGCAGCCCGATCGCCAACGTCAGCGCGTCGCGCGGCAGCCCGGCCCACACGCTCGTGGTGGTGCGCGCGCCGCGCTGGATCGCGCTCGATGCCGAACCCGCGGTGGCCTGACGCACGGCCTCGACCTGGCCCGCGAGCACGACGGCGTCCTGGACGCGGAGCGGGCGGGCCGCGGCGAGGTGATCGAAGAGCCCGATCGTGTCGGTGTCGACCACGCCGTCGCGCGGCCGCAGGACCGGCGCGACGAACGCCGCGTAGGTCGCGACCACGTCGTCCAAGGCCGCATGGGCGTCGGCGTCGGCCCCCCGGTGGGCGGCGGCGACCACGCGCGCGGCCGCGCCGTCGAGGGCGCCCAGGGCAGCGTCGAACGATTCGAAGCCCGCGTCGAGCAGGCGCTCCGCGTGCGCGGCGCGGGTCGCGGCCGCCATGCCCGTGGTCGCGAGGTCCGCCTCGAGCCGATCGAGCCGTTCGCGGCGAGCAGCTTCCTCGCGCGCGAGCAGGAGCGCGGTCAGCTCCGCCTCCGTGATCGTGCCCGGCGCGGCGTCGTCGGCCACGGCGTCGTCGGGTTCGGCAGCGGCGACGTCCGCGAGCGCGTCGCCCGGTGCGTCGCCGGGTGCGTCGACCGCGGCGCCTTCGGCGTCGGTCGCGACGCTCGGCAGCAGGCTCGGCTGTGCTTCGCCGACGACACCGGCGCCGGGCACCGAGGCGCGGCGCTCGCGCGCGGCCACGCCGAGCGCGGCGATGTCGGCCTCGACCTGTTCGAGCGCGGCGATGACGCCGGCGGGGTCGTCGACGACCAGCGCCGAGGCGGCGTCCACGAACCCCTGGTTGAGGGTGCCGGCGGCCCGCGGCGAATCCTGCACGAGGAGGAAGTGGCCGTAGGCCCGGGCGAGCGACCGGTACGCGCCTCCCGGGTTGGTCGCGGCGAGCTCGCGTGCGACCGCCAGGCGGGTGCTCATCACGGCCGCGATGCCGGTCTCGACCTGGAAGCGAAGCACGCTCGCCGACTGCGAAGGGTCGGCGATGGCCGCGCGGTCGGACTCCGCGAAGCCGATGTCGGCGGCGACGCGACCCAAGCGCGCGCGGGCGCGCTCCAGGTCGCCGCTGAGCGCGGCCGACAGCGCGGACTCGTACGCCAGCCGCTGGAAGCCGCCCTCGAGGACGGCCGCTTGGACGGCCAGATCGTCGGCGCTGCCGTTGGCGATCGCCGTCCGGGCACGTTCGAAGACGCGCTCCATGGCTCCGACGAGCGTCGTGCCGGTCGCGTCGCGCGACAGCGTCAGGAGCGCGTTGAACGCTCGGTCGATCCCCTCGCGGGCGGTGATCGGATCGTCGGCGACCGTGGCGACCGCGTTCCGCAGACCGTCGACGGCGATGCCGTAGCGCTGGAGGTAGGCGTCCTGGTCCTGCGCCCAGGCCGCCGTGGCCAGGGTCATCGCGGCGATCGTGGCCAGTGCGATACGAAGGGTGCGAGCGTTCATCGTTCCTCCTCCAGCGCCGAGAGCGCTGCGTAGACCGCGCCGAGGTTGAGGTCGGCGGCGCCCGTGAGGGCAAGCCAATGCGGGTGGGTGGGGACGGCGACGAGCCGCCCGTCGGGCACCTCGACGGTCACGGTGCGCAGAGCGTCGCGTCGTTCCAGTAGGCTCGCCGCGGCGGCGAGGAAGCCCCCGAGGCGGTCCGGCTCCGGAAGCCGGCCGCGCACCTGCAGCAAGCGGCCGGCGCCGTCGAAGCGTCCGACGCCGTGCACGCCGTCGATCTCGACCAAGCGTGCGAGCAGCCGGTCCGGGTCGAGCGCCGAAGCGCGCGGCGCCGCCGGAGACCCAACGGCGGCGGGGGCGGTCGGCGCGTCGGCGATGGCCACGAGCGCGGGAGCAGGCTCCGCGACCGCCGGCGGGGAGCCGGCGATGCGCTCGCGCGCGGCGCGCACCTGGCTCGTCGTCGCGCCGCGCGGCACCATGGCCGCAACGTCGCGCGCCACGCGCCGCAGCGCCCGGCGCAGGCCGGGGTCGGGAAGGACGCCCTTCAGCTCGCCGTAGACCCCTTTCATCAGCACCGCCGCCATCTCCTTCGGTCCGACGTCCTCGCTCGAACGATGGTGGCGTTCGAGCGCGCGGTCGAGCACCTTCGTCGCGGCACGACCGGGCAACAGACCCGTCAACGCGACCCGCGTGCGCTCGTACACCGCGTTCGGCATCACCACGTCCCCTATCCGACCTCCCGGGCGCGAGCGCGCACGGGTCGGTCGCGTCGTGCGCTGCGCCATGCTACCGGGGCGCGCTCCGACCGCGGGCAGGCCTGCCCGGTTCCGTCCAGACCGCTGCTCACGATAGGTCGTAGCCCCCGGGGAGGCTGTGAAATCCTCGCCCGCGACGGCGGCGTCGAGCGCTGCCCGCGTCACGCCGGCGTCGGCCCGTCGCGCAGCGCCTGAGCGACCCCGCCCACCACCTGGAGGGCGCGTCCGTAGCGCAGACGCGCCGGGCCCACCAGCGTCAAGGTGCCGTCCAGACCGTCGCTCCAGCGCGTCGCGACGGCCGCGAGCCCCTGGTCCCAGTCCAGGCACAAGCCGTCGTCGAGCGGTCCGGTGGTCGCCGGTCGCTCGACGCGCTCCACCACCAGGCGGACGAACGCTGGATCGCGCGCTTCGGGTTCGTTCAGCACGTTCGACAGCCCGGCCGAGACGACCCGCGGCGGCGCCACCGCCGGCCAGGCGTCGTGGATCGCGCGCAGGGTGCGCGCCAACTCCGGTTCCGCCTGCGCCGCCAGCGCCGCGAGGGCGTGGGGTACCTCCGTGACCGGCAGCGTGAGCTGCCGAAGGTGGCGCTCGGCGCTGCCCAGCACCTCGTCGTCGGGCGACGGGTCGACGTCGACCCGCACCTGGCGGACGAGGCCGTTCGCGAGCACGACGACCGCGAGCAGCGCCCGGGCGTGCAGCAGCGACAGGTGGATCTCGAGGGCGTGTACGTGGGGATCGGTCGGAACGCGAACCACGACCGCGTAGCCGGAGAGTTCGGCGGCCACCTGCGCGAGCTGTTGGAGGAGCGCGTCGCCGTGCGCGCCGGCCAGTCGGCGCTGCAGCACGGCGAGCGCGATGGGCGGAAGCGGTTCGGGCGGCAGGAAGGCGTCGGCGTACCGCCGGAACCCGAGGGCGGTGGGGATGCGCCCGGAGGACGTGTGCGGCTGGTGCAGCAGGCCTTCGTCCTCGAGGACCCCGAACGCGCTCCGCACCGTCGCGCTCGACACGTCGAGCTCCGCCGCGACCGTCGCCGACGGCACCGGGCGGGCCGTACGCACGTAGCGGTCGGCGACCAGGTTCAGGATCCGTGCGGCACGCTCGCGCATGCGCCGAAGGCTACCATTCGCGGCTACGGTGCCGCGTCCCTCACGGGGACGGGCGCGGGCGATCGGCCAGCCACCGCACCCGGTCCACCGCCTCGCTCGGCATCGGCATCACCGAGAGGCGGTTCCCGCGCCGCAAGAGCGGCAGATCGAGGCTCGCCAGGCGCGGGTCGTCGCGCAGTTCGTCGAGCGGCACCAGCCGCGGCAGCCGCGCGACCTCCTTGACGTCGACCAGCACCCAACGCGGGGCCTCGCGGGTGCTGGTGGGGTCGAAGTACGGCGACTCCGGGTCGAACTGGCTCGGGTCCGGATAGGGCGCGCTCGCCACCTCCGCCAACCCGACGACGCCCGGCGGCGTCGCGTTGGAGTGGTAGAAGAGCACCACGTCCCCGACGCGCATGTCGTCGCGCATGAAGTTGCGCGCCTGGTAGTTCCGAACGCCGTCCCAGGGCGTCGTGCGCTCGGGTGCGCGCCACAGGTCGTCGAAGCCGAACGCGTCGGGTTCCGACTTGACGAGCCAGGCGCGCGCTTCGGTGCCCTTCTCCACGCCCGTTCGATGGTCCCCGGCGGCGGCGGCCGGGGCCTTCGGCCGGGTCGGTCGACCGGTGCCCTTCTTCACGCCCATTCGTTCACTCCCATTCGATGGTCCCCGGCGGCTTGGACGTCACGTCGTAGACGACGCGGTTCACTTCGGAAACGGTGTTGACGATGCGGCTGGAGACGGTCGCGAGGAACTCGTGCGGCAGGCGCGCCCAATCGGCCGTCATGCCGTCGACCGACGTGACCGCGCGAAGCGCCACGGTGTGCGCGTACGTGCGGTTGTCGCCCATCACGCCCACGGACCGGATCGGCGTCAGGACGGCGAGCGCTTGCCAGGTGTCGCGGTAGAGGTCGAACTCGCGCAGCGCGCTCACGAACAGATCGTCGACGCGCTGCAGCACCTCGAGCCGCTCGGGCGTCACCTCGCCCAGCACCCGGATCGCCAGGCCCGGTCCGGGGAAGGGGTGGCGATCGCGCAGGTGCGGCGCGAGGCCGAGCGCCTCGGCCACCTCGCGCACCTCGTCCTTGAACAGGGTGCGGAACGGCTCGAGGAGCTCGAACCCGAGGTCCTCGGGCAGGCCGCCGACGTTGTGGTGGGACTTGATGTTGGCCGCCCCGTGCCCGCCGGCCGACTCGATCACGTCGGGGTAGAGGGTGCCTTGAGCCAGGAAGCGGATCGTGCCGCCGGCTTGCAGGCGTCGGGCCTCGGCCGCGAAGACGTCGATGAAGGTGCGCCCGATCGCCTTGCGCTTCGCTTCGGGATCCTCGATGCCGCGGAGCGCGCTCAAGAAGCGCTCGGCGGCGTCCACGCGCACCAGCGGCACCCCGAGGCCGCGCAGCGCGCGCTCGACCTCGTCGCCTTCGCCGAGTCGAAGCAGGCCCGTGTCGACGAAGACCGGCACCAACCGTTCGCCGATCGCCCGGTGGAGCAGCAAGCCCAGCGTGGTGGAGTCGACGCCGCCGCTGATGCCGAGCAGCACGCGCTCGTCGCCGACGCGCTCGCGCACGCTGGCGACGGCGTCGTCGACGATGTGGGCCGCCGTCCAGTCGCGGGGGACGCCGGTAGCTTCCACGAAGCGCTCGAGCACCTGCAGGCCCTTCGGGGTGTGGCGCACCTCGGGGTGGAACTGCAGACCGAAGCGCGCGCGGGCGCGGTCCTCCATCGCAGCGATCGGGGTGTCGCCGGTGCGCGCGGTGACCTCGAAGCCCGGGGGCGGCACCTTGACCGAATCACCGTGCGACATCCACGCCACGAACTCGCCTTCGACGCCCTCGAACAGGGCGCCGCCGTACTCGGCGAGCACCGCCTTCCCGTACTCACGGACGGGCGAGGCCTCGACCTCACCGCCCAGAGCGCGGGCGAGGAGCTGCATCCCGTAACAGATCGCCAGCACCGGGAGGTCGGTATCCAGGAGCCCCGCCGGAAGTTGCGGCGCACCGTCGGCGTAGACGCTCTGGGGCCCGCCCGACAGCACGACGCCACGGGCGTCGAGTTCGCGCAGGCGCTCGGGGGTGACGTCGGGCGTCTCGATCACCGAGAAGACCTGCAACTCGCGCAACCGCCTGGTGATGAGGCGCGTGTACTGGGATCCGTAATCGATGACGACGAGGCTGGGCATGGATGCTCCGGGCGGCTCAGGGGGCCGCGGTGGTGGGGTCGGGGAAGACGAGGACCAGCGAGCGGTCGCCAGGCAGCTCGAGGGTGGCCGGTTCGGATCGTCGGTCGAGGAAGCGGGCCTCGAAGCGCCACGTACCGGCGCGATCGAGCGGCACCCGGCGCGGCACGCTGCCGACGACCGTGCCGGCGACCAGGCGCGAACCCGGGGGGCTCTCGAGGACGACGAGCCGGGCTGGAGGCAGCCCGGCCGGTTCGATGCGGACGTCGACGACGTACGCCACGGCGCCGTCGGCGACGGCGGCGGCCGGCTGAGGCCGGCGCTGCAGCGCGACGCTCAACGAAGCGAGCACGACCACCGCGAAGACGAGGGTGGCGCCGAGCGCGAGGCGGCGGCGACCCTCGGCCGATGCCTGGGCGCGCGCCACCGCGCGCGCCGCGCGCTCGTGCAGCGGTGCCAACGGGGTGTCGCCCGGGCGCACCGTGGCGCCGGGCGGTGGGCCCTTGACGAACGTAGCGGCGACGCGCGGGGCGGCCGGTGGTGCCGCGTCGAGCGCCGGGGTGGGGGAGGCGGGGCGCGGAGCGTCCCCGCTCGCCGGGCTTCCGGCGAGCTCCTCCAGGTGGGTGCGGATCGGAGCCGTGATCGAGGTACCCGGCAGGTCCAGCAGCGCCCGCGCGATGGCGGCACGATCGGCGTCGACGCTGGCTTCGGGCGCCCAGCCGACGCCGTAGCCTTCGACGCGCACCGACGCACCGTGGCGCCACAAGCGGTCGATCGTCAGCCCGCCGTGCGCCACGCCGAGGCGCTCGGCGTCCTCCAGCACGTCCAGCAGCTCCTCGACGTCGCCGTCGTCGACGGACGCCGCGACCTCGGCCAGCGGTCGTGCCGAGGCCGCCGTCTCGAGCTCCACGACCCAGCGTCCGTCGCGGGATTCGGACGCGAGCACGCGCCACGCGCCGACCGGCGCAGGGGCTCCGGGGCGGAGGGTGGGGGGGTAGGGGCCGACGTACCGCACGACCGGCAAGCCGGTGCGCGGGTCGAGCGCGCGTTCGCGGGCGACCGGATCGGCGTTCGGTGGTCGCGGACCGGCGCTCATCGGGCCCATGGTACGCGGGCTCGCCGGACGCGGACAAGGCGCGGCGAACGCACCGCACCGCGGACGCCGACCGCGGGGGCGGTGCCGATCGCGCCGAGGCCACCGTCGCCGACCTCGGCCCGCGTCGGGCCGCCCGCTGGTAGCCTGCCCCATGGCGATCACCGAACGTGCGGTCATGGAAGCGCTCGCGACCGTCCAGGACCCCGAACTCCACGAAGATCTGGTCACCCTGGGCATGGTCGAGAAGGTCGAGATCGAGGGCGATCGGGTCGCCGTCACCGTGCAGTTGACGACCCCGGCCTGCCCCATGAAGGCGCAGATCGAGGGCGACGTCCGTGCCGCGCTCGCGCGCGTGCCCGGCGTGGAGGGCGTCGACCTGACGTTCGGCGCCCAGGTCCGCCCCAGCCCGACGGGGAACCTGCCGGGCGTCAAGCACGTCGTGGCGGTCGGCTCCGGCAAGGGGGGCGTCGGCAAGTCCACGATCGCCGCCAACCTCGCCGCGTCGCTCGCGCTCGACGGGGCCGACGTCGGCCTGCTCGACGCCGACATCTACGGACCGTCGCAAGCGAAGATGTACGCGGTCGAGGGCCGGCGGCTCATGGCCGACGACGAGAAGCGCATCCTGCCGCTCAAGAGCCACGGCGTGAAGATCGTGTCGGTCGCGAACCTGGTGGAGGACGGCCAGGCCCTCACGTGGCGCGGACCGATCCTGCACGGCACCCTCACCCAGCTCCTCCAGCAGACCGTGTGGGGCGACCTCGACTACCTGATCGTCGACCTTCCCCCCGGCACCGGCGACGTGCAGCTCTCGCTCGCCCAGCTGGTCACCCTCTCGGGCATGGTGCTCGTGACGACCCCGCAGGACGTCGCCCTCTTGGACGTTCGGCGCGCGGCCACGATGGCGCGCAAGACGCACGTGCCGCTCCTGGGCGTGATCGAGAACATGAGCTACTACGCGCTGCCCGACGGCACCAAGGACTTCTTGTTCGGGGAGGGCGGCGCGCGCACCTTCGCCGAGGCGGAGGGTCTGCCCCTCCTGGGCGAGATCCCGATCACGCGCGCGCTCCGCGAGAGCGGCGACGCCGGCGTGCCGCTGGTCGTCGCCGACCCCGAGAACGCCAGCGCCGGCGCGCTGCGCGTCGCGGCCCGGCGGATGGCGGGGCAGGTGTCGATCCAGGCGCTCAACACGCTGCCGGTCGTCTGACGTCCGCGGCGAGCGCCGGCGTGCCGACGTCGGTTGACGCCGGCACCGGGCGACGACTACGCTCAGCGGTGCGGGAGGAGTAGCCCCCTCCCCGACCGACAGCGAGGCCGTGCGTCGGCGGAGTCTCCGCCTTCGGTGCGAGCGCGGCCCGGATCGGCGGGGGCGAAGGTCGCCCGCGAGCGCGTCGCCCTCGGCGACGGGCCACCGGGGAAGAACCGGCGGGGGTGCCCGCCGCATTAGAACCCCATCACGTAGCCGCCACGACGCCTCGAGGCGCGTGCGCTACGCCGAGAGTGGCCTCGCCTCGAGCGAGGAAGCGCGGTGGTACCGCGGGGCCGACGCCTCGTCCGCGACATGACCCGCAGCCAGGTCGCGGGCGCGTCCGGCGCCCCGTCCCCCGAGGGAGCCGCCGATGACCGACGCACCGACCGACGCGCCATCCGAACTGCCGACGCGCTACGACCCGTCCGAGCTCGAACTGCGGTGGGCGCGGCGCTGGGCCGACGAGCCACTCGCCGCCGACGCCACGAGCGACAAACCCCCGTTCACCATCGTCATCCCGCCCCCGAACGTCACCGGCAACCTGCACCTCGGCCACGCCTTCGACAACGCGATCATCGACGCGCTCATCCGCTTCAAGCGGATGCAGGGCTTCGAGGCGCTGTTCCAGCCCGGCACCGACCACGCCGGCATCAGCACCCAGGTGGTCGTCGAGCGGGCGCTGCGCGACGAGGGGCTCGATCGCCACGCGATCGGTCGCGAGGCTTTCATGGAGCGCGTGTGGGCCTGGAAGGAGCGCTACGGCGGGATCATCCTCGAGCAGCTGCAGCGCCTGGGGGTGTCGGCCGACTGGACCCGCACCCGCTTCACCCTCGACGAGGGCCTCTCGAAGGCCGTCCGCAAGCAGTTCGTCGAGCTGTACCACCGCGGCGCCATGTTCCGCGGCGAGCGCATCGTCAACTGGGACCCCGTGAGCCAGACGACGCTCTCCGAGCTCGAGGTCGAGCGCGAGGAGCGGCCGGGCAAGCTCTACCGCCTGCGCTACGCCGGCGAGGACGGCGGCGACGCCATCGAGATCGCGACCGTCCGCCCCGAGACGATCTTCGCGGATCAGGCCGTCGCGGTCCATCCCGACGACGAGCGCTTCGCCCACCTGGTGGGGCGGCGCGTGCGGATCCCGCTCACCGACCGCTTCGTGCCGGTGATCAAAGACGAGGCGGTCGAGAAGGACTTCGGCACCGGCGCGCTCAAGATCACGCCGGCGCACGACCCGACCGACTTCGAGATCGGCGAGCGCCACGGCCTCGAGCGACCGTCGGTCATCGACCTCGATGGGCGGCTCACGACCGAACTCGTGCCGGAGGCGTTCCGCGGGCTCGATCGGTTCGCCGGGCGCGACGCCGTCGTGGCGGCGCTCGAAGCCGACGGCGCGCTCGTGTCGGTCGCCGACCACACGGTGGCGCTCGGCCTGTCGCAGCGGACCGGCGAGCCGGTGGAGCCGCTCCTGTCGACGCAGTGGTTCTACGACACCTCCGAGGCCGCCGCACGCGCGCTCGAGGCGCTCGACTCGGGCGCCATCCGGGTCGTGCCGGAGCGCTACACCAAGGTGAACAAGGACTGGTTGGCGAAGCTGCGGCCGTGGAACGTGTCGCGGCAGCTCTGGTGGGGGCATCGCATCCCGGCCTGGTACGACGAGGACGGTCGGGTGATCGTCCCCGACCCGAGCGATCCGTTCCTCGACCCCACCGACGACCCGCGCTACGCCGGCCGCGCGCTGACGCAGGACCCCGACGTGTTCGACACCTGGTTCAGCTCGAACCTCTGGCCCTTCAGCACGCTCGGCTGGCCCGACGTCGACGACCCCTTCTACCGGCGCTTCTACCCGACCTCGGTCCTGGTGACCGGGTACGACATCCTGTTCTTCTGGGTGGCGCGCATGGAGCTCGCGGCCTTCGAGTTCACCGACCAGGTGCCGTTCCACACGGTGGTGCTCCATGGCCTGGTGCTCGACGCGGACGGCCAGAAGATGTCGAAGAGCAAGGGCAACGGGATCGACCCGCTCGAGGTGATCGACGAGAGCGGCGCGGACGCGCTGCGTTTCGCGATGGCGCACGCGAGCACCGGCGGTCAGGACGTCCGCTGGGACGCGCGCCGCGTCGAGATGGGGCGCAACTTCTGCACCAAGCTGTGGAACGCCGCCCGTTTCGTGCGCACGAACCTCGACGGCCCCGAAGACGCCGGGGTCCCGGAGCGCCTCGCCGACCGCTGGATCCTCGCGGAGCTGCAGACGGCCACCGCGGACGTGACCGCCGCGCTCGAGGCGTTCGATCTGGGGGCCGCGGCGCGGCGCGCCTACGACTTCACCTGGTCGACCTTCTGCGATTGGTACCTGGAGGCGGCGAAGCCGGCGCTGCGCGAGGACGACCCGCGCACGCGCGCGACGCTGCGCCGCGCCTTCGAAGGGGTGCTCGCGCTGCTGCACCCGATCATGCCCTTCGTGACCTCCGAGCTGTGGTCGGCGCTCGGGCACGAGCGGCAGCTGGCCGAGTCCGATTGGCCGACGGTCGATCCCACCCTCCAGGACGCGGGCGCGCGGCGCGACTTCGAGCGCCTTCAGGCCGCCGTGGCGGCGGTGCGCCAGCTGCGCGTCGACGCCGACCTGCCGCCCAACCAAGCGGTGCCGGTGGTGCTCGAGGGCGATGGCGCGGCGGCCCTGGCCGCCGAGGCGAACGTGTTCGAGACCCTCGCACGGGCGCGGGTCCAAGCGACCGCACCCTCGGGCGCCTCGCTGGCGCAGCCGGTCGCCGACGTCGTGCTCCGGCTGCCGTTCGAGGGCGTCGTGGACGTCGCCGCCTGGACCGCCAAGCAGGAGGCGCGGCTGGCGACCCAGCGGTCCGAGGCGGCGCGCTCGGCCAAGAAGCTGGCGAACGAGCGCTTCGTCGCCGGGGCGCCGGCCGAGGTGGTCGCGGAGGAGCGGCGGCGGCTCGCCGAAGCGGAGCGGCTCGCCTCGGAGATCGAGGCGAGCCTGGCGCGCTTGGCGTGACGACCGCGGGTCGAGGTCAGTCGGTGGCGGGCGCTTCGGCGCTCGGGGCCGCGAGGTCGAGCCCGTTCGCGAAGGCGCAGGCGGCGTCCCAGCCCTCGTCGCGCCGCCGTTCGAGCGCGTCCGCCGCCGCGGCGACGACGCGCTCGACGAGGGCACGCTCGTCTTCGCGGAAGCGCGACAGCACCCAGCTCTCGGTGGCCCACCCCTCCGGCGGGCGCGAGATGCCGACCTTCAAGCGGTCGAACTCGGGCCCGATGCGGGCGATGACGTCCTGAACGCCGCGCTGACCTCCCGCGCCGCCGCCACGCTTGAAGCGCAGA
>JAABRX010000066.1 GCA_011390675.1 Trueperaceae bacterium | reverse complement strand
CCCCGGCGTCTTGGTGCGCGCCAGCGCCCAGGCGATCACCCCGATCAGCAGCACGCCGACGAGCATCCCGTAGATCGGGGTCAGGTGCACCACGCAGGGCTCGCCGACCGGGACGGTGCCGCACACCGGCGGGGCGTACTGCCAGAGCGGGTCGCCGAACACGAGGCGGCCGAAGGCGCCGAAGGTGGGGGTGCCGGGGTCGGGCCAGGTGAAGCCGATGGGCCACGACGTGAGCCGCCCCCCGGTGTCGGTCCCGTTCATCAGGTTGCCGATGCGCCCCCCGATGATGCCGAAGGCGGCGATCGGCGAGAGCACGTCGAGGTAGCGCCAGACGTCGTACCCCTTGCGACGGGCCTGCCACGCGAGCACCGCCACGATGCCGGCGATGCCGCCGTGGATGCTGATCCCGCCCTCCCACACCGCGAAGGCGCGGAGCGGATCGCCCCCGGGCCCGAAGTACGCGCTCGGGCTCGTGAGGACGTAGACCAGGCGCGCACCGAGGATGCCGGCGCCGACCATCCACGGCGCCATGTCGAGGAGCCAGTCGCCGTCCAGGCCGCGCGCCTTGGCCGCGCGCAGCGTCCAGGCCGCGCCGGCGACCACGCCGAGGGCGATGAGCACGCCGTACCAGCGCAGCGCGAGGGGGCCGATCGTCACGAGGATGGGGTCCATGGGCTCTCCCTGTCTGGATGCGCCCGACCGCCGAACGGTCGCGTGCGCACCGCGGATGCTACCAGGCGCCGCCGACCCCGCGTGGACGCACCCGGGCCGGGATGCCGCGAGGACTCAACCCGCGACCAGGCGCCCGATCACGACGACGGCGATCACCACGACGAGCACGAGCTTGCCGCCCACCCCGGCGAGCGTCCCCAGCAGGGCGCCCACGCCAGCGCGCCACGCGTCGGGCGGGGTCCGTCCGACGGCCAACTCCGCGAGCGTCGCGCCCAGGAGGGCACCGATCAGGAACCCCCACGGCGGCAGCACGATCAACCCGACGAACGACCCGACGATGCCGCCCCACAAACCCGCGCGCCCCGCCCCGAAGCGCTTCGCACCCACCCAGTTGCCGAGCAGGTCGAACCCTTGGGCGACCGCGGTGAGCACGGCCACCCAGACGATCGTCGGCACGTCGATGCGCTCGAACCCGGTCATCCAGCCGGCCAGGATCACGGCCACGAGGGCGACCGGGATGCCGGGAAGCACCGGCAACACCACGCCGGCGCCCGCCACCGCCAAGCCGAGGAGCACCACCACCCACGCGCCGACCGTCGCGAGCACGGTCAGATGGGGTCGCGGCCCGGCGGCCGCCCATGCACCGCGTCGGACGCCGCGGCCAGCACCGGCGCGACCGCCGCGAGCGCCGCACGCGCGGATTCCGGCGCCGCCGGCAGGTTGACGACCAGGGTGCCGCGGCGCACGCCGGCCACCCCGCGACCGAGCAGCGCGCGCGCATCGCCGCGCGCCGCCGCGACCCGCATCGCCTCGGCGATCCCGGGGATCTCGCGCTCGACGACCTCGAGCGTCGCCTCGGGCGCGCGATCGCGCGGCGCGAGGCCGATCCCGCCCGTCGTGAGGACCAGGTCGACGGCGTCGTCCTCGGTGAGCAGGCGCAGCTTGGCGCGGATCAGCGCCTGTTCGTCCGGCACCACTTGGTAGTCCACCTCGACGAACGGTCCCGCGGCGAGGACCTCGCGGATGGCTTGGACCGCCCGGTCCTCGTGCTGGCCGGCAGTGGCCCGGTCGGCGACGCTCAAGAGCGCGGTTCGGATCATGCGGCCATCGTAGCGCGAGCGCGTTGCGCGCACCGTGGCGAGCAGGTAGCCTGAGCCGGTTTCGACGGCCGCGCCGCGGCGCCGGCCGCATCGCGGTGGCTGCAGCTGCGCGGCAGCCACCCAGCACCCTCCAGGAGGTCCCCCCGTGAAGATCCACGAGTACCAGGCGAAGGCGCTGCTCGCTGCGCGCGGCATCGCCGTCCCGCAAGGGCGCGTCGCCACCAGCGTCGACGAGGCGGTCGCCGCGGTGCGCCCGCTGGTCGAGGCGAGCGGCGTCCCCGTGGTCGTCGTGAAGTCGCAGATCCACGCCGGCGGTCGCGGCAAGGGCCGCTTCCAGGAGCACCCGGACCTCGGCGGCGTCAACGTCGTGCTGGACGGCCGCGGTGGCGACCTCGCCGCGGCCGAGCAGAAGGTGCGCGCGCTGGCCGAGAAGATGCTCGGGAGCACCCTCGTCACGGTCCAGACCGGTCCCGAAGGGAAGCCGGTCCAGCGGCTGTACGTGGAGCAGGGCGTCGACATCGCGCGCGAGCTGTACGTCTCCGTCGTCCTCGATCGCACCACCGGCCGCAACGTCGTGATCGCCTCGACCGAGGGTGGCACCGAGATCGAAGAGGTCGCCGAGCACACGCCCGAGAAGATCTTGCGCGAGACCGTCGATCCGGCGATCGGCCTGGCGCCGTTCCAGGCGCGGCGCCTCGGCTTCGCGCTCGGGCTGAGCGGCGAGGCGCTGGCGAAGGGCGTCGCCTTCCTGACGGCGCTCGAGCGCGCCGCGGTCGACCTCGATACCGACCTGCTCGAGGTCAACCCGCTCGTGGTGACCGGCGCGGGCGACGTCCTGGCCTTGGACGCCAAGATGTCGATCGACGCGAACGCGCTCTACCGGCACGACGACGTGGTCGCGCTGCGCGACCTCGCCGAGGAGGACCCGGCCGAGGTCGAGGCCTCGAAGTACGGCCTGTCGTTCATCAAGCTCGACGGCACCATCGGCTGCCTCGTGAACGGGGCCGGCCTCGCGATGTCGACCATGGACATCATCCAGCACGAGGGGGGCAGCCCGGCGAACTTCCTGGACGTCGGCGGCAGCGCCACCACCGAGAACGTCACCGCCGCGTTCAAGATCATCACCCGGGATCCCAACGTCAAGGGGATCTTCGTCAACATCTTCGGCGGCATCATGCGCTGCGACACCATCGCCAACGGCGTGGTCCAGGCCGTGAAGGACGTCGGCCTCCAGGTGCCGCTCGTCGTGCGCCTCGAGGGCACGAACGTCGAACTCGGCCGCCGCATCGTCGAGGAGGCCGGCATCCCCGGGCTCCAGTCGGCGAACGACATGCGCGACGGCGCCCGCAAGATCGTGGAGGCCACCCGATGAGCTCGTTCGTCGACCGCACCACCAAGGTGCTCGTGCAGGGCCTGGGCAAGACCGGGCAGTTCCACACCGACAAGGCGATCGCGTACGGCACCCAGATGGTCGGCGCCGTCCACCCGGGCCGCGGCGGCACCACCCACCGCTTCGAGGGCGCGACCGACGCCTCGGGCGTGCCGGGGCGGCCCGACACCTACGCCGTCGACCTCCCCGTCTTCGACACCGTGCGCGAGGCGGTCGCGGCGACCGGCGCCGACGTCAGCGTCGTCTACGTGCCGCCCGCCGGCGCGGCCGACGCGATCATGGAAGCGGCCGACGCCGGCCTGCGGCTCGTGTTGTGCATCACCGAGGGCATCCCGGTCCAGGACATGGTGCGCGTCAAGCGCTACCTCGAAGGCAAGCCGACGCGCCTGGTCGGCCCCAACTGCCCGGGCGTGATCACCCCCCGGCAGTGCAAGATCGGCATCATGCCGGGCTACATCCACGAGGCCGGCCGCGTGGCCGTGGTCAGCCGCTCGGGGACGCTCACCTACGAGGCGGTCAAGCAGTTGACCGACGCCGGTCTGGGCGAGACCACGGCCATCGGCATAGGTGGCGACCCGGTCAACGGCAGCTCCTTCGTCGACGTCCTGAAGGTGTTCGAGGACGACCCCGAGACCGAGGCGGTCATGTTCATCGGGGAGATCGGCGGGAGCGGCGAGGAAGAGGCCGCGGCATGGATCGCCGCCCACATGACCAAGCCGGTGGCGGGGTTCATCGCCGGCACCACCGCCCCTCCCGGCAAGCGGATGGGGCATGCGGGCGCGATCGTGGCCGGCGGCAAGGGGACCGCCGCCGACAAGATCGCCGCGCTCGAGGCGGCTGGCGTGGTGATGGCGCCCACCCCGACCGACATGGGCGCCGCGGTCCAGGAGGCGATGCGCCGCAAGGGCATCCTCTGACGTCCGCCCCATGACCTCCGCCGCGCGCGTGCGGGGGCGCTTCGCCCCCTCCCCCACCGGCGCGCTGCATCTGGGCAACGCGCGCACCGCCCTCCTCGCCTGGGCCTCGGCCCGGGCGCAGGGGGGCGGCTTCGTGCTGCGGGTCGAGGACCTCGATCCCCCGCGCACGGTCGCGTCGGCGGTGACCGGCAACCTCGACGAGCTGCGTTGGCTGGGCCTCGACTGGGACGAGGGCCCCGACGTCGGCGGACCCGTCGGTCCGTACCGCCAGAGCGAGCGCGACGGGCATTACGCGGCGGCGCTCGCTGCCCTCGCCACCGCCGGCCGCCTGGGCGAGGACTGGCTGTCGCGCAAGGACCTGCAGGGCGCTGCGTCGGCGCCGCACGCAGCGGCCGGATCGGTGTACGGGCCGCGCGAGCGCGCGCGCTCCGCGCGCCTCGCCGCGGACCGCCGCACCGAGGGGCGCGCGCCCTCGTGGCGCGCGCGCTTCGAACCCGGCACGGTCGTCGCCGACGACGTGCGCCTGGGGCGCCGGGCGTTCGACGTGGCCGCGGACGTCGGCGACCTGGTCGTCCGGCGCAGCGACGGCCTGTGGGCCTACGCGCTGGCGGTCGTGGTCGACGACGCCGCCATGGGCATCACCGAGGTGGTGCGGGGCGACGACCTGTGGGACGCCACCGGGGCGCAGGTCGCGCTCGCCGCGGCGCTCGGGCACCCGGCGCCCCGCTACGGACACGTGCCGCTGCTCCTGGCCGCGGACGGCCAGCGCATGGCCAAGCGCCGGGGCGCGTCGACCCTCGACGCGTACCGCGCCGACGGCGTCGACCCGCGCCGCGTGGTCGGCGCCCTCGCGGCCACCGCCGGCCTGATCGCCGAACCGCGGCCGCTGCATCCGCGCGAGCTGGTGTCCGGGTTCGACCTGGCGCGGCTGGCGCCGGCCCCCGGACGCTGGAGCGAAGCGCTCGAAGGCTGGGTGCGCGCGGCGTGAGGCGACCGTCGGCCGCGCGGTGGCGCCGGCGCAGCGGGTCGGGTAGACTCCCGGCCATGCATCCCCGCGCGCGCGCTCGGACCCCCCGCACCTTCAAGGTGCGCCACCAGTTCTGGTGGCGCGGGGCCACGCCCGCCTGAACCCGGCCTCCCGACGTCGAGGCCGGGCGCCCACGCCCCGCCCACGCCTCGACCGCACCACCGGAGGACCCCCATGTTCCCGATGCCCGACGCCCGTGGCCGCTTCGGCCCCTACGGCGGCCGCTACGTACCCGAAACCCTGATCCCCGCCCTCGACGAGCTCGAAGCGGGGTACCGAGCCGCGATGGCCGACCCGGCCTTCCGCGCGGACCTCGACCGGCGGCTGCACGACATCGGTCGCCCGAGCATGCTCACCCGCGCCGAGCGCCTCGGCGAACACGTCGGCGGCGCGCGCATCTACCTCAAGCGCGAGGACCTCAACCACACCGGCGCGCACAAGATCAACAACACGGTCGGCCAGGTGCTGCTCGCGCGGCGGATGGGCAAGCACCGGGTGATCGCCGAGACCGGCGCCGGGCAGCACGGCGTCGCGACCGCGACGGCGGCGGCCCTGTTCGGCCTCGAATGCGTCGTCTACATGGGGGAGGAGGACGTGCGCCGGCAGGAGCTCAACGTGGTCCGGATGCGGCTGCTCGGCGCCGAGGTGCGCCCGGTCCGCAGCGGGACCCGCACCCTCAAGGACGCCACGAACGAGGCGATCCGCGACTGGGTCACGAACGTGCGCACCACCTTCTACGTGATCGGCTCCGTGGTGGGTCCGCACCCGTACCCGATGATGGTGCGCGACTTCCAGAGCGTCATCGGCCGCGAGACCATGGACCAGCTCGAGGTCGCCGAAGGGCGCCGAACCCCGGACCTCGCGGTGGCGTGCGTCGGTGGCGGTTCGAACGCGATCGGCCTGTTCGCGCCCTACGCCTACCTCCCGGCCGGTGAGCGACCGCGGATGGTCGGCGTCGAGGCGGCGGGCCACGGCGTCGCGAGCGGTGCCCACGCCGCCTCGATCACCGGCGGTCGCCGCGGCGTGCTCCACGGCGCCCTCATGTACCTCCTGCACGACGCCGACGGCCAGATCGCGCCGGCCCACAGCGTGTCGGCCGGCCTCGACTACCCGGGCGTCGGTCCGGAGCACTCGTACTTCCACGACGAGGGGTTGGTGGAGTACGTCGCGATCGACGACAAGGCGGCCCTCGCCGCGTTCGGCACGGTGGCGCGGCTGGAGGGCATCATCCCGGCGCTCGAGACCGCGCACGCCTTCGCGTACGTGCTCGAAGAGGCGCCCAAGCTCGCTCCCGACGCGGTGATCGTCATCAACCTCTCCGGCCGTGGCGACAAGGACGTCCAGGAGGTCGTGCGCGTCGAGGCCGCCCAGGCCGCCGAGGCGGCGGCGTGAGCGCGGCCGATGCGCCCGCAGCGGGACCGGCGCGCGGCGAGGCGCGCGTGCGCGCCGCGTTCGAGGCGGCCGCAGGAGCCGGTCGCGCAGCGTTCGTGCCGTTCCTGACGGCCGGCTTCCCCGACGCCGAGCGGTCGCTCGCGGCGGGGCGCGCGCTGCTGCGCCACGCCGACCTGCTCGAGGTGGGCCTCCCCTACTCCGACCCGCTGGGCGACGGACCGACCATCCAGCGCGCGTCGGAGGTGGCGCTGGCGGCCGGCGCGACGACCCGCGGGACCTTCGACCTCGTGCGCGCGCTGCGGGCCGGAAGCGGCACGCCGATCGCGGTGATGACCTACTTCAACCCGGTGTTCGCCTACCAGGGTCCCGAGGGCGAGGGCACGGAGGCCTTCGTGCGCGCGGCCGCCGACGCCGGCGTCGACGCGTTGATCCTCCCCGACCTGCCGCCCGACGAGGGGGCCGACCTGATCGCCGCCGCGCGGGCCGTCGACGTCGCCACCGTCTTCCTGGTGGCGCCCACCTCGACCGACGCGCGCTTGTCGACCGTGACGCATGCCTGCCGCGGGTTCGTCTACGCGGTCTCGGTCACGGGCGTCACGGGCGCGCGCACCGGGGTGCCGGTCGACCTCGCCGACTTGGTGGGGCGCACCCGCTCGGCCGGCGGGCTCCCCGTGGCGGTCGGGTTCGGGGTGGCGGACGCGGCGACCGCCGCAGGCGTCGCTGCCGTCGCGGACGGCGTGGTCGTCGGCTCCGCGCTCGTCGATCGGGTCGGTGGGATGCGCGACGCGGACGACGTGGCCGAGCTCGATGCGTTCGCCGCCGAGCTGGCGGCGGCCACCGTGCGCCGTTAGGCCGGCGGGACGAACGTACGGGTCAGTCGCTCCGAACCGACGCGAGCGGTCCGAGGACCAGGTAGAGCTCGGGGGCCACGAAGAGGTCGGCCCCCGAGCCCGCCTCGCCCGCGACGATCCGCACGAGCACCGGGTCGGCCGCGCGGTCCGAGGTGAGCAGCAGCAGCTGCCCCGGCCGATGCTGCGCCGATCGGGCATCGAAGCCGCGCAGATCGGCGGCCACCGCCAGCCTCGCGGCGCCGTTCGTCGCCAGCACGTCGACCCGCACGTCGATCACGCCCCGGCCGACCGCGTCGAGCGCCTCGGCCCCGGCCCGCGAGAGATCGATGACGCGCCCCGGCAGGAAGGGCCCGCGGTCGTTGATGCGCAGCTCGACGCTCGCGCCGGTCTCGAGGTCGGTCACCCGCACGCGGGTGCCGAACGGCAGGGTGCGGTGCGCGGCGGTGAGGTCGCTGGGGTCGAAGATCTCGCCGCTGGCGGTGCGCCGGCCGGCGAAGCCGGGCCCGTACCACGACGCGCCGCCGACGAAGCTCGTCGCCGCGAGCGGCGCGCGCGCCGCCTCGACCGGCGCCCCGGCGGGAGCGGCGGTGCGCGCCGGCGCGCACGAAGCCAGCACGAGCGCGACCGACGCTGCGGCGAGCGCGATCGGCCCTGCGGTGCGACGGATGGGCGAGCGGGTACGGGGCACGATGCCCGCAGGATGGCACCCCGACGCGGCCGGCGGCAAGGCCGGCGCGCTCTACGGGGCTCGCTTCAGGCCGACCAGGTGCGCCGGACGAGCTCCTTCTGCGCCAGCACGAACGCCTCGTAGTCGCCGATCTCGGCCGTGCCCTCGGCGATGGCGTTCTCGCAGCGCACGATGATGCGGCTGAGTTCGGCGTCGCTCAAGGAGCGAAGCGGCTCTTGTCGACGGTACGGTTCCTGGTGCATGGCGGCGTCCCCTCCCGCAGATCGCGGCGGGGCGCTCGGGCCCCGAGATGCACGAAGGCTAGCGCCGATGCTCTGACGGGAACCTCACACACCGAAGGCGGCCGGTATCGTGCGGCGTGATCGATACCCACTGCCACCTCGACCGCCTCGACGCCCCCACGGACGCTCATGAAGAGGGGTTGGCCGCCCTGATCACGGTCGCGACCGGGCCGGACCGCGTGGCCACCGCCCTCGCCGCCGCGGAGGGGGATCCGGGGACCTTCGCGATCGTCGGCGTCCATCCGAACGACGCCGAGGCGGCGTCCGACCCGGCTGGGCGCCGCACCATCGAAGCCGCGCTGGACCATCCGAAGGTCGTCGGGGTCGGCGAGACCGGCGTCGACCTCTACTGGGACCGGGTGCCCTTGGACGTCCAGCTCGCGTCGTTCCGCTGGCAGGGCGCGCTCGCGACAGCGCACGACCTGCCGCTCGTGTTGCACGTACGGGACGCGAACGGCGCGCGTTGGGGCCATCGCGACGAGGCCTCGCGGGCGACCGCGACGATGATCGCGGAGCTCGGTCACGGGCGCGGCGTGCTGCACTGCACCAACGGCCACCCCGACCTGCTTCGGGTCGCGCTCGAGCACGGTTGGTACGTCAGCTTCGCCGGCAACCTCACCTACAAGAGCGCCGAGGCCCTCCGCGAGGCGGCGACGGCGGTGCCGCTCGACCGCCTGCTCGTCGAGACCGACGCGCCGTTCCTCGCCCCCGTGCCGCACCGAGGGCACGCGAACCGTCCCGGCCACGTGCGCCTGACCGCCGCCGAGCTCGCCCGCCTCCGGGGCGTCGCGCCGGAGGCGCTCGAAGTGCGCCTGGACGCCAACGCGCGCCGCGCGTTCCGCCTGCCGTCCTGAGGCGCCGCCGTCAGCCCGGCTCGACGTCCGGCGGCAGCCCGGTGCGCCGCACCGCCACGCCGTCCCGGTCGTAGCGCAGCAGTTCGGCCAGGCGTCGCCGCGACATCACCCGGTGCGGATCGCGGGGCACGAAGGCGGTCACGACGTCGACCCATCGCGGCCGGCCGTACGCGACCACGACGTGCAGCGGCACCCGGACCAGCGGTCCGGCCGGCACCCAACCGAGGACGAGCAAGCGTTGATCGTGCAGGTAGCGAGCGAGCTCGCGGCCGTGCAGCAGCGTCATCACCACGTCGCGCTCCACGAACCCCTCCGACGCCGCGTGCATCACGGCGTGCGGACCCAGGCGGTAGCGCCCGTCGCGGACGTGCGGGCGCAGGTCCTCGAGGGTGCGGCGGACGATGCGGGGTGGGGCGTGGGGGTCGGGCGCGGGCATCGGAAGGCCACCTCCGGTGCGGCCATTCCTACCACGGGGCCTCCCAGGATTCCGGGTCCGAGCCACGGTCGGCCTACGATGCGGGCATGACCGATTCCCGACCGACCCCGCCGCCGTCGTCCGCCCCGGACGCGGGCGACCTCGACGTGCGCTTCTTCGAACTCGCCGGCGCGGGGGCCCGGGCTGCGCTGGCGCCCCTCGCCGACGCCTGGCGGCGCACGGGAGCGGACGTCGAGCTGCTGACCGCAGTGGACCAGGACGACCTGTGGCTCCTCGTCGCGCGCGGCGGCCGCGAGCCCGAAGCGCTCCCCGTACCGATCGGCGCGCGCGTGTGGCGGTTCCGGAGCGTGGCGCCGTGAGCGATCGAAACGACGAAACCGCCGAAGGCGCGATGGACGACCTCGCCGCCAGCGGCTGGCTCGACGACGCCGCCCACGTCGTCGTGCCTGGCGCCGACCTCTACGTCGAGCAGGTCGGCCGTCCCGATGCACCGCCCGTGTACGTGCTGCACGGCGGCCCCGGCTACTCGTGCCACGCCTTGCGCGAGCTGCTCGGCGAGGACCTCGAGCGCTACCGCATGGTGTACGCCGACCAGCGCGGTGGCGGGCGCAGCTACGCCGATGCCCCGTTCGACCTCGACGTCCTCGCCGACGACGTGGCCGCGGTGCTGGGCGCCTTGCGGTTGGCGGACGCGACGCTGCTGGCCCACGGCTTCGGGGCCGCCATCGCCGTGCGGGCCGCCCGGCGGCATCCGGAGCGCGTCCGCGGGCTGGTGCTCGTCAACCCGTGGGTCTCGATGCCGATGCTCGCGCGCACGCTCCAGCGCGAAGCCGCCGTCCGCAGCGGGAACGGCGACGCTGCCCTGCCGCCGGAGGGTGCGCTGGCCGACGCCGACGTGCTCGATCCCCAAGCGCTCGTCGACGAGGCGTTCGGTAGGACCTCCGCCAAGGTGCTGTTCGACGCGCTGCTCTTCCCCGATGCGGCCGCTCGGTTGCGGCTCGAGCACGCGGACGCGAGCGCCCTCCTCGGGCCCACCGAGACCGTCGAGCTTCCGGAGCCGTGGGGCGTCGACGTGCGCGCCGAACTGGCCGCGCTGCACGTACCGGCCGCGGTCCTGGTCGCCACCCACGACGGCTCGGCCTACCCCGACCAGGCCGAGGCAGCGCTGACCGGACTCCCGCACGGCGTGACCGCACTGGTCGATGGCGGCCACTACCCCTGGCTGGACGCCGGCGACGCCTTCCTCGAGTCGCTGCACGCGGCGCTCGCCCACGCCGGCGCGGTGGACGCGCCCGACCGCGATGCGTAGTCCTCCGGCGCGCGTGAAACGCTTCGCGGGCGCCCTCACGGACGCGTGCTAGCATCGCGAAATGTTGAAGCCGAACCTCCACGTTGCGTCGGTGACGGACGTTTCCGTCGCTTGGCTGCGGGAGCACGGGGTGCGCGCCGTGCTCGTCGACGCCGACGACACGCTCGTCGTCCGCGACGGCGAACCCGTCGGCACCGACGTACGGGCTTGGCTCGACGCCCTCAATGCCGCCGGGATCGCCGTCGCGCTCCTGTCCAACGGCACCCCGGCGCGCGTCGCCGCGCTGGGCGTCGACCTCGGCGTGCGCGCGTTCGCGCTGTCCGGCAAGCCGTTCGGGTTCGCCTTCCGACGCGGGCTGCGGGCGCTCGGCAGCGACGCCCGGCACACCGCGATGGTGGGCGATCAGCTCTTCACCGACGTCCTCGGCGCGAACTGCGCCGGGTTGATCTCGATCCTCGTCACCCCGCTCTCGCCCGGCCGGCACGCCCACACGCGCGCCGCCCGCCGGCTCGAGCGTTGGGTCCTCACCGGAGGTGGCCATGGCCGTCCTGTCGATCGGTGACAAGCGCCTCGGCGCCGTCCTCCTAGAACGCGGGTACGTCAGCGACGAGTCGTTGCAGCAGGCGATCGGCCGCCACGGCGAGGTCGGCGGCCGCCTCGCCGACGTCCTCGTGCAGATCGGCGTGATCTCGGAACAGCGCATCGCGCGCGCGGTCGAGGAGTCGATCGGCATCCCGCTCGTGATGCTCCCGCGCGTGGACGTGATGCCGGACGCGCTCGCCAAGGTCGACGGCGACACGGCCTACGAGGTCGGCGCGCTGCCGTTCGCGATCGACGGCAACCGCTTGCGGGTCGCGTTCGAGGACCCGTTGGACGCGCTGGCGATCGAGGAGATCGAGGACGCCTCCGGCTGCGTCGTCGAGCCCTACCAGGCGCTGCGCAGCGAGCTGCAGTGGGCGCTGGCGACGTACTACCCCGAGCTCGGCCTCACGCCGCCGAGCGACTTCCAGGTCGACACCAGCCAGCGCCTCGGCGCGCTGGCCGTCGAGCGCGGGCTGCTGAGCGAAGAGGAGCTCGCCGAGGCGGTCGCCGAGCAGCAGCGGACCGGCGGGGTCTTGGGGCGCATCCTCGTCCGCCGGGGCCACCTCGACGACGACACTCTGGTGCGGCTCCTCGCCGAGCAGCTCGGGCTCCCCTTCGAGCCCAGCCTGGCCGGGGTGCCCTTCGACGAGACGCTGGCGAGCCACCTGTTGCGCCTCGACGCGGTGCAGTTCAACGCGGTGCCGCTGCGCATGGACGGCGAGACGCTCGTCGTCGCGGTCGCCGATCCGCGGCGCATCGCCGACGTCGAGGCCATCGTGCCGATCGCGACCGCCTTCGTCGCCGCGTCCGACGCTCAGGTCCAGCAGCGCATCGAAGCGATGTACGCCCACGACAAGGGGCGGCTCGGCGAGCAGCTGCTCGTGTCCAAGAAGCTCAAGCGCGAGCAGTTGCGCAAGGCGCTCGAGGAGCAGGCGAAGCTCGGCAAGGTCAAACCGCTCGGCGAGATCCTCGTCGACCTCGGCTACGTCACCCAGCTCGACGTCGACGAGGCGCTCAACAAGCAGCGCTCCGGCGGCGGCCGGCTCGAGGACACGCTCGTGCAATCGGGCAAGATCTCGCCCGAGATGTTGGCGCGCAGCCTGGCGATGCAGCTCGGCTACGAGTACGTCGAGGAGAACTCCGTCAAGGTCGACCCGATGGTCGTGACGCTGGTGCCCGAAGCGACCGTGCGCCGCTACCAGGCGATGCCGGTGCGCACCGAGGGCAACACCCTGGTCGTCGCGATGAAGGACCCGCGGCACGTCTTCGCGCTCGACGACATCCGACTGATCACCGGCAAGGAGATCCAGCCGGCGGTCGCCACCGAAGAGAGCCTGACGCGCTTGATCAACCGCTTCTACCGCGACGGCGCCGACATGGACGAGCTCGCGCGGGCGGTCATGGAAGAGGTCGGCGGCCAGCAGCAGGCCGAGGAGGACACCAGCTCGATCGACGACAACGCGCTGGTGAAGGTGGTCAACAGCATCATCCGCGAGGCGCTGCTGAACGACATCTCCGACATCCACATCGAACCGCGCCCCGACAAGGTGATCGTGCGGGTGCGCAAGGACGGCAGCCTGCGCGAGTACATGACCATGCCCAAGGCGACCGCGGGCGCCATGGCGGCGCGCATCAAGATCATGGGCGGCTTGAACATCGCCGAACGGCGCATGCCGCAGGACGGCCGCGTGCGCTACAAGGACAAGTCGGTCGAGGTCGACCTGCGCCTGTCGACGCTGCCGACCGTGTACGGCGAGAAGGCCGTCATGCGCCTGCTCAAGAAGGCGACCTCGATCCCCGAGATCGAGCAGCTCGGCTTCGCCGAACACAACTTCCAGCGCTTCACCGACGTGATCCAGAAACCGTACGGCATGTTCCTGATCACCGGCCCCACCGGCTCGGGCAAGTCGTTCACCACCTTCTCGATCCTCAAGCGCCTCGCCACCCCCGACGTCAACGTCTCGACGGTCGAGGACCCGGTCGAGTACGAGATCCCCGGCATCAACCAGACGCAGGTGAACATCAAAGCGGGCCTCGACTTCGCGCGCGCGTTGCGCGCCTTCCTGCGCCAAGACCCCGACATCATCATGGTCGGCGAGATCCGCGACCACGAGACCGCCAAGATCTCGATGGAAGCGGCGCTCACCGGCCACCTGCTCATCGCCACCCTGCACACGAACGACGCCGCGGGCGCCGTGGTGCGTCTGACCGAGATGGGCATCGAACCGTTCAACGTGTCCGCGTCGCTGATCGGCGTGCTCGCGCAGCGCCTCGTGCGCAAGGTGTGCAAGGACTGCAGGGTCGAGTACACCCCGGAGCCCGACGTGCTGCGGCGGCTCGGCCTCGAATCGGACGAGATCAAGGGGAAGAAGCTCTACCGCGGGGTCGGTTGTGAAAAATGCGGCGGCAGCGGCTACAACGGTCGGTACGCTATCCACGAGTTGCTCACCGTCGACGACGAGCTCTCTACCGCCATCGTGAAGGAGCAGTCGGCGCTGGAGATCAAGGAGATCGCCATGCGCAACGGCATGAAGTCGCTGCGCGACGACGGCGTCTTGAAGGCCTTCGAGGGCATCACCACCCTCGAAGAGGTCCTGGCCAAGACCGCCGAGTGACCGCCCCCACTCCAGAGAGGAAGCCCTGATGGCCGACCAGATCCGCGCGACCCAGACCCAGGTCGACATCGTCGACCTCCTCAAGATGGCCGTCGAGCGAGGCGCCTCCGACCTGATCCTGACGGTCGGACTGCCCCCGATGATCAAGATCCACGGCGAGTGGCGGCCCACCGAGCACGACCCGCTCACGCCGAACGTCACGCGCCGGCTGATGTACTCGATGATGGACGAGAAGAAGCAGCGCAACTTCGAGGAGAAGAAGGACCTCGACTTCTCGTTCAGCCTCTCGGGCCACGGCCGCTTTCGCGTCAACTGCTTCCAGCAGCGCAACTCGGTCGGCGGCGTGCTGCGCACGATCTCCGAGGAAGTGCTCACCTTCGACCAGTTGGGGTGCCCGTCGGAACTCGCCGAGATCGCGAAGCTGCCGCGCGGCCTGGTGCTCGTCACCGGCCCGACCGGCTCGGGCAAGTCGACGACGCTCGCGACGATGGTCGACATGATCAACCGCGAGTCCCAGAAGCACATCGTGACGGTCGAGGACCCCATCGAGTTCTTCCACCAGCACAAGCGCTCGATCGTCAACCAGCGCGAGATCGGCGAGGACACGCGCGATTTCCACGCCGCGCTGCGCTCCGTGCTGCGGCAGGCGCCCGACGTGATCCTGGTCGGCGAGATGCGCGACCACGAGACGATCGGCGCCGCGGTGACCGCCGCCGAGACCGGGCACCTGGTCATGGGCACGCTGCACACCAACTCCGCGCCCGAGGCCATCGACCGCATCATCGACGTCTTCCCCGAGGCGCAGCAGGAGCAGGTCCGGGTGCAGTTGGCCAACAACCTGCAGGCGATCTTCACGCAGCAGCTGATCCCCAAGTCCTCGGGCGACGGTCGCGTGTTGGCCTACGAGCTCCTGATGGCGACGCCCGCCGTGCGCAACCAGATCCGCGAGGGCAAGACGCACCAGATCCTCTCGTCGATCCAGACCGGCGGCCAGATCGGCATGATCACCATGGACGCCTGCCTGGCCGAACTGCACCTGAAGCGGCTCATCAGCTTCGAGGTGGGGCTCGCGCGCTCCGTCGACGCCAAGGAGTTCGAGCGGCTGGTCGGTTCGGGTGGCCTGGCGGCCACGGGCGAGGCGAGCCGCGGTGGCGCTGCCCCGGCGCCGACGCGGCCCGCGGGACCGAGCGGCCCCGGCGGCGGCTTCGGGCGCCCCGGCGGCGGTTCGCCGGTCGGCCGCGGCGGACGCTGACCGACCGCGCATCGATCTACCGATGGGAACGCGGGCGCGTTGACACGACGCGCCCGCTTCCGTACGCTCAGCGGCATGCAAGTTCGCCCGCGCGTCCGACGGCGCCTTCGCGCCATCCAGCGACGCCGGACCCTGCCGCTACCGGGTCCGGGGGAACGCGCCGCCACGACGCCGTCCTGACGGTGCTCGTCCGCCCTGCGTGCCCCCCGATCGCCGACCGATCGGGGGGCACGTTCGATTCCGCCAGCACACGAGGAGCCATCGCCGCATGAACCCACCCCGCCACCTGTTCGACAAGGTCTGGGACGCCCACACCGTGGGCACCCTCGAGAACGGCCAGACGCAGCTGCTCATCGGCACCCACCTGATCCACGAGGTCACGAGCCCGCAGGCCTTCGGCATGCTCGACGACCTCGGGCTGTCGGTGCGGATGCCGCACCGCACCTTCGCGACGGTCGACCACATCGTGCCGACCGACCGCCGCAGCGAGCCGTTCGACGACCCGCTCGCCGACGCCATGATCAAGGCGCTCGCGCGCAACTGCGCGCGCCACGGCGTCACCTACTTCGACCTCGATTCGGGCCACCAAGGCATCGTCCACATGGTGGGCCCCGAGCAGGGCATCACCCAGCCGGGCACGACGATCGCCTGCGGCGACTCGCACACCAGCACCCACGGCGCCTTCGGCGCGATCGCCTTCGGGATCGGCACGAGCCAGGTGCGCGACGTGCTCGCCACCCAGACGATCGCGATGACCAAGCCCAAGGTGCGCCGCATCGAGGTGAACGGCGAGCTCGGTCCGGGCGTGTACGCCAAGGACGTGATCTTGCACATCATCCGCACGCTCGGGGTCAACGGCGGCATCGGGTACGCCTACGAGTACGCCGGCGACGTGTTCGACCGCATGACCATGGAAGAGCGGATGACGGTCTGCAACATGTCGATCGAGGGGGGCGCCCGCTGCGGCTACGTCAACCCCGACGCGACCACCTTCGCCTACCTGGAGGGGCGCCCGTACGCGCCCTCGGGCGCGGCCTGGGACGCGGCCGTGGCCGCCTGGCGCGCGACCGCGAGCGATCCCGACTGCGCGTACGACGACGTCGTCGTCATCGACGCCGCCGATATCCCTCCCACGGTCACGTGGGGCATCAACCCCGGGCAGGCGATCGCCATCGACGAGGCGATCCCACACCCCGACCGGGTGCCGCCGGGGCAGCGCGCCTCGGTGCTCGAGGCGCTCGCCCACATGCAACTCGAGGGTGGGGCGCCGATCGCCGGCACCAAGGTCGACGTCGCCTTCTTGGGCTCGTGCACGAACGGCCGCCTGAGCGACTTCCGCGAGGCCGCCGCGGTGCTGCGCGGGCGCACCGTCGCGCCGGGGGTCCACGCCATCGCGGTGCCCGGCTCGACGCTGGTCAAGGAGGCGTGCGAGCGCGAAGGCATCGACCAGGTGTTCAAGGACGCCGGCTTCGAGTGGCGCGCCGCCGGCTGCTCGATGTGCTTGGCGATGAACCCCGATCAGCTCATAGGCGACCAGCTCTGCGCCAGCTCGAGCAACCGCAACTTCAAGGGGCGGCAGGGCTCGGTCACGGGGCGCACCGTCCTGATGAGCCCGGTGATGGTCGTCGCGGCGGCGGTCACGGGCTCGGTCGCCGACGCGCGCACCGTCTTCGGTGCGGAAGCGGCGGTGGCCTGACATGGCGCTCGAACCCATCACCCACGTGCACGGACGCGGCGTCGTCGTCCCCGGCGACGACATCGACACGGACCGCATCATCCCCGCGCGGTACATGAAGGTCGTCACCTTCGACGGCCTCGGCGACTTCCTGTTCCGCGACGTGCGCCAGGGCGAGGACGGTCGCGCCCTCGGCCACCCCCTCGACGCCCCGGAGCGGCAGGGGGCGACGGTCCTCGTGAGCGGCCGCAACTTCGGCTGCGGTAGCTCCCGCGAGCATGCGCCCCAGGCGGTCGTGCGCGCCGGCTTCCGGGCGGTGATCGCCGGCTCCTTCGCCGAGATCTTCTTCGGCAACGCCACGACGCTCGGGCTCGTGTGCCTCGCGCTCGGCGACGACGACCTCGCGGCGCTCGCGACCGCGGTCGACGCCGACCCCACCGCCGAGCTCGAGGTCGACGTCGCCGCCGAGACCGTGACCGTCGCCGGCCGCACCTTCCACGGCCGGCTCCCCGCCACCGCCCGCGAGGTGCTGGTGGCCGGCCGCTACGACCCGCTCGCCGAGCTCCTGGCGCACGACGCGGCGATCGCGGCGACGGCCGCCGGGTTGCCGTACGTCCAGGAGCCGAGCGCGTGAGGCGCCACCGGATCGCCGTCCTGAAGGGCGACTTCATCGGTCCCGAGGTCGTGGACGCCACCACCTCGGTGCTCGAGGCGCTGGCGCCGCGCGCCGGGCTCGCGTTCGAATGGGACCCGCTGCCGTTCGGCGGGGGCGCGCTCGACGCGCACGGGACCCCGCTCCCCGAGGCCACCAAGGCGGGGGCGGCGGCGGCCGACGCCGTTTTGATGGGCTCCGCCGGGGGACCGGTCGGCGACCACCCGTGGAACCGCGTGCCGCGGCCGCTGCGCGTGGAATCGGGCATCCTCGACCTGCGCCGGCACCTGGGCGTCTACGCCAACCTGCGCCCCGTCGCGGTGTTCCCCGGCCTCGAGCACTTGTCGCCACTCAAGGAGTCCGTCGCGCGCGGCACCGACCTGTTGATCGTCCGCGAGCTGACGGGCGGCATCTACTTCGGCAAGCCCTCGTCGAGCGGCCCGGATCGCGGCGTCTCCACCGACGTCTACGAGCGCTTCGAAGTGGAGCGCATCGCGCGCACCGCGTTCGAGGCGGCGCGCCTGCGCCGCGGGCGGGTGACGAGCGTCGACAAGGCGAACGTCCTCGACGTGTCGCAGTTCTGGCGCGACGTGGTGGTGGGCGTCCACCAGGCCGAGTTCCCGGACGTGGCGCTCGACCACCTGTACGTGGACAACGCGGCGATGCAGCTGGTCAAGGCGCCCACGAGCTTCGACGTCGTGGTCACGTCCAACCTCTTCGGCGACATCCTCTCCGACCTCGCGGCGGTGCTCCCGGGCTCGCTCGGCGTGCTCCCGTCGGCGAGCCTCGGCGGCGCCGTCGGCCTCTACGAACCGGTGCACGGCAGCGCCCCCGACATCGCGGGCCAGGGGCTGGCGAACCCCACCGGCACGCTGCTGTCGGCGGCGATGATGCTGCGCTTCGCGCTCGCGGCCCCGGCCGCCGCCGACGCGCTCGAGGCCGCCGTCAAGGGCGCGCTCGCCGACGACCCGACCCGCGACCTGGGCGGCACCCGCGGAACCGCCGCGTTCACCGCCGCGGTGATCGAGCGCCTCCCCGCGCGCCTCGACGGCGTGGAGGCGCCGGCCGGCGCCAGCGCGTGAGCTCCGCCGGCACGCGCCCGACCCCGGCCGGGCGCGCCGCCGGCTCCGAGGAGACCGTCTTCGCGCGCTACGCGCGCCTCGCGGTGCGCACCGGCGCCGTGAACCTGGGGCAGGGATTCCCCGACGACCCCCCGCCGCCGCGCGTCCTCGAGGCGCTCGACCGGGCGCGGGGCGGCGGGCACCAGTACGCACCGCTCCCCGGCCTGCCGGCGCTCCTCGTCGCCCTCGCCCGCTCCGAGGCGCCGCGCCACGGGCGGCGGCTCGATCCGGAGCGCGAGGTGCAGGTGACCGTCGGCGCCACCGAGGGGCTCTTCGCCGCGCTGTCGGCGCTGGTCGATCCGGGCGACGAGGTGCTCGTCGTCGAACCCTGCTACGACGCCTACCCGGCGATGATCCGCCTGGCGGGCGGCGTCCCGATCGGCGTCCCTATGGACGTGGACGCGGCCGGACGCTGGTCGCTCGATCCAGATCGGGTCGCGGCCGCCGTGACCGCGCGCACGCGCCTGCTGCTCGTCAACGACCCCCACAACCCGACCGGCACGGTGCTGCCGGCCGACGTCGTGATCGCGCTCGCCGCCATCGCCCGCGGCGCCGGGTTGGCGATCGTGGTGGACGACGTCTACGCCCAGCTGGCGTTCGTCCCCTCGACGCCGCTGGCGCCCCACGCCCCCGAGCGCACGCTCGTCGTCGGCTCGGCGGGCAAGACCTTCGGCGTGACCGGCTGGAAGGTCGGTTGGGTGACCGGCCCGGACGATCTCGTCGCCGCGGTGCGCGCGGTGCACCAATGGCTGACGTTCACCGTCGCCACCCCGCTGCAGCACGCCGTGGCCGAGCTGCTCGCCGAGCTCGGCGACGGCGGTGCGGTCGACGCGCTGCTCGCCGACCAGCGCGCGGCGCTGCGGACGCGCCGCGACGCCCTCGCCGACGGGCTGCGCGGCGCCGGCCTCGCGCCAGCCCAGGCCGACGCCGGGTACTTCCTCTTCGCCGATGCGAGCGGCTGGCCGCCCGCCGCGCGCTTCGCCGACGACCGAGCGCTGTGCGACGCGCTGCCCGACGTCGCGGGCGTCGTCGCCATCCCGGGCAGCGCCTTCCGGATCGCCCCTCGCGCCGACGACGCCCGCTGGCTCCGCTTCGCCTTCTGCCGCGGCGCCGAAACCGTCCGCGAGGGGGTCCGTCGCCTGCGGGCAGCCACCCGCCCCTGACCCACCGCGGCCGCGCCCCCGCGCGGCACGGGTACGATGCCCACACACCCCGGAGGTCCCATGCCCGACGCCCATGCCCGCAACCGCCGCAGCGCCACCGTGACCCAAGGCGACCAGCGCGCGCCCAACCGCGCCATGCTGCGCGCCGTCGGCTTCACCGACGCCGACTTCGACAAGCCGATCGTGGCCATCGCGAACGGCCACAGCACGATCACGCCCTGCAACTCGGGCCTCGGCGCGCTCACCGACGCGGCCGACGCGGCCGTGCGGCGCGCCGGCGGGATGCCCCAGACCTTCGGCACCATCACGATCAGCGACGGCATCTCGATGGGCACCGAGGGGATGAAGTGCTCGCTGGTGTCGCGCGAGGTCATCGCCGACAGCATCGAGACCGTCGTCCGGGGCCAGTCGATGGACGGGCTCCTGGCGATCGGCGGCTGCGACAAGAACATGCCGGGCGCCATGATCGGCATCGCGCGCCTGAACGTGCCCGCGGTCTTCGTCTACGGCGGCACCATCAAGCCCGGTCACCACGACGGCGAAGACCTGACGATCGTCTCCGTGTTCGAGGCGGTGGGGCAGTACGCGGCCGGCCGCATCCCGCTCGAGACCTTCCGCGCGATCGAACAGCACGCGTGCCCCGGCGCCGGCTCCTGCGGAGGGATGTACACCGCCAACACGATGTCGTCGGCCATCGAAGCGCTCGGGCTCTCGCTCCCCTTCTCCAGCACCATGGCCGCCGAGGACGACGAGAAGCGCGTCAGCACCGAAGCGAGCGCCGAGGCGCTCCTGCGCTGCATCGCGGACGACCTCCGGCCCCGCGACCTGCTCACGCGCGAGGCGTTCGAGAACGCGATCGCGGTGGTGATGGCCGTGGGCGGTTCGACGAACGCGGTCCTGCACCTGCTGGCCATCGCGCGCGCCGCCGAGGTGCCGCTCACGATCGACGACTTCGAAGCGATCCGCAAGCGGGTGCCGGTCCTGTGCAACCTCAAGCCCTCCGGACGCTACGTCGCCACCGATCTGCACCAGGTGGGCGGCATCCCGCTGGTGATGAAGATGCTGCTCGAGGCGGGCCTGCTCCACGGGGCGTGCCGGACGGTGACCGGGAAGAGCGTCGCCGAGAACCTCGCGGACGTCGCCGCGACGCCGCCGGAGGGGCAGGACGTCGTGCGCCCGTTCGACCGCCCGATCTACGCCGAGGGGCACCTGGCGATCCTGCGGGGCAACCTCGCGCCCGACGGCGCCGTGGCCAAGACCTCGGGCCTCAAGCAGACCAAGATCACCGGCCCCGCGCGCATCTTCGAGTCCGAAGAGGACGCCATGGCGGCGATCCTCGACGACCGCGTCGTCGCCGGCGACGTCGTCGTGATCCGGTACGAGGGGCCCGTCGGCGGCCCCGGCATGCGCGAGATGCTCTCCCCCACGAGCGCGATCATCGGTAAGGGGCTCGGCGACTCGGTCGCGCTCATCACCGACGGTCGCTTCTCCGGCGGCACGTACGGGCTGGTCGTCGGCCACGTCGCCCCCGAGGCTGCGGTCGGCGGTCCGATCGGGCTGCTCCATGAAGGGGACCCCGTGACGATCGACGCCGAGCGCAACCTGCTCGCCGTCGAGGTCTCCGACGCCGAACTGGCGCAGCGGCGCGCCGCTTGGACCGCACCCGAACCGCGCTACCGCGTGGGGGTGCTCGCCAAGTACGCCAAGCTCGTCGGCAGCGCCGCGGAGGGGGCCGTCACCGGTTGAGCCCGTTTGGGCGCGCGCTTTCGCGCGCGCCCAAACGGGTTGCAGGCGCGCTCACGCGCGCCTGCGCGCACACCACGGGGCCCGATGCCCGGCGCCCCGGCGGTAAACTCGCGGCATGGCACCGCTCAAGGTCACCATCTGGAACGAGTACCTGCACGAGCTCGAGCACGACAGCGTCGCGGCCATCTACCCCGACGGCATCCACGGCGCGCTGCGCGCCGCGGTGCTCGAGCGCGTGGCCGATCTGCTCGAGCGCGACCGCGAGCGCATCGCCCAGCTCGAGACGCTCGACACCGGCAAGACGCTCGCCGAGAGCGGCGACGACGTCGCGC
>JAABRX010000065.1 GCA_011390675.1 Trueperaceae bacterium | reverse complement strand
GCGGTTCGGCGCCATGATCGCGACCTCGACGGCGGTGATGTACGGCCTCACCTACGTGAACACCTATGCGGTCGACCACGTCTTCTTCAGCGAGACCCGGGCCTACATGGCCCTGCTCATGGGCGCGGCGATGGCGGTGGTCATGCTCACCTTCATGCTGCACATGCACAAGAGCCAACGGGCGAACGTGGCGATCTACCTCGCGAGCGCTGCGGTCTTCGTCGGCTCGCTCTGGTTGGTGCGCAGCCAGGCGACGGTCGGAGAGGTTTCGTGGATGAAAGCGATGATCCCCCACCACTCGATCGCGATCCTGACCAGCGAGCGCGCCCGCATCGAGGACCCCCGCGTGCGCGACCTCGCGGACCGGATCATCGAGGCGCAGGTCTCGGAGATCGAGGAGATGAAGGACTACATCGCCGATCTCGAAGGGGATTGATCGGGGGAAGGGGATTGATCGGGGACCGGCGGGCCGGCCACCCCCGAGGGGCGACGGGGGTAGCCTGACGGCATGCAGCCCGTCTTCGATGGCCACAACGACACCCTGCTCGCCCTCCTCGAGCATCCTGAGCGTGCGTTCGACCAACGCCTCGCCGAGGGTCACGTCGATCGCGTCCGCGCCCGAGAGGGTGGCCTGGTCGGTGGCCTCTTCGCGATGTTCACCCCCGAACGCGACGGCGGCATCGGCGGCGCGCCGCCGGCAGCGCCGTCGGACCGCGCGCCCTTCGGCCCGATCGACGGCGATCACGCGCTGCGCACCACGCTGCGCATGTTCGCGCTCCTGCGCCGGATCGAGGACGCGGGCCACGTGCGCGTGTGCACGACGGTCGACCAGGTCGAGACCGCCGTCGCCGATGGCGTGATGGCCGTGGTCCCGCACCTCGAGGGGGCCGAGGCGATCGTCGACCTCGACGTGCTCGAAGTGCTGCACGCCCTCGGGCTCCGCTCGTTGGGACCGGTGTGGAGCCGGCCCAACGCGTTCGCGACCGGGGTGCCGTTCGCGTTCCCCGGCACGCCGGACGTGGGTCCCGGGCTCACCGCGGCCGGTCGCGCGCTGGTGGCCGCATGCGATCGGCTCCGCATCGTCCTCGACGTATCGCACCTGAACGCGGCCGGGTTCTGGGAGCTGCTCGAACGGGGCAGCCGTCCGGTGGTCGCGAGCCACTCGAACGCGCATGGTCTGAGCGCCAGCCCGCGCAACCTGACCGACGACCAGCTCGCGGCCCTCGCGGAGCGCGACGGGCTGGTGGGCCTGAACTTCGCGGTCGGCTTCCTGCGGGACGACGGACGTGGCGAGGCGGACACGCCGCTCGAGACGCTGGTGCGCCACCTCGACCACCTGGTCGAGAAGATGGGGGAGGACCGCGTCGGGTTCGGATCGGACTTCGACGGCGCGACCATCCCCGCCCCGATCGGCGACGCGGCCGGCCTGCCACGGCTGATCGAGGCGCTGCGCTCGCACGGTTGGGACGACGCCCTCATCGACAAGGTGGCCTACCGCAACTGGCTCGCCCTGCTGCGGCGCGTGCAGGAAGGCTGAGCCGCGGTGGCCGGGGCGCGCACCCCCGGATCTTGGCTCGGACGCGCCGTCGGCGTGCTGCGGCGGATCGGTGCCTCGTCGCTGAGCGGCGACTCCTCGGAGACGCTGTCCCTCGTGGCGAGCGCGATCGTCGTCGGGTCGCTGGCGGGCCTCGCCGCGGTCGGCTTCGACCGCCTGGTCCATGGCGTCGGTGAGCTCGTGCACCTGGCGCGGGGTCACCTCGGACTGGTGCCGACGGCGCTGTTGACGGTGTTGACGCCGGCCGTGGGCGGGTTGCTCGTGGCGCCGATCGTCGTGCGCTGGTCCCCGGACGCGCGCGGGTCCGGCGTGCCGCACGTGATGGTGGCGGTCTCGAACCTGGGGGGTCGGGTGTCGCGGCGCCTGCTCTTCTGGCGTCCGCTCGCGACCGCGCTCTCGGTGGGGACCGGTGCGTCGCTGGGGTCCGAGGGTCCGGTGGTGCAGATGGGCGCCTCGATCGCCTCGCTGGTGTCGTCGTGGTGGCGCCTCAACGACGAGCGCCGGCGCAACCTCGCCGCGGTCGCGGCGGCCGGCGCGATCGCGGCCACCTTCAACGCACCGATCGCGGGCGCCCTGTTCGCGCTCGAGGAGATCCTGGGCAAGTTCGAGGGCCGCAACTTCTCGTCGGTCGTCATCGGCGCGGTGTCGGCGACCGCGGTCTCGCGTTCCATGCTCGGCGACGCCCCCGCCTTCTCGGTCCCGGACGTCTACATGCTCGGCTCACCGCTCGAGCTGCCGCTGTACCTGGCCTTGGGTCTGCTCGCGGCGGTCCTGGCGGTCGCCACCATCCGCGTGCTGGTCGGGAGCGAGGACCTGCTCAACCGCTGGAAGGTCAACCCGTGGTTCCGACCGGCGCTGGGCGGGCTCGCGGTCGGCCTCTTGGCCTTGGCGCTGCCCGAGGTGCTCGGCCGCGGCTACGACACCATCGGCGGCATCTTGAACGAGGACCTCAGCGCGCCGATCCTCCTGGCGGGCATCCTGCTCGGCAAGCTGCTCGCGACCGGGGCCTCGATCGGTTCGTGGGGCTCGGGCGGCATCCTCGCGCCGACGCTCATGATCGGTGCGGCGTTCGGCGCGCTGTTCGGTGAGGGGGCGCGCGCGCTGTTCCCGACGCTGGCGATCCGGCCGGGTGCGTACGCCCTCGTCGGGATGGCCGCCCTGTTCGCCGGCGTCACGCGCGCGCCGATGAGCTCGATCGTCATGGTGTTCGAGCTGTCGGGCAGCTACCAGATGATCCTTCCGCTCTTGCTCGCGGCGGTCATCGCGACGCTCGCCGCCGACCTGATGCACACCGACTCGTACTACGAGATGATGCTTGCGCGCCGCGGCCTGAGCCTGCTCCGCGCCCGCGACACCGACCTCCTGCAGACCGTGACGGTCGGCGAGGTCATGGCCCGCGACGTCCCCACGGTCGCGGCCGAGGACACCGTCCGCGACCTAGCCGACGCGCTGGTGGCGTCGCACGACCACGGCTTCGTGGTCACGCCCCGCGCCGAACCCGAGCGCATGATCGGGATCGTCACGCTCACCGACCTCGAGCGCGTGCGGCGTGAGGAGCTGCCCGACACGACGCTCATCCAAGAGGTCTGCCGCTGCGACGTGCAGTGCGCGCACCCGGAAGAGCCGGCGAGCGCCGTGCTCGAGCGGATGGCGGACCTGGGCATCGGGCGCATGCCGGTCGTCCGGCGCAACGCGCCCGACCGGCCGATCGGCATGGTGCGCCAGACCGACCTCGCCCGCGCGTACTACTTGGCGCTGCGGCGCGAGCGCACCCAGGACGAGCTCGACGGCCGCCTGCGGCTGCGCGACCTCACGGGTCAGGAGATCGTCGAGGTCAAGGTGCCGCGGGGGTCGCGGTTGGCCGGCGCGTCGCTGCGCGAGGCGCGGCTGCCGCACGACACGATCGTCGTCGCGATCCGCCGCGGCAACCGGACGCTGTTCCCCCACGGAGAGACCACGATCGAGCCCGGCGACACGGTCGTGGCGAACGTGGCGCCGGGCTTCGGGCCGGGCTTCCGGGCGTTGATCACGGACCTCGCCGACCGGCCGCCGTCGGCCGGCGACGCGCCGACCGACGGTTAGCGCGCCGTCAGTTGCCGGCGCCGGTCATCTGGCGGATGTCGTAGAGGAAGCTGCCGTCGGAGGGCAGCATGATCGTCTGCACGGTCGGCGCGAGCCGCTGCGCGAACTCGAGCTGGATGAGGTCGGGGTTGCCGCGCAGCGCGTCGGCCCGCAGCTCGAGCGCCTGCGCTTCGCCTTCGGCGCGCGCGATGGCGGCGTCGCGCTCCCCCTCGGCCTCGATCACCCGGCGCTGCGCCGAGATCTCGGACTGCCGCCGCCGGTTCTCCTCCACCTCGACCTGCTGCTCGGCCGCCTGCTTCTCCTCGATCGCGTCGGTGATCAGCGTCGGGATGCGGACGTCGCGCAACAAGACGCCCAAGATGAGCAGGTTGTCGCTCTCGAGGCTCTCGGACAGGGCGAGTTCGATGTTGCGCTGCAGCTCCATGCGCTGGCTGCTGATCAGGTTGGCGGCGTTGTACTCGGCGATCCCGTCGCGAACCGCGGTCCGGATCTGCGGCCGCAGGCGGATGTTGACGTACGACGGACCGATGTCCTGGTGCAGCCGGGCGGCCTCTCTGGACGAGACCTGGTAGATCACGGTGACGTCCACGCCGATGTCGAGGCCCTCCGAGGAGCGGGCGTTGATCTGGTCGCCCGTCGTGGTGGCGAGCGTCAGCTCCTGCTGGCGGACGTCGTAGACGGTCACCTGCTGCAGCACGGGCAGGACGATGTGGAACCCCTCCCCCAACTCGTCGTCCTGAACGCCACCGAAGACGTTGAAGACCACGCCGACGTTGCCGGCGGGGATCACGACGAAGGCGAAGGAGAGGAAGGCGACCGCGGCGCCGACGACGATGGCCGCGATTCCGGCGCGGCCGGCGCCTGGGTTGCCGAGCTGGCGCCCCTGGGTGATGAGCCCGACGCCGAGGACGGCGACGGCGATTCCGATGAGCAGAACGATGTTCACGTAGACCTCCGCCCCCGAGTGTAGGACGGCGGAGCCGGTTCGACCGAAGTCAGGCTTCCTGGCGTGCCTTCGCCGCGCCCAGTGGGTTCGATACTGCGTGCCGTGCGGCGGCCCAGGCGCGCTTCAGCTCCTGCTCCTCGAGGTCGAGGGTGGCTTCGTCGGCATCGGCGAAGCGCCCCACCTCGGTCTCCTTGGCCGCGAGCAGGGCGTTCAGGACCGCGTGCAGCGTGCGGCGGACCCCCAACCCCTCGCGGAGCAGGTCTTGGAGCTCCAGCACGCGGTGGACGAGGTCGTCGTGGCTCATGGCCTCGAGCTCGGCGCGGGTGCGTTGCATCGCCGCAGTGTACCGCGCCGCCCCCTCGGAGCGGCGACCCCTGGTCCGCCGTCGGGATGGCCGCCGAACGCGCCAGGTACGCTGGCTCATGGTTCCCACCGACCCCATGACCCTCGGCGTCCTCGGCCTCGCCCGCGCGTATCGGGCCGGCGAGCTCGATCCGCTCGACGTCGCCGAAGCTCACCTCGCCCGCATCGAGCCCGGCGACGTCCTCCGCTTGGTGACCGCCGAGCGGGCGCGGCATCAAGCGGCCGCGGCCTCCCGGCGCTGGCGGCAGGGGCGGCTGCGCGGACCGCTCGACGGCGTGCCGATCGTCGTCAAGGACCTGCTCGACACCGAGGGCGACGTCACCGGCGCCGGTTCACCCGCCTTCTTCGGGGCGGCCCCCGCGGCGGCGGACGCCCCCGTGGCCGCCCGGCTCGACGCGGCCGGCGCGGTCTTCCTCGGCAAGTCGACGATGACCGAGCTCGCGTTCTCGGGGCTGGGGCTCAACCCGCACACCGGGACGCCGGGCAACGCGATCGACGCTTCGCGCGTCCCCGGCGGTTCGTCGAGCGGCACGGCCGTGGCCATCGCGCGCGGTTGGGCCGCGGCTGGCTTGGGGAGCGACACCGGCGGCTCGGTGCGCATCCCGGCGTCGTTCAATGGGCTCGTCGGCCTCAAGACCAGCGACGGGGCGATCCCCATCGACGGCGCCGTCGCCCTCTCCACCACCCTCGACACCCTTGGGCCGTTGGCGCGCGACGCCGCGGACGCCTGGGCGCTGTGGCGCGCCATGGCGGCGCTGCCGGTCGCGCCGCTCACGGAGCCACCGGCCCGCCCGCGCCTGTGGGCGCCGCCGACCGTGTGGCAAGAAGGGCTCGACGCCGGCGTGCGGGCGCGCTTCGAGGAGGCGTTGGCGACGCTCGAGGCGGCCGGCGCGCGCATCGTCCGCGACCCGCTGCCGGAGCTCGCCGAGCTCGACGCGCTCTACGGGCGGTACGGCAGCTTCGCGGCCCACGAGGCCTGGGCGCTCTACGAGGACGTACTCGCGGCCTTCGATGCGGTGATGGACGCGCGCGTGGTGGCGCGCATCCGCGCCGTGGCCGAGCGCCCGTCGAGCGACTACGTGCGCCTGGGCTACGCCCGCGAACGACTGAGGCGCGCGGTCGCCGAGCGCACCGCGCCCTTCGACGCGCTGCTGGCGCCCACCGTGGCCGTCGCGCCGCCCGCGATCGCGCCGCTCGATGCCGACGCCGCGGCGTACCTGGCAGCCAACGCGGCGGTGCTGCGCAACACGACGATCGGCAACCTGCTGGGCACGCCGGCGGCCACGGTGCCGATCGGCACCGACGGCGACGGTCTGCCGGTCGGCCTGATGCTGACCACCGCGTTCGGCGAGGACGCGCTGGCGCTATCGCTGGCGGGCTGGGTCGAGCGCTTGCGCTCCTGAGGCGTCGCGGGCGTTCAGGTCGGGCGCTTTGGGCACCCACGCCGGGTTGCTCAGCACGGTGATCGCGGCGAGCAAGCTGGCGCCGTACTTGACGATGACGTCGGTGACGATCACCTGGGTCATCCAGGCGGCGCTGGCGAAGGGCGCTCCGGCGAACGCGAGTACCGTGAACAACACCGTATCGAGCGGCGCCGAGACCGCGTTCGAGCCGGCCACCCGCGCGAACCAGCGCCGGTGCAGCAGCCGGTGGTACACCTCCGTGTCGGCGGCCTCGGCCACGACGATCACCAAGAAGCTCACGGCCACGTACCGCCACGGGGTCCCCACCGACCAGGCCGCGAGGACGTTCGCGACCGCGGCCACGCCGATCACGCGGTACACGACGGTGCGGCCGAAGCGGTGCAGGCGGTCGCGCTGCGTGAAGGTGATGCCGAAGAACAGCGTGCCGACGTTCACCAGGAAGAAGTCGCCGAAGGGCAGGAACGAGTCCAGGGTGAAGTTCGCGAGCACCGTCGCGCCGACGAACACCAGGGCTGCGCCGTACAGCTCGGCGCGCCGGCCGGGCAGGGCGCGCAGCGCGACCGCGACGGCGAGCGCCACCGGCACGGTGGTCAGGTCGCGCAGCGGCAGGTCGAGGGACGCGGCGCCGAGCGTGCCCAGAGTCGCGGCCGTCGCCGCGGTGATCCCCGCGGTCCGGGCGGAGAGATGGGCGGCGGCGGCCGACAGCGGCGCGGCGAGCAGCACGCCCACCAGCCCGAGCACCGGCCACGGCAGCACCGTCGGCGGCATCGAGCCGTACTGGGCGAGGGCGAGCAGGAGCGCGGCGACGAACGGACCGGCGCCGGCGGCGATCGCCAGGACGGCGAGCGGGGTGGCGCTGCGGCGGTCGGGATCGGGTTGGGACGGGGTGCGCTGCACGGGGTTCCTCCGAGGGCGGCGGCTGCGCCCCTCGCTCCGGGCGGTGCGCCCGGACGCAGCGAGGCGTGGCCGCGGCCCGCGGTATGTCACCTCCCGCGGGGCGCTTCGGCGCCGAGGCTAGCACGGCCGCCGGTCGTCGCTCCAGATCGGGCGCGACCGCCGGCAACCCGACGAGCCTCTCCGGCGGGATCCAACGAACGATGCCCCCGGACCGGGGTCCGAGGGCATCGTGCGTGTGTGGTCGGGGCGAGAGGATTCGAACCTCCGACCCCGTCGTCCCGAACGACGTGCGCTACCAGGCTGCGCTACGCCCCGACGCAAGAAGTAAGTATAGCGCGGTGCACGAGCGGGACGCAAGAGAACCGTGTCCGTCGGAGCTGCGGCGCGATCCGGCCGCTCCGGGTCACGCCTCCGCGTCGCCGAGGACCTCCGCCACCGCCGCCGCGACCGCGTCGGGCGGGAAGCCGCGCCGCGCCAGCAGCCCGTAGGCCCGTGCGCGCGCCGCATGCACCGCACGCGCGTCGTCCGCGTCGGCCGCGAAGCGCCAGGCGTGTTTGGTCAGCAGCGCCCGCGCCGCGACCGCCTGGTCGGCGTCGTCGTGCGGCGCCAGCGCGCCGTCGGCCACGTCTTCGGCCACGCCTTTGTGCTGCAGCTCGCGGCGCAGCGCGAGTCGACCGCGCTCGCGCGCCCGGCTGCGGACGTACGCCTCGGCGAAGGCGCGGTCGTTCAACAGGCCGAGCCGCTCGAGCTTGGCGACCACGGCGTCGGCGTCCGCTTCGGGCAGGCTCCGCCGGCGCAAGCGCTCGCGGACCTCGGCGGCGCTCATCGCGCGCCGCGCCAGGAGCTCCAGCGCGTAGTCCCAGGCCCGCTCGGGGTCGAGCGGCGTCGGGGCGCGCAGGGCGCGGCCCGGGCTCACCGCAGCACCTCCGCGGGCCGCAGCGCCGCGGCCCGCCGCGCCGGCACCAGTGAGGCGAGCACGCTCGTCCCGAAGGACACCGCGCACACCCAGAGGACGTCGAACGCCTGCACCTGCACGGGGAGCTGGGTGATGAAGTAGAGGTCGCCGGGCAGCGGGTAGGGCTGGACCCGGAAGTAGGTGGCGATCGCCACGCCGAGCACCGCGCCGAGCACGGTGCCGAGCCCGCCGAGGATGGCGCCCTCGAGGGTGAAGATCGCGACCACCTGACGGGCGCTCGCGCCGAGCGTCCGCAGGACCGCGATCTCGCCGGTCTTCTCGGAGACCGCCAGCACGAGCACGTTGGCGATGCCCATGGCCGCCACGAGGACGATCAGGAACACGACGACCGAGATGACGGCCTTCTGGAGCCGAAGCTGCTGCAGCAGCCCGGAGAAGAGGCGCTCCCACGAGGTGGGGCGCAGCCCGTAGCGCTCGCCCAGGCGCTCGCCGGTGGCGCTCGCCGCCGTGGGGTCGTCGAGGCGGACGTGGACGCCGCTCCAGCGGTCCTCGAGGCCCAAGTACGCCTGCAGGCGCGCGATCGGCACGTAGGCGGTCACCGCGTCGATCAGCTCGTTGCCGACCCGGAAGGTGCCGGCGACGGTCAACGTGAGCGTGCGCCCGCCGATCTCGCGCAGCACCACCGTGTCGCCCTCGAACACGCCGAGTTGGGCGGCGAGCGACGCCCCCAACACCACGCCGTCGGCGTCGGCGAACGCTGCAGCCGCGCGGTCCAGCGCGGGGAGGTCGAGGACGCGGGCGTGCGCGCGGGGATCGATGCCGAGCAGCTGCGCGTAGCCCTGGCGCGCGGTGATGCCCAGGGTGGTGTCGGCCCGGCGGGCGATCAGCGCTTGCCCCGCTACGTAGGGCGCCACCGCGGCGACGCCGGGCTCGGTCGCCAGCGCCTCGAGGGTGGCGCCGTCGGCGCGCAGCGAGCCGTCGGCCGCCCACGGCTGCAGCGCCACGTGCGGGGTCGCGCGCAGCGTGGAGGACACGAGTTCGTCGACGAAGCCGTTGGTCAGTGAGAGCGCGACGAGCAGGACGGCCACGCCGACCGCGACGCCGGCGACCGTGAGGCCGCTCTGGAGTCCGCGGGCGCGCACGTGGCGGCGCGCCAGGAAGGGCACCAGGCGCGCCACCGCGTCAGCGAGCGGCGAGCCAGGTGGGTTCGGCGTCGAAGCCGGCGGCGTTCTGGAACGGGTCGAGGGTCGGACCGGTGCGCCCGTAGCGGACGAGCTCGACCTCGAGGCGGCGCACGCCCCAACTCACGGCGTCGGCGTACTCGGCGAACCAGACGTCGATCTGCTGGGTCTTGCGCGGGTGCATGGTGTCCTCGACCGTGAAGACGAGCCCATCGAGCAGCGCGTCGTACGCGCCCGCGCCACGGCCGGTGGTGTGCGCGCCGAGGTCGCGCAGGCGCACGAGCGAACCGTACGGGAGGTCGGTGCCGAGCAGGTCGCGGCTGACCGCGACGATGCCCCAGCGGGTGCGTGCCCCCGTGGCGGTGACGAAGGGTTGGGCGTTCGTTTGGCTGACCAAGGAGTTGTACGCGGTCGCGCGGACGATGAAGCTCGGGTTGGCTTCGGGTCCTTGCACCGGTTCGAGGTGGTCGACCACCACGCGGGCGGTCTCGAGCACGTCGACGATCGGGGCGATGGCGAGGTCGAGCACGGGGTCGACGTCGGTGGCCACGAGCGGGTCCCTGGGAGCGCTGAAGGCGGTGGTCAGAGCGATCGCGAACAGAGCGAAGAGCGTCGCGACGCCGCTGAGAGGGTGCGCCATCGGCACCTCCTGACCGCATGAGAGTAGCAAACCTCACATGAGTCGGCCATGGCAGATGGACATGCGCCCTACATGGAGCCGTCATCTGCCCTGGGGGGTCGCGTACGAAGTGCGTCCAGGACGGCGCTCGCTCGTGCGTGGTAGCATCCCGCGGTGACGCCGCCCGACCCCCACCGGTTCGCTTTCGAGGTGCACGCCCGGCGCGGCGCGGCGCGCGCCGGCACGCTCCACACCCCGCACGGGGCCGTCGCCACCCCGGCGTTCGTGGGCGTCGGCACCCAGGCCACCGTCAAGGCGGTCGACCCCGACGTGGTGGCGGCGACGGGAACGCAGATCCTGTTCGCCAACACGTACCACCTCTACCTGCGCCCAGGTGCGGAGCGGGTCGCGGCGCACGGCGGCCTGCACCGCTTCATGGGGTGGGACCGGCCGATCATGACCGACTCGGGCGGGTTCCAGGTGTTCTCGCTGGGCGCCTCGATCGACCACGGCGTCGGCAAGGTCGCGAGCATCTTCCCGGGTGCCGATGCCTCGGCGTCGGGGAGCGGACCGCGGCGGCTGGCCGCGAGCGGGTCGATGGTGGAGGTCGGCGAGCACGAGGTGCGCTTCCGCAGCCACGTCGACGGCAGCGTCCACACCTTCACCCCCGAGATCAGCATCCAGGTGCAGCGCGCGCTGGGCGCGGACGTCGTCCTCGCCTTCGACGAGTGCACCAGCCCGCTGCACGACGAGCGCTACACCCGCGCGTCGATGGACCGCACCCACCGCTGGGCGGAGCGCTGCCTGGTCGCCTTCGAGGCCGAACCGGCGCGCCACGGGTACGTGCAGGCGCTCTACGGGGTGGTGCAGGGCGGCGCGTTCGAGGCGCCGCGGCGCGAGAGCGCGCGCACGATCGCGGGTCTGCCGTTCGGTGGGATCGCGGTGGGCGGCAACCTCGGGCGCACCCACGCCGACATGCACCGCGTGCTGGAGTGGACGGTGCCCGAGCTCCCCGACGCGCTGCCCCGGCACCTGTTGGGGATCGGCGACGTGCCGAGCGTCCTCGCCGCGGTGGCGCGCGGGCTCGACACCTTCGACTGCGTGGCGCCGACGCGCAACGCCCGCAACGGCGGCGCGCTCGCGCTCCTCGATGACGATGGGCGCCCGATCCCCAACTTCCGCCTCAACCTCAAGAACGCCCGCTTCGCCGACGACCTGCGCCCCATCGAGGAGGGCTGCGGCTGTTCCACGTGCCGCCGCTTCTCGCGCGCCTACCTGCGCCACCTGCTCAAGGCCGACGAGCCGCTCGGGCCGCAGCTCGTGACGGTCCACAACCTGGCCTTCATGGCGCGGTTCATGGACGAGGTGCGCGCGGGGCTGCGCACGGGCACCTTCGACGACGTGGTCGAGCGCTGGCTCGGGCACCTGCCGGAGTCAGCCGCGGCGGTGCGGGCGGTGCTCTGACCGAGCGCGCGCGTCAGCGCGCGAGTTCGATCAGGTCGATGGTGGTGCCGTCCTCGGTCACGAAGCGCACGATGCCGACGCCCGGCACCAGGAACAAGTCGAGCAGCGTGCGTCCGCCGGTCGAGGTGAGGGTGCGCTGGCGGATCTGCAGCGCGTTGAAGCGCCCCGCCGGCGTCTGGACCCCGCGCAGTCCGACCACCTCGGAGCTCAGCGTGATCGCCAGGCCGGCGATCTCGGTGGTCGTGCTCCAGGTCGCCCCGGGCTGCAGCGGGGGTGCGGCGTAGATCAGCAGGGGTGGGTCGTAGCGCACCACGCTGCCCCCGGACGCGGTCCCGTGGGTCCGCACACCGTCGGGGTCGAAGGTCAGGTAGTCCTCGGAGACCGGCACGCCGTCGAGGTAGTGGGTGAGCACCGAGACCTCGAGGCCGTTCCAGTCGCGCGGTCCGCTCATCGCCTGGGTCTCGCCGCTCGAGTAGGTCCACGACAGCCCCTCGCCGCGGGGGTAGTAGTCGTTGGCGAGGCCGGCGGCGCTCAGCACGCACGCGACGACCAGGGCCCCTACGCGCATCGCCCAGGGCGTTCGGTGGTTCACCGCTCCTCGCCGTCGCGGGCGAGCAGCCGCGCGCGCTCGGTGGCGTCCTCGATCGCGTCCATCACCGCGAAGCGCACGCGATGGCGCTCGAGCGCCCGCACGCCCGCGATCGCGGTGCCGCCGGGGGAGGCGACCTCGTCCTTGAGCTCGGCCGGACCCTTGGTCTCGAGCAGCATGCCGGTCGCGAGCAGCACCTGTCGCGCCAGGTCGCGCGCGACCTGGCGCGACAGGCCGACCCGCACGCCGCCGTCGGCCATCGCTTCGGCGACGACGGCCGCGAAGGCGGGGCCGGATCCCGCGAGGCCCGTGTACGCGTCGAACAGCGATTCGGCGACCTCGTGGACGGTGCCGATGGCCAGGAACAGCCGGCGCGCGAACTCGCGGTCCGCGACCGCCGCTTCGGGGTGCCAGGCGAGCGCGGTGGCCGACGCGCCCACGGCGGCGCCGAGGTTGGGCATGGCGCGCACGACGGTGCGCGAGCCGAGGCGCTTGGCGAGGGTGCCGGTGGTGACGCCGGCCATGAGCGAGACGTAGGAGCCGCCGCGCTGCGCGATCAGCGGCGCCACCGACTCGAACGACTGAGGTTTGACGGCGATCAGCACCCGCTCCGCACGGTGCACGCCGTCGTCGTCGAGCGGGGCGACGCCGAAGCGCGCCGCGAGCGCGGCGCGGCGGTCCTCGTCGGGGTGGTAGACGCCGACCTGGTCCGCGGTGAGCACACCGGCCCGCACGGCGCCGGCCAGCACCGCGCCCCCCATCTTTCCCGCACCGACGATCGCGAGCTTCATCCGGCTACTCTACCGTGGGGTCCCGTCCCCGCCGCGCGAAGCGCGCCACGTGCGCGCACGCGCCACGCGCGCCACGAACGCCGCCCCGAGCGCTGCCCCCGCGAGGTCGGCGAGCCAGTCGAAGACGTCGGCGTCGCGGCCCGGGACGAAGGCCTGATGGACCTCGTCGGTCGCGCCGTAGAAGGCGGCGAGCGCCACCGCTGGCCCGGTGCGCCCGATGGCGACGCGCAGCAGCCCGCCCAACACGGCGTACAGCGCCGCGTGTACGACCTTGTCGTCGCCCGGGAACGAGATCGGCGAGCTCGGGGTGGCGCCCGCCGGCAGCGACGAGAGCCCGAAGAGCAGGGCCGCCCACGCCGCCGCGCCGATCCACGCGGCCGCGCGGCGGCGGCGCTCACGCATGCTCGACCAGCTCGACCAGCACGCCGCCCGTCCAGCTCGGGTGGAGGAAGGCGACGCGGTGGCCGCCGAAGCCGGGGCGCGGCGCCGCGTCGACGAACGGCGCGCCGGCGGCGCTGAGCCGCGCCATCGCGGCGTCCAGGTCGGGGACGGCGAACGCCACGTGGTGCAGCCCCGGCCCGCGGCGCGCGAGGAAGCGCGCGATGGGGGCGTCGTCGCCCGCGTCCGCGAGCGGCGCCAGCAGCTCCAGCGCCGGACCGGGCCCGCCGCGCAGCATGCGCACCCGCACGCCCTGCGCGAGGACCTCGCCGTCCGCGCCGTCCGGCGCCCAGCCGAGCGCCGCGTAGGCGTCGCCGGCGGCCAGGTCGGCCACCGCGATCGCGACGTGGTCGAGCGGCAGCCCTGCGAGCTCGGGGCGCGTGCGGATCGGCGTCACGCCGGTTCCGGCGTCCGCTCGCCCGCCAGGTCGCGCCCCATCGCGGCGGCGACGGCGCTCGGAGCGAGCCCCTGGGAGAGCAGCACGAGGAGCTTGGCGAGCGCTGCCTCGGCGGTCAGGTCGCCGCCCGACACCACCCCCGCGTCCGCGAGCGCTCGGCCCGCGGCGTACGTGCCCATGCGCACGCTGCCGCGCAGGCACTGGGTGACGTTGACGACGACCAGACCGCGCCCGACGGCGTCGCGCAGGACCGCCAACAGCTCCGGGTCGCGCGACGGGGCGTTGCCGCTGCCGTAGGTCTCGAGCACCAACCCGCGCACCGGGTCGCGCAGCACGTTGCGCAGCGTCTCCGCGGTGATGCCGGGGAACAGCCGCAGGGCGACGACGTCGACGTCCGCGAGGCGGTGCACGCGCAGAGCTTCGCGGGCGGGCGGGCGCAGCAGCTCGCGGCGCCAGGCGACGTCGACGCCGACGTCCGCGAGCGGCGGTAGGTTGGGGCTCGCGAAGGCGTCGAACCCGTGGGTGGAGACCTTGGTCGTGCGGCAACCGCGCAGCAGGCCGCCGCCCAGGTACACCGCCACCTCGGCCCAATCGGGGGCGGCGGCGAGCAGCAGCGAGGTGATCAGGTTGTCGCGCGCGTCGGAGCGCAGCTCGACGAGCGGCACCTGCGATCCGGTCAGCACGACCGGGCCGGGAAGGCCGTCGAGGAGGAAGGCGAGCGCCGACGCCGTGTACGCCATGGTGTCGGTGCCGTGCAGCACGACGACGCCGTGGGCGCCGTCGTGGAACGCAGCTGCTACGCGGTCGGCGAAGCGTTGCCAGTCGACGGGGCGGACGTCCGAGGAGTCGAGCAGGGTGTCGAGCTCCTCGAGGCGGACGTCGGGGAGGCGCGGGTCTTGGAGCTCGGGCAGGCGCGCGAGCGCCTGCGCCAGCGCACCGGGGCGCGGGGCGTAGGCGCCGTCGTCGCCGCGCACCATGCCGACGGTGCCGCCGGTGTGGAGCAGGGCGACGCGGCGGCGCGGGTCGGGTCGGGTCACGTCGGTCGCGTCGGTCACGTGCCGACTCTACCGCTGGGCGACGCTACCGCCGGAGCGCCGCGGCGACCGCGGCGGTGCTAGCCTCGGCCCGTGGTCCGCACCGTCTCCGTCCCCGCCCGCGTCGACGTGCTGTTCGTCGCCGTCGTGCTCGCCGCGATGGGCGTTCTCGTCGCGCTCGTCGTGCCGCTTCTGCTGGATCCCGACGTCGCCGGGACGATCAAGCTCGCCGTCGGCGCGATGGGGGTCGGCGCACTGACGCTCACGCTCGGCATGGCGCTGCCGGTGCGCTACCTGCTCGAGCCCGAGGGCTTCACGGTGCGCGCCGGCTTCCTCACCCTGCGCCTCGCGTACCGCGACATCGTGCGCGCCACGCCGCTCCTGAGTCCGCTGACGGGCCCCTCGTGGTCGCTGGTGCGGGTCCGCGTGGCCCTCGACGCCGGCGGCTGGGTGGAGGTGGCGCCGCGCGACCGCGAGGCGTTCCTCGCGGAGCTCGCGGCCCGGGCGCCGCACCTGGAGCCGCACGGCCGAGGCTTGATCGATCCGGTGCGCGCGCGCCGCAAGGCGGGCCGGTGAGGGCGACCGCTCGGTCCGTCAGCGGATGCCGGGCGGCACCTGCGTGGGCGGAGGCTCCGGGAGGTTCAGCGGCATGGGCACCCCGTCCAGGCGTTTGACCAGGCCGTTCTCGTTGCAGCCCACGAAGAACGGGCAGCGCAGGCACTCGCTCCACACCCGTGGGTGCAGGTCCTTGGTCTTGTCGATCAGCGTGAAACCGCACTTCTCGAAGAACCCCACCGAGTAGGTCCACGCGAACAGCGTGGGGATGCCGACGTCGCGCGCCTCGACCTCGCACGCTTCGACGAGCGCCTTGCCGACGCCCTGCGCCTGGACGCCGGGCGCCACCGCGAGCCCGCGCACCTCGGCGATGTCGCCCCACAGGATGTGCAGCGCGCCGTTGCCCGCGAACGTGGCGGTGCCGTCGGGGGCGACCGTCTCGGCGACGAAGAAGTCGCGCAGGTTCTCGAAGATGTTCTGCATGGGGCGCACGAGCATCTTCCCCTGGCCCGCCCAGTAGCCGATGTTCTCGAAGATGGAGACGACGTCGCCGGCGCGGGCCGGGCGGACGCGCAGGTCGAGCTTGGGGTCGTTCATGCGGTCGCCTCGGACGCCAGCGCAGCTCGGGCGCGCGCGACCTGCTCGAGCACGCGCGGCCGCGCCGTGCCGCCGTAGCTGGTGCGCGCGTCGACCACGCTCTCGACGTCGAGCACGCGGTAGACGTCGTCGTTCAGCTGGGGCGCCACCTCGCGCAGGCGTTCGAGCGGTAGGTCCTGCAGGTCGCAGCCCTCGGCGAGCGCGATCGCGACGAGCTTGCCGACCGCCTCGTGGGCCTCGCGGAAGGGGAGGCCGCCGCGCGCCAGGTGGTCGGCGAGGTCGGTGGCGTTGCTGAAGGCGCGCCCGGCAGCGAAGCGGGTGCGCTCGCTCTGGACCTGCATCTTGGGGAGCATGTCCGCAGTGAGCCGCAGGCAGACGGCCAGCGTGGCCGCGGCGTCGAACACCCCCTCCTTGTCCTCCTGCATGTCCTTGTTGTACGCGAGCGGCAGCCCCTTCATCACCGTCAACAGGCCGAAGAGCGCCCCGTAGACGCGGCCGGTCTTGCCACGGATCAGCTCCGCGACGTCGGGGTTCTTCTTCTGCGGCATGATCGAGCTGCCGGTGGTGTGCGAGTCGGGCAGCACCACGAAGCCGAACTCCTGCGACGACCACAGGATGAGCTCCTCGGACAGGCGCGACAGGTGCATCATCGCGATGCTCGCCGCCGAAAGGAACTCGAGCGCGAAGTCGCGGTCGCTGACGGCGTCGAGGGAGTTCGCCGCGGGCTCCACGAAGCCGAGCAGTTCCGCGGTGCGGTGGCGGTCGATCGGGAAGCCGGTGCCGGCGAGCGCCCCGGCGCCGAGGGGCGACACGTCCAGGCGGGCGAGGGAGTCCTCGAGGCGCCGTTGGTCGCGGGTGAACATCTCGAAGTAGGCGAGGAAGTGGTGGCCGAAGCGCACGGGTTGCGCCACCTGCAGGTGGGTGTAGCCCGGGAGGATCGCGTCGACGTGGCGCTCGGCGAGGTCGACGAAGACCCCGCGCACCTCGCGCAGCAGCTCGATCAGCCGCACGGTGCGGGCGCGCACCGCGAGGCGGAAGTCGGTCGCTACCTGGTCGTTGCGGCTGCGGGCGGTGTGGAGCTTGCCGCCGACCGGCCCGACCCGCTCGGTCAGGCGCTTCTCGAGGTTCATGTGCACGTCTTCGAGCGCGACCGACCACTCGATGCGGCCGGCCTCCACGTCGGCGATCAACGCCTTCAGACCGTCGATGAGCGCGGCCGCCTCGGCGGGGGCGACGATGCCCTGCTCGCCCAGCATGGTGGCGTGGGCGATCGAGCCCTCCAGGTCCTCGAGCGCCATCGCGCGATCGACGTCGATCGAGGCGTTGAAGGCCTGCACCAGCTCGTCGGTCGCCTCGGCGAAGCGGCCGCCCCACATGCGGTTGGCGCTCACGAGGCCAACCGCGGCACGGTCTGCCACTCGCCGCCGACGACCTTGCGCAGCGTCTTGTCCGAGCCCTGGGCCGGGGCGTAGCCCATGCGGCGGTAGTACGCCAGCTGGTCCTCGCCGTCGGGGTCGGGGAGCGCGAGCTCCAGGTACGGCACCGAGCGCTTGATCGCGAGCGCCTCGACCTTGGTCGTCAGCCAGCGTCCGTACCCGAGGCCGCGCGCCTCGGGGAGCGTCGCGACGCGGTCGACCCGCCAGCCGTCGCCGAAGTCGCGCCAGCGCAGCGCCGCGAGCAGCGTGCCGTCGCGGTCCTGCATCGTCAGCGCGCCGCCGCGTTCGAGCCACTCGGCCATCTCGAGCGCGTCCGCCCGGTCGTCGGGGTAGGCCGTGCGCCACAGCACCACCAGTTGCGGCACGTCTTTGGAGGTGGCCCAGCGGAGCCGGGCCGCCTCGTACGCTTGGCCTGGGCGCCCGAGGACGGCTGGGGTCGGGAGCGTGTCGGTCACGTGTGGGTCACGTCCGGATCAGCTCTGGCCGGACTCGTCGGCGAGCTGTTTGGCGATGCGCAGGCGCAGCGCGTTGAGCTTGATGAAGCCGTCGGCGTCCGCCTGGTCGTACACGTGGTCCTCTTCGAAGGTCACGACGTCCTGCCGGTAGAGGCTGTTCGGGCTCTTGCGTCCGAGCACGCTCAGGCCGCCCTTGTAGAGCTTCATGCGGGCGACGCCGGTGACCGGCTGCTGGAGGTCGTCGAAGAGCTTCTGCAGCGCTTCGCGCTCGGGGGCGTACCAGAAGCCGTTGTAGACCATCGTCGTGTACTGCGGGACGAGCCCGTCGCGCAGGCGCCGGACCTCGCGGTCGAGGGTCAGCTGCTCGATCGCCTTGTGCGCCTCGAACAGCAGCGTGCCGCCGGGCGTCTCGTAGCAGCCGCGCGACTTCATGCCCACGAAGCGGTTCTCGACCAGGTCGATGCGGCCGACGCCGTGGGCGCCCGCGATGGCGTTCGCCTTGGTCAACAGCGCCACCGGGTCGAGGCGCTCGCCGTCGATGGCGACCGGGTTGCCGTGCTCGAAGGCGATCTCGACGACTTGCGCCTGGTCGGGTGCCGCTTCGGGGTCGACGGTGAGCCGCCACATGCCCTGGGGCGGTTCGTTCCACGGGTCTTCGAGCACCCCGCCCTCGTAGGAGATGTGGAACAGGTTGGCGTCCATCGAGTACGGCTTCTCCTTGGTGATGCCGGTCGGGATGCCGTGCTGGTCGGCGTAGGCGATGCAGTCCTCGCGCCCCTTGAGGTCCCACTCGCGCCACGGAGCGATCACCTTGACGTCGGGCTTGAGCGCGTACGCGGTGAGCTCGAAGCGCACCTGGTCGTTGCCCTTGCCGGTGGCGCCGTGGGCGACGGCGTCGGCGCCCTCGCGCTCGGCGACCTCGATCATGTGCTTGGCGATGAGCGGGCGCGCGAAGCTGGTGCCG